>PLCG01000112.1 GCA_003135575.1 Nitrososphaerota archaeon
AGAGGGGCGAATCCTAATCCCATTGCAATATGGCGAGTACCAGCGCTCGTTCTTGATGGACAAGACGCTGAAGCGGGGCTCGGTGACGGTGACAGAGTCGTCCATCGTCGTGACCTTCTCCAAGGAGACGCCAATGATGGAGCCTTCCCGGAAGGTCGGCTATGACCTCAACGAAAAGTCCATCGTCGGGAGCGATGGGACCAGGCATGACCTCTCCGAGGTCGCTAGGGTCCACACACTCTACGGCGTAAGGCGCTCCAGATTCTACCAAAGACATCCGAATGATAGCCGGCTCCAGAGGAAGTTCGCATCTTCAAGCAGGGAGAAGGAGCGCGTGAGCCAAGCTCTTCACAAGGTCTCGACGCTCATTGTCGAGAAGGCGAGGGCAAACAACGAGGCGATAGTCCTTGAAAGGCTCAAGGGAATCCGTTACATCCACCAAAAGGGAAACGGAGAAAGAACGGCGACCCGACGGAGAATCGCCCAATGGCCGTTCAGGCAAATGCAGACGTATATCGACTATAAGGCGAGGTGGGCCGGGGTCCCCATCGAGTATGTCTCTGCAGCATACACGTCGAAGACGTGCCACGTCTGCGGGTACATCAACAAGAAACTCAAGCTGACCGATAGGAGCTGGCTATGCCCNNGACGACGCATGCTCCAATCCTCCGAGCAGAATCCTCGAAGCCAGGTCTACGAAAAATCCAGTAGACTTGACAGAGCCAGAATCGACTCCCAGTTTACCATTGTCCCTTACCGAGATGGTCGACCGCCTCGGTCTGCATTTTACTCTTGCCTTGCGACGCTCTGATGCGTCTTAGGGAGACGAGGCTTTTGGGACTTAGTGGTGCGACTCAGGAGATGCCTTCGGCTTCCTCGCCTTTAGGGTGGAAAGCCCTAATTAAGCGGGCTGTCTCCAAAGAGAGGAGGGTCGCTGATTCGGTTTCTTGAATGGCCAAAACGTGGCTATTGCACTTGCAATCGGATTACTTCTGGGGGCGGTAGTAACTTACGCTCTCGTTGGCTCAAGTCTTAGCCAGACAAGCACCACTACAACCGCCGCGACGACCACGGTAAGAATACAGTCCACCTTTACAACAACAGAATTCTCCACATGCACCTCCGTCCAAGGTGTTACTATTGTTTCTATAACACCCACCACAGCCAGTTGCCTCACCTTCAACCAGACCGTTTCTCTGAACATCAAATACAATGGTCCTTGGGGAGCAATCTACAATGTTACTCTTGGAACGGGCGGGTCAGGCACTGTGGTGGGGACGGGCAGATTCTACGGCATGAATTCAACCAACATAACAATCCCGATTCCCGGGGCGACCACCTATGGATTCACGACTTGCGTTGTCGCATCGAAGCTCGATGGGTCGGCTTCACCGTTGTCGATTGAAGTGCCGCACTCCAACTCGGGAAATCAAACATCGATTCCCTTTGGCTCAACCACGTTCTGTGAAGAGAATATAGTGGTCTGACTCTTGCTTTGTCGAGAGTCCCGTGCGATTTAGGGGAACGCAAAGAGGAGGGCAGGCTGGAAGATCGCCAGGTAGATGAGGTAGATGACGAAACCCGCCGCGATATAGGTGACCTGCGGGACGCCGTACTGGACCTCGACCATCGTCGTTGCGGTCTCCGGCCCGGCGCCGGCGTGCTCCTCCGCCTTCTCCCTCGAGACGTTGACATCGTTCGTTATCTCCTTCCGCTCCCCGTTGACGATGAGGGCCTTTGGGATCCACTTGGCCTGCGTCCGGAACTCGTCCAGCGTAATCACGTGAGGCTTCCTCGCCGTCCCCTTGATGTAGAGATAACCGATGTGGGCTATGGCCACAACTCCCGTGCCTAGTAGGACCGGGATCGGGGCGAACGGAGTCGGGTCAGAGGCGACGAGCGCGAGCGCGATGGCGTCTGCCTGCCCGATGAGCCCGAACCAGGTGAACGCGAAAGCGATGACGCCGATCAGCGTGATCCTGGCGAGCAAGAGAAAGTCCATCGACGGGAGGAAGAGGACCACCAGGACCGCGGCTATGATCCCGGGGATCCAGAAATAGTCGGAGACCAGCCGCTCCCTTGCGTCCTGGTAGCCCGCGAGGAAGAACGACGCGAGCATGAGCAGCTGGTAATACACGCCGCTAGGAGTTTGTCGTGCCGCTTAAAAGCAAAATCATCCTACTCCGAGATGGAAAGGCTCTCTTCTGAAGCGCTGCTGAGGCGCGTGGCGTCGCTCTGTCCCCTCCCGGGCCTCGCAACCAGACTGCAGGCGAGGCTCGGGCCGATGCTGGCCTCCGCGAGCCTCTTCGTGTCCCCGAGGACGTACTCGAGGTTCTTCGTCTCATTAGTCGTGCTGCTGGCACCAGCTGAGGCCGTTGCGTTGCTAGTGCTTCCGACCTCACAGGCCCTCCTCATTGTCGGGGCGGTCGCTATGGTCCAGCTCATGCCGCTGGTCGTCCTTCTCTCCCGCGCGAACTCCAGGAGGAGGGCGGCCGACGCGGAGCTCCCCTTCTTCCTGATGACCCTCTCTGTCTTCGTGCACGAGGCGAACCCGACCCTCCAGGAGGGGTTCAAGCGCGTCTCGGCCATCGGGGCGCGGGTCTTCCCGGCCTTCACGAGGGAGGGCGACATCCTCGCGCGGGACGACGCGTTCGTCCCGGGCTCTCCCATGGGCGTGGCGGAGAAGGCGTTCGCACGGCATCCGAGCGCGAGGGTGAGGGCGTTCGTCGAGGGCTTCCTGAAGACCCTAACGACCGGCAAGGACATCTCAGAGTTCGTGCGGCAGGAGACGTCGTTCCAGATCCAGAAGCTCGAGCAGTCGTGGACTTCCTTCAGCACGTCCGTCGGCTCCCTCGCGGAGGTCACGTTCATCCTCCTCGCCCTCTTCCCCGTGGGACTGGAGATGGTCGGCGCGACCGTCTCGGGGTTCACATCCTCGTTCCTCTTCCTCGCCTCGTTCGCCCTCCTCGGCGTGACGGCGGCGGTCTTCCTCGTGCTCACGGACTCCATCCAGCCGGTGGTCTACGACAAGCCGCCCTCCTCGGTCTGGCTCGCGCTCTCACTCGCCGCTTGGGGGGTTTCCACGCTGGCGTTCCGGAGCGGCCTGCTGGGCTCGCAAGAGTACATCCTCGTGCCGCTTTCCGTCTCCCTGCTGGGATTCTACCAGACGAGGCGGCACCACTCGAGGATACGGAAGGGCGAGCAGGAGGTCGGCGCGATGCTCCACGACCTCGCCCAAGAGAGCAAGGCGGGCGTGAGCCTCCCGGAGGCGCTCTCGAAGCTCAGCTCCCGCGCCGACGCCTTCTCGTCGATCAAGGAGCCGGTGCTCGCCTTCTACCAGTCGACGAGGCTAGGGCTGACACCAACGGAGGCCCAGCGGAGGGTCACGCACCCGTCGTGGNNGTTCGAGACGGGGGCGGGCTTCGAGCACCTGGAGGAGCTCTCGTCGCTATTCAGGCGCGTCGCGGAGGCGCGGAAGAGCGTGACCCAGTCCATGATCCCGTTCATGCTGATCGGCGCCATCGTCCCGGTCATCTCTGTCGCCGCGATAACCTTCCTCGCGGGCTTCGCCCAACAGAGCGTCCCCATCGGGCTCCCTGTCTTCGCGGTCCAGAACTCTCAGACGTCGCTCATCCTCTCCGTCTCGACCGTCTCCGTCCTCTCCGGCGTTCTCCTGTCGAAGCTGCTGACGCAGACGGTCCGGCACCAGCTGGCCCTGCCCGTCCTGATGGCCTCGACCTTGGTGTCGCTGCTAGCGTTCGGGGTCGCGTGAACGACGGTGGGCGATTAAATATCGCTCAAGCCTTTAGAGGCAATGAAGTTCAAACACACTCGTGGGCGCGGCAGGGTGGCCATCAGCCCCTTCCTGGCGACGGTGATACTCGTCGTGATAACGCTGATGTTGGGCGGCATCCTATACACGTCCTTCAGGCAGATGGTGGTGGCGCAGCTCAAGAACCCGTCCGTCACCCTGGTCGCGACCAACGTGTCGCCCGACGGCGAGACCATGACCCTCGACGTCAAGAACGACGGGAACGTCCCCGTGGTGCTGGTCGGCATGGACGTGAGCTACGGCACCTTCACGAACCACTTTAGGCAGACCGCCCCAGCCAACATCACCCTGATTTCCGGGGTCGCGAACATACAGCCGGGCGACTCGGTCACGGCGAAGGTGAAGACGAACTTCCCGGTCCCCGGCTTCGCGACGTTCACGGTGACCGTCATAGGCGACCAGGTGGCCAAGGCGTTCAACATCCAGGCCTGAGCGGCGCGATGACGAAGACCAGGAGCCGCGCCGCCATCGCCCAGTACGAGGCGACGGTCGTGTTGATCGTCCTCTCCCTCTCGCTGGCGTCGATAGTCTACGGAGGCCTGAAGCGTGAGACGGGTGTCAGCGCGGCGCCCGTCTTCGTCAACGAAGAGACGCCGATCGNNCGGCGTCAACGCTTCGTCAGCGACGTCCGTCTCCTCCCTCAACCTCGACGAGACGAGCTCGAGGAACGGAGTCATGGCCTTCGACGGCACATCCTATTCCACGTCGGGCTCGCTCTGCGCGGCAGGGATGACCACGTTCTTCTCGGTCCTCTCACCGCAGTCTGGAACCCTGAAGGTCACCACAGACGGGCGCGCGTGGGTCGCGGGCACCTATGGGAGCTCGGTCGCCGTAGGGCCTGGCTGGCAGGAGATCATGATCCAGTCTGGAACGAGCTGCTCGGTCACCCTTCCAGGAGGCCAGCAGGTGCCCGCGACATGGAACCCCTCGTCGTCTTTCGAGTCCTCGATTCCCATCCAGGGCCCGCTGTCGGGCACCTCTTTCACGTTCTACATCCCCGACGGCGGCGGCCCGCACCGTCTTCTCGTGACGTCCTCGGGAGGGTTCGACGCTGTCGCGCTTTGAGCGGAGGAGGGCCGGCGTGAGCGAGGTCGTCTCCTCGCTCTCAATCTTGATGATCACGATCGCGCTTCTGGGAAGCATCGGTGTCGTCGCGCTCGGCTCGGTCCGCAGCTCTGGGAGCCTCCTGTCCCTGACATCCCAAGGCGCGGCGAGGGACTATGGGGTGCTGCTCGCGCTGGTCTCGGTCCAGTCGAACTCGAGCGGCTCCTACGCGTGGGTCTACAATTACGGCTGGGTGCAGGGCAGGCTGTCCGCAGCGTACCTTAACGGGGGCCTGGTCAGCTGGTCTTCCACGTGCGCGGGCGTCCTACAGCCCGGGAAGCTCTGCGCGATATCCGTCCCATTTGGCACTCACGGACAAGTGAGCATGATATTTGGAACCAAGAGCCTGGGCTTCTCGGNNGACCCCGGCCTCCAGACCATCCCCTTCGAGCCACCCCACGGCGGGCGGCTGATTGAGAACTACGTCGTCGAGTACGAGCTGAGGTCCTCGGGCGGGGCGCCCTACCGGTCAAGCTTCGCCGTCTACGTCTACGACGAGCGAGGGAAGGGCATGTACTTGGTCAAGGAGCCGTACATGAGGCCGGAGGTCGCCGCGACGGTCGCCGAGGCGATAGACTCCCTGTCGACTTGGCTCGCCCCTTCTCCCGTCATCTCCGTGGACCCGCTCGGGTACCTTTTCGCGGAGCTCAGAAGGGCGGGGTACCTCGAGGAGCGCTCGCCGGAGCAGCAGGAGGAGGCGAAGGCCGTGACGCACTACCTCATGCGGGAGATCCTAGGATACTCGCTGGTCGACCCGCTGCTAAGGGACCCGGAGCTCGAGGACGTGTCGTGCGAAGGCCCGGGAAGGCCGGTGAAGGTCTGGCACAAGCGCTACAACTCCCACGGCTGGCTCGAGAGCAACGTCCTCTTCCGCGAGCAGGAAGAGCTCAACAGCATCGTCGCGCGGCTCGTCCAGCGCTCGCACCGTTCCCTCTCGGTCTCCTCACCGGTGGTCGACTGCGTGCTCCCCGAGGGGTACCGGCTCGCCGCGACTTGGGGGAAGGAGGTCACCTCGCTGGGTAGCTCCTTCAGCATACGGAAGCTCCGCGCGACGCCGTACACGGTATCCGAGCTCATCCGCTCCGGCACCCTCGAGTCCAGGGTCGCCGCCTACCTTTGGCTGCTTCTCGAGATGAAGGGCTTCGTGGTGATCGCGGGCGTCACGGCCTCGGGAAAGACCACGCTCCTCAACGCTTTGGCCACGGTCCTCAACCCGAACTGGAAGGTCCTCTCGATCGAGGACACGCGTGAGATCACACTCCCGCAGGGGGGCTGGAAGCCCCTCCACACTCGCTACGCGAACGGCGCGAGCGGTGCGGACGTGACCCTCTTCGACCTGGTGAAGCTGAGCCTCAGGGAGAGGCCAGACTTTGTCGTCCTGGGCGAGTCGAGGGGGGAGGAGGTGCAGGCCCTCTTCCAGGCAGCAGCGACGGGGACGGGGTGCCTCACGACCTTCCACGCATCGAACGCGGAGGGGCTCACCACGAGGCTCACCCAGCCCCCCCTCTCGGTGGCGCAGACCTCGCTCGGCCTGATAGACGCCGTGGTCTTCATGGTGAGGGGGCAGGGAGGGGTTCGCTTCGTTCAGAGCGTGATCGAGCCGACGGGCGAGGGGCCGAGCCGCTCGTGGGGGAGCGTGTTCACGCGCGAGGCCCAGGGCCNNCGCTGGAAGGCTCCGCGAGCCTCGGGAAGAGGGGTCAGGGGTTTGGGCACTCCGCGAAGAGAGTCTCCGCCGAGCTCGAGAGGAGGACGGCGTTCCTCGACTCCCTCGTCGGCAGGGGGGTCGCCGACTACGAGTCGCTAGCGAGGGAGCTCCGGGTCTTCTACGCGGCCTCGGCCTTGACCTTCTGACCTTCGTAGATCTCCTTGACCCTCTCGAGCGTGTCGATGTCCGAGGCCTTCTTGTCGTCGCGGATGCGCTTGATGCGGGGGAACCTGAGAGCGTACCCGCTGTCGTGCCTGTCGCTCCTCTGGATGCTGTCGAAAGCGACCTCGAGGACTATCTCCGGCCTCACCTGCAGCCTGTAGCCCGTCTCCCCCATTGCGATCTTCTTGATGCGGACCATCATGTCGTCGATCTCCTTGTCGGTGAGTCCAGAGTACGCCTTGCCTATCACCTTGAGCGCCTCCCCGTCCCTTACGGCGAAGGTGTAGTCGCTTATCTTGCCGACCCTCTTCCCGTGCCCGAACTCGGCGGCGACCATCACGACGTCGAGCGTGTCGAGCTCCTC
>PLCG01000038.1 GCA_003135575.1 Nitrososphaerota archaeon
CCCCAGCCTCAAGGGGGTTGAGGTTCATGTTCGGCCCCTGCAAGTAGAAGACGAGTACCAGAAGTACGCAGCCTCTCGCAAGGGAGTTGAAGAGGATGGCGATCGTCCCCGCCGCGAAGAGGCGGTTCTTGAAGAGCGTGAGCTTGAGCATCGGGTCCTCGACCTTGGTCTCCACGTAGAAGAAAATGCAAAGGAGGGCGAGGCCGCCCCCAACGAGCCCCAACACAAGCGATTCGTCCGTTCCCGTCACCGCATAGAGCGAGACCCCCGAGAGGAGCGTGAACACCCCGGCGGCGAAAGCGATGTTTCCCGGGATGTCGAGCTTCTGGTCTTTCCTCCGGACCGACTGCTCCTTGAGGCGATAGTGCGACCAGACCGTGGCCACGATGCCGATTGGCACGTTTACCCAGAATATCGCCCGCCATCCGAATATGGCCGTGAGAAAGCCGCCCAAAACCAAGCCCAAAGCTGCCCCGACGGAGATCGCCACCGCATTTGTGCCGAGCGCCCTTCCCCTCTCCTCGAACGGGAAAGCGTCCGTGAGGATCGCAGAGCTATTGGAGAAGAGGAATGCTGCCCCTAGTCCCTGCACCATCCTGAACGCGACAAGTTCTACGCCGGATTGCGAGAGGCTGCAAAGGGCCGAGGCCGCGGTGAATAGGGCGAACCCGAAGGTGTAAAGTCTCACCCTTCCGAACATGTCGCTCAACCTTCCGAAGTTGACGAGGACGGCGGAAATTATGAGCTGGTAACCGACAAGGACCCAGATGAGGTCGAAGGGCGAGGCATTCGGAAGGTCCTTTCCGATGGTCGGCAGCGCGATGAGGACGATGCTGGCGTCGACCGCGGACATGGTCGCGCCGAGCGTGGTGTTGGTGAGAGCGATCCACTTGTATTGGATAAAAACCGCCACGTTTGCGCGCCCGATGTTTGCCTATAAACCATATGAGTGGTCGGACGAAAGCGAAAACGGGCCTTGGACATATGTGCGAAGGCTCTGCAGGGCTCGAACACGCTTGGGTCTTCGGCTTTTATAGCTCAAACCCAAACGTTTGCACACTATATAATACAAAAATCCAAATGTAAGAATTAATCATAAGCCTTAAATCAAAGGCCCGCTCTTAATGCTCAAGGCGAAAACAGCTATGAAGAAGATTGAAGCTATCATCAGAAGGGAAAAGTTCCCAGCCGTCGACGCGGCGCTCAAGCAGCTCGGCGTCAGCGGTCTGACAGTTGAGGAAGTCGCAGGCAGAGGTCGCAGCAGAGAGACGATGACCGTCCTTGCAAAGGGCAAGTGGACCTATGAAGAGGAATACATCAAGCGGCTCAAGCTTGAGATCCTCGTCAAGGACAGCGACGCACAGGGCGTCATCAACGCCATCATGGCCAACGCATCCACCACCGAGTCGAGTGGAGACGGAAAGATCTTTGTCTCCTCGGTCGACGAAGTCTTGGACATCGGCTCAAAGGCAGTCGACGAGAACGCCGTCGCGTTCGCGACCACCCCAAGACAGAACTAGGGAACGCCAAGTCAGGCGCACATCGCGTGCGCCCGACCAATCCATTTTCCTGCATTTTGAAAAGCTCATTAGACGAAGTTAGGTTAGCCGGAAAAGTTTCTTGAAGCTAGCAGTATTTGGGCCGCATCAACGAGTAGGGCTCGTGGTCGGCGAAAACGTAGTTGATTTGCAGTGGGCAACGGCGTCCTATCTCTCCTCGGAGCAGGAAGCCGAGGCGATTGTCGGCCACACGTTCAGGGCGTTCGTCGAGGGCGGAGTGGAGGCGCTGAAGGCCGCACGGAAGGTCTCCGACCTTGCGAGGGAGGATCTCAAGGGCCTCAAAGGGCGGAATGGCGAGCAGGTCGCGTTCGCCGTCAGCGAGGTGAAGTTCGCGGCCCCGGTGACCGACAGCTCGAGGTTCAAGATCATGTGCATCGGCCGCAACTTCGCGGACCACGTCGTCGGATTGTCATCGAAGATGCCGGCCACGATGGGTGAGGAGAGGCAGGTGCTCACCCTCGAGGGCGCGAGGGCCGAGGTGCTGAGCACCCCGCAGTGGGGTTTTTACAAGATGGGGAGCAGCGTCAGCAGCCCCGAGGAGGACGTCCAATACCCCTCTAGGACGAGGCTGCTGGACTACGAGGGGGAGGTCGCCCTGGTAATAGGGAAGCGCGGCAAGGACATTAAGCGCTCTGACCTGCTCGAGCATGTCCTCGGCTACACCCTCTTCAACGACTTTTCCCTGCGCGACAACATGGACAAGGGCGTGATGAACTTCGCCAGGGTGAAGAACTTCCAAGGGTCCGGGGCTCTAGGGCCTGTCGTTACGCTGAAGGACGAGGCTCCCAACCCTCAGGACATCGACTTTTCGACGTCGGTAAACGGTGAGGTCCGGCAGACGGGAAACACGAGGGACATGATTCGGGGGTTCGGCGAGTGGGTCGAGTTCCTATCGGCCGACATAGTCCTGAATCCGGGCGATGTAATCGCGTCCGGGACGTGCGCAGGGACGGCGGCGGATTCGAGCGAGAGGGACGGGGAGGGAAACCCCAAGCCGGAACGTTTCCTGAAGGTCGGCGACACCGTCGAGGTCTCCTCCAAGACGATAGGAGGGACGCTGAGGAACAGGATTGTCGCTAAGAAGGCCTGACGTTCGGGCAACTATATCGATTTGATAACTTAGGTTATTAAACCACCTTCGGGCGAGCCTTAATTCAGAAAATGAAGCGCACAGATGTGACGGACTCCACACGTTCCCCGTCAACAAGTATCCATGAGTCCACAGGGAGCGGGACGGCGTCGAGTATGCCTTCTCCTCCAACTAACGGAAGTTTTGCTCAGAGCGCCCCCCCGAGGCGCACGACTATCATAATTATTGGCGGCCTTCTCACAGGAATGCTCCTCGCCGCGCTAGACCAGACCATAGTCGCGACCGCAGGACCGACGATAATCTCAGACTTGGGCGGACTCAGCCTTTACGCGTGGGTATTCAGCGCATATATCCTGACCCAGACAGTTGCGCTCCCAATCTTCGGGAAGCTCTCCGACCTCTACGGCAGGAGGAAATTCTTCGTGCTGGGCCTCGCGATTTTCATGGGCGGGTCGATACTCTCCGGGCTCTCCCAGAACATCGACGAGCTCATCATCTTCAGGGCCATCCAAGGGATAGGGAGCGGCGCGTTCTTTCCGATTGCGCTTGCGATCGTGGGCGTCATCTTCCCTCCGGCCCAGCGCGGCAAAGTCCAGGGTGTCTTCGCGAGCGTCTTCGGCATCGCAGCCGTCGTAGGGCCTTCTGTGGGCTCCTACATCGTCGAAGCCATAAACTGGCGGTGGATCTTCTACATCAACCTGCCTCTCGGCATCATCTCCTTCGCGCTCATCATGATAGGCGTCAAGGAGTCAAGGAGCACCAAAGCCCGTTCTTCGATAGACATCCTTGGCGTGAGCACCCTGACAGCTTGGGTCGTCCTGCTGATACTAGGTTTGCTGGACGGCGGGTCGACATACCCGTGGTATTCCTGGCAAGAGGCAGCGACCTTCGCGGGCGCGGCGGTCTTGTTCGTCGCCTTCCTCGTTGTCGAGCGCAAGGCCAAGGAGCCGATTATCCCCTTGGACCTTTTCAGGAGCAGGACGGTGTCCTCAGCATCGGCCGTCGCGTTCCTCAGAGGCGTCGCGTTCTTTGCGGTCATCAGCTTCATCCCCCTCTTCGTGCAGGCAGCGATGGGAGGGTCGGTGAGCGACGGCAGGAATGCGCTCTATGGCTTCCTGCTGCCCCTCATCGTCACCGCAATAATCGGAGGACAGCTCGCGGTGAGAATCAGCTATCGCGCAGTCGTGTTCGTCGGATTGGTGATCATGACTCTAGGCATGTTCCTGCTGACCGGGATTAGCCAGACCTCGACGGTCCTTGACATAGCAGAACGCTCGGCGGTCATGGGGCTTGGAGCAGGTCTCACCTTCGCGAGCGTCGTCATCGCGGTCCAGTACTCCGTCCCTAGAGAGAAGATTGGCGTGGCTTCGTCTCTCGCCCAATTCATGAGCAACCTAGGAAGCTCAATCGGCCTTGCAATACTTGGGACCATCCAGGCGAACACGTTCGGCTCGCAGCTGAGCAACATCCTGCTGGCCCTGCCCCCCCAGGCGCGAGCCAGCGCAGGCCCGTTTCTCAGCAACCCGAACCTAGTCGGCCAAGTCCTTGCGACGCCCNNCCCGCCGCGCTCGCACAGATGACTGCCCAGAGCCCTCAGCTAGCCGCTTTCGTCCCGCAGCTGCGCATAGCGTTCGCGAACTCCGTCATCCCCCTCTTCTGGGTAGGCCTCGGCATCGGAGTGATGTCTGTCGTCGCGAGCCTCTTTATCACTGGATCCATGAAGCAACAGATAGCCGCGACGGTCGCGATGGCGGGCGCGAAGAAGGACGTCGAGCAGCCCGCCTCAGGCATGGTCACCTAAAGAGAGCCTTCAGAGCTTCGTGACTTCCTCGTAAGCTTGCTTGAGCGCAGACACGCTCTTCCCTATCGCAGAGCCCAAGGGCTTCAAGGTCGCACGCTCCGGCATGTCCAGACGGACCGCGAAGGTGAAGACGAGCAGGCCCCTCGAGCCCACGCGCCGGAGCTCCATGTGCACCCCCGCGCTCTTCGAGATGCGCTCGGCGACAGCCTCGTACTCCCTCACCCTGTCGAGGACGATCGGGAACCTCCGACGGAACTCCGCCAGGAACGTCGGCTCGTCGAACCCGGAGTAGTCCAAGTCGAGCGACTGGGTGGCCCTTTCCTCGCCGTACGCGAGCTCGATCCACTCCACCGTGTCGCCTATCGCGAGCGACTCGAACCAGAACCTGCCGCCCTTCTCCTTCCAGACGGCGTTGACGTAGGGAGCCTTCGTTATCTCCTCCCGGTTGCGGCACCTCATGAACCACTCGAGCTTGTCCACCGCGAGGGGAAACGCCGGATGCGGCGCGATGACCTCGAAGTGCGCGCCCGTCTCGGTGAGGAGCGCCTCTCTGACAAAGTCCTCCTCGCTCATCTTCTCGACTCTCGGACGCTTGACCGGAGGCGGTTTTTTGGATTTGCTAGAAGGCTTACCTCGCGAAACGCGAGCCCGGGAAGGCGACTTCTTCAACGGCCGCTTGAGCGGCTTCCTTACGCTATTAGCCCTTCTTCTTCCGCGTCGGACATTCATCCGCATAGGTGTTGCTAACAGGGACATAGAAAAGTAATCTCCTTCATCGGAATTAGGATGCGCCGGAGTTCCGCCCTGGAAGCCTCTCGTCGACAACCCTTTATCGACTGCCGACCAGTCGCCCAGGGAGCTTGAAAATCACCACCAACCTCGCCCTTTCAGTCCTGGTCTTCGTGGCGATCCTGCCTAGCGCGGGGGCAGCCGGTCCCGCCAGTGCTCAGCCCCCAGTCCTCGTGACGATTACGAGGGGGGCGCCAAGCTTCTCACCGGACACGATCACCGTCGTCATCGGCGTAAACAACACGGTGACCTGGATGAATAACGACACCTCGACGCACACTGTGACCCCTAACAACCCGCCCGGAATGGAATGGACCGACAGCTCCGGGAACTTGTTCTTTGGGTTTCGCTACTCTTACACTTTCACCGTGCCGGGGATTTACGGCTACATTTGTTCCTACCACTCGTTCATGGTGGGCGAGATCACCGTGAAGGCGGCCCCCACCCCGACGCCTGAATTCCCGGCCGCTGGACTTCCCGTGATCTTCTTCGCTGTGATTGCCTTGCTTCTGTTGGCGGCCGCGCGCCCGCGGACTGGTCAGGCAGACCCGCGCATCCCGTGACTTGAACCGGAAGATGAGCTCCCATTCGACAACCCTTATCAAGGACCTACCATTCATGGACCCAGTTTGAAGCTAGCTCTGGGATTGTTGCTCGCAAGCATCTCCCTCCTCGCAGTGGTCCCGCTCGCACAGGCCGCCACCACTACGTCTTCCGCGCCTTCCTCAGGCTACGTCGCCTATAGCATCCACGCCGTCCAGAACGGCACCGCCAGAGACGTCTCGGTCAACGAGAGCGTCACCCCGAGCACCACCGCAGGAAAGTCGATACTCCTCCTTGCGGTCAAGGCCGCATCGACCAACTTCACCTACTCTCACACCGTGAACTCTTCTTCGACGCTCTTCCCCTATCTCCCGGGGATCTCGAACGAGAGCTACAGCTACTCCGGCAAGTCTTACACGGTCACCGCGAAGATCACCCAGCAAGGCAGCTCACAGGTGACATTCCAGGGCAAGGCGTACACCGTGACGAACTATGCGTTCTCGGCGACAATCGTGTCGAAGAACGGGACGCAGACCATCACCGGCACCGTCTCCGCCTTCCCGTCCGACCTGGTCTACTCCGTCTCCGCTCAGACCAGCAAGGCGAGCCTCTCCGCGACGCTTACCGCGACCTCGCTCTCGCTCAACACGCCCGCCGCTGCGCCAGCGCTCCAGGCAGCCTCCGCTGGCCTCGGGATCTCGCTGGCGGTGGGGGCAGTCGCACTCTCGCTCGGCGTGAGGATGAAGAGAAAACAGGGCTCCGCCGGACCCTCGAAACCCGACCACTGGGTTGACTGACGGAAGAAAGGTCCCGCCGCGCCAAGCACCGCAACCAGTCCTCGCGAGGATGAGAGCGTAACATCTGACGCAGTAATCAGCTTCGTTGAGGCCGTCAAGGACTATGGCCCCAAGGAGATAGGCCCGGTCACCTTCTCGGTCGGGGCCGGAGAGATAGTCGGGTTCCTAGGCCCCAACGGGTCGGGCAAGTCCACGACTATCAGGATGCTCCTCGGGCTGATCAGGCCGACCTCCGGGACCGTGAGGCTCATGCAGAGGGACCCGCTGCGCGACCACGTCCGCGCGCTCGAGCACGTCGGCTACTCTCCCGAGCTCCCCAACCTCCAGTCGTTCCTGTCGCCGAAGGAGCTTCTCCGGCTCACCGCCAAGGAGCTAGGACTCGGCCGCAAGCAGACCGACGACCAGCTCCCTGTCTTGCTGGAGGACGTCGGACTGATCCAATACCAGGACTACAAAATCGCCAAGCTCAGCAAGGGGATGGTCCAGAGGCTCAGCGTGGCGCAGGCCATGGTGGGCTCCCCCAAGG
>PLCG01000021.1 GCA_003135575.1 Nitrososphaerota archaeon
ATGAATGCTCTAAGAATCTTCCATCGAGCCGAATCGTCGGCAGCGCGGTCGGCGGCGGATGGGCCAACTAGTCTATGGATTCTTTGGCAAGCGCGTCTGCCACTTCTTTCGCCCATTGACCTGTCTCGGAGTTGTGCGCGACCTTCTGGAGATATTCCTTCCAGGTCATCTCGCCATAGCCTTCGCTCCATTGCTTGTATCCGGACTCGAGGCTCTTCTTGGCCATGAGATGGTACTTGCAGAAAGAGGAAGGCGACGAGNNCGTCATCTTTGGGACGCCGCGAGCGTCGCGGGCATAAATTGTCTTCTGCAGCGGTCCGAGATCAGTTCGACGCGTTCTGCGCCGTGACTAGGCTGAAGCGAATCTTCCCATCGTCGTAGGTGAGGTTTTGCACCACATAATCTCGGGAGAAGATCTTCATCGCGGCGCCCCTCACAACCCCCACGAGGAATTGGTCGACCACGGGTGTCTTCTGCCCTGACATCACGGGCTGCTCGATGGTGACGTTCATGCCTCCCAGGCCGCCTACAAGCTGGAGGCTGCCCAATCCGACGGCTCCGAAGTACGCCTTCAGGTTCTCCATCTCGAGCTGGCTCCCGCCGGGAAGGTGGAATAGCGTCCTGATGCTGTCCACTATCTCCCCGCCCACGGAGACGCCCTGGTTGTGAAGTATCACGCCCCCTGCGGTGCCGAAGGTGTTGAGTATCGAGTTGATGAGCGCGGCCCAGCCGTCGGCAGAGAGGACGAATACCCGCGTGTGTCCAGAGCGGGTCAGGGGAAACATCATCGTCTCGAACTTCACTTTCGACTTTGGCTCGATCTGCGCGTCCTCCACGAAGTCGAGAGCCTTCAGCGTCTCCACGAGCTCCTTCGGCGTGACCGTCGCGTCGGCCATCTCGAGGTAGAAGAGGTCGTATCCGGTCATCTTGTCATCCGAGCACTGCAAATGCCCGGAAAGGATGTCGACGTTCCTCTCGCCCATGATGGTGGCGATCTTTGCGAGGACCGACGGCCTGGACTCGACGGAGATATAGAGCTCGAAGATTTCTCGGCCCTCAGGGCTAGAGATTCCCAATGACCTCGGACGCAAACGGGGGCGTTTCCGCTGATGCGGATTTAAGGAATGCGAATTCTCATTACATCATTGCCTAAATTTTGAGGCCCTTTTGCTGATTGGCGGCGCCTTACTCGGCGACCCGTCTCGCGCGCTAGATTTCGATAAGGTCCTTCGAGGAAGTCGTGAGAACCTTGCAAGCGTCCTTGGTCACGACGACGTCGTCCTCTATCCTTACGCCGCCTTGCCTCGGGATGTAGATACCGGGCTCGACGGTCAAGACCATGTTCTTCTTGAGCTTGTTTGGGTTGCGAGGGCTCAGGCCGAGGCCGTCGTGGACCTCCAAGCCCAGCGAGTGTCCGAGGCCGTGTGTGAACCTTCCCTTGAACTTGCTGCGGTCAATTGTGTGGGCCGCAATCTGGTGGACGGCCTTGCCAGTGACACCTNNCTCCTGCGCTTCGAGGACCGTGGAATAGGCCTCTTTCTGATCCGCAGACGCCTGCCCGAAGAAGAAGGTCCTCGTGATGTCGGAGCAATAGCGCTGGTAGCTCGCGCCTATGTCGATCAGGATGTTGTCCCCCTTGCGGACCTTCCTGTCGCCTGCCGAGTAGTGGGGAAACGCTGAGTTCTCGCCGAAGGCGACGATGCTCTCGAAGGAGGGCGAGTCCGCGCCCTCCTCGACCATGCGGTAGTCTATCGTTGCTTTGAGTGCCCTCTCCGTCATCCCTTCCTCGACGAGGTTCGGCACGTCGTCCACCACCGCCGAGATTATTTTCGCTGCCTTCGAGAGAGCCTTCAGCTCGTCTGGGTCTTTGATCATCCTGGACGAGTCGAAGGCTCCGGAGACGTCGAGGACCTCTCTCGAGCCTAGCATCCCTTTGAGCTCTTGGTAATCCCGGTGCGAGATGCCCCGGAAGTTCACGCCGACGCGCTTGCAGCCCTTGAGGATGAAGGAGACCATCTTTCGTCGCTCCAACGGGGCGTGGCTCCTCTCGACGTGCACCTTGAACTCCGGCTTCTGCCTTGCGGCCTCCTCCTCGAGAGGGTTGGTCAGGATCTCGACGTGCCTGTCTGGGAAAAGGAATAGCATGTTCCCCTCGAAGAGCCCGCTCCTGTATCCGGAGATGTAGAAGAAGTTCGGGTCCGCGTGGGCTCCGTTGACGATCGCGGTGACATCCGGCTTGCTGCGGGCGTTCTCGAAGATTCGGCTGAGTCTGTCCTTGGTGGGCAAGAGCGAGTCCAGAGGTCATCCTAGCCTCAATAAATCAGTTGAAGGACATGGTCGAACAGAGTCTATAGCGTTGCGCTTTTTAGGCGGGAACTCTATGATTGTGGAGCCGCTTTGACGCTCGAGACCCCTGTTAGGGAGGCGCTGGAGAAGGGAGAGGTCCTTCGCCCTGCGATTCCAGTCGCTAACTGCCCCATAGCGGCCACCCTTGAGGTGCTCGGCAAGAAGTGGACTTTGGAGATCCTGAGGGACATCGGCATGAGGAAGAACGAGCGCTTCAGCCAGCTCCTAGAGTCGGTGGAGGGCATCTCCCCGCGTCTCCTTTCAAGGAGGTTGCGGGAGCTTGAGGCCTCCAGGCTGGTAAACAGGATAGAAGAGTCGGCGTCCCCCAAGAAGGTCTCGTGGAAGTTCACGGAGAAGGGCTGGGACACGCTGCCCATCCTGATGAGCTACGTCGCGTTCGGCTCGAAGTATTTTCCCGAGAGGGTCTTCGCGGACGGGCAGCCGAGGGAGATGAAGGAGATGTATCCTGCCCCGATCGTGGAGAAATTCTTCGTCTCCCTGAGCGTCGAGGGCCGCAAGGAGCCCAACGGGCGGAACGGGAAGGCTGTGGCCGTGGCGAAGGTCCGGCAAGCCGCGAAGTGGTAACGGAGACTCGCTATCTTTCGTAGGTCCCGACGAGCCGCGCCTGCTCGAGGACGTTCTTTCCGATCGCCTCCAAGAGTGCCTCTCGGCTGAGATTCGGGGGCAGCTTGGGGCCGTCCCCCAAGGCGTAGAGCCAGAAGTAGTAGTGATGGAGCCCGTGGCCAGGCGGAGGGGCAGGCCCGAAGTAGCCCGGCCGTCCGGTCCCGTTGACCCCCTGTGTGAAACCTGCGCCTCCCCCTTCGGGGATGCTCGCGGTGTCCGGAGGGATCCCGTAGAGGACCCAATGGGTGAAGCCGGTCGGGAGCGGGGCGTCGGGATCGTGGCAGACCAGGGCGAGCTGCCTGGTGCCTGCTGGGAGGCCCTTCCACTCTATGGGGGGCGACCTGTTCTCCCCTTCTGGGGTGTATTGCTTTGGCATCTTCCCGTGCTGCGCGAAGGCCTTGCTTGCGACGGTAAGGTTCCCGAGTTTCAAACGTGTGGACTCGTGGGTTCGAAGGTAAATCCTTTTTCCTCAGCGCAGGTCTTCCATCTGGTCTTTCTCCCTCAGGAGGGCGACCAGAAGGTCGAGGTAGAAGGTGAGCTTGTTGTGGAAGGTCTCCTCGTCCCAGTTCGGGTCGGCCTTTACCAGGAAATCCTCGATGACATCGTATTTCGCTTTGGCGCCGTCCCCGAGGGCCTTTGTGAGCATCCGGCTCCGGGCAGCCATCTCTCCCGCGTTCGGCTCCCCCTCGTCGAGCAGGCTGTGCCTCTTCAGGGACGCTATCGCAAAGGCGTTTCTAGAGAGCGCGGAGGAGTCGACCAGCGCGTATCCCGAGGGGTTCTCGGTGAGCCACCCGGAGAAGAACCTCTGCGCCTGCCTCCTCTCGGATTCCTCCATCACGGCGAAGACGATGTCGTCCACCATGATGTTCTGGAGATGGTTGAAGCCCTCCACGAGGTACCCCGTCTCCCGCTCGTTGAGGCCTTCCCTCTGGCTGAACTCGGTGATTATCGCGTTCGTGACCTTGAACTTGTGCGAGGGGGAGTGCCGCTCAGTGTGGTAGATGTGCGCGAGCTCGTGGAAGAGGAGACCCCCGAGCATCTCGGACTGGAGCGCCCACTCGGCGACCACTATGTGCTGGACGCCATCGACCTCGTTGGCGTATCCCATGATGTCTAGCTTCGGGTCCACGAGGAGCCGCACCTTCGAGCGGACGTGGAAGCCTGCCTTCTCCAGCCTCGCCATGGCCCAGTCGAGCTCCTCTTGGAGTGAGCGGTCGCCTCTTGCGAGAGACAAGCTTGGGTCCTCTCGCTTTCTTCTCTTGCCGGGCTACTTTAGAGGGACGTAGAGGCTCGAGCGGCTAGCGCCGATGCCTGGGGTCCCGTGCACGACTTTCTTGTTTGTAATCGCATATTCCCCGAGGTAGTGCCCAATCATCTCGGGCTTTACCGAGATCGAGAGGAACTCCTTTCCCGTGTAGACTCCGATCGTGGCGCCGACCATGACGGGGAGGATTATCATGTCCCGGGCGTGAGTCTTGATCTGGCCCTCGAGCTTGCCGTCCTTCTGGGAGCGGACGTCCTCGAGGAGCTTCCTCTTGTCGTCGGAGATGCCCCTGTTGAGAGAGCGCCTCGCCCTCGACGGGAGGAGCTGGAGGATCGCCTCTGTGCTCATGGAGTTGAGCTGGTCGACCGTGAAACCTCGGTAGCGGAACTCTTTCGGCATGCCTCTCTCTCTTCTCCCTACCTCTCCTTAACCTCGACGGTCGTCCTCGCGAGCCTCTTCCTGCCAGTCTTCTTCGGCGCGATAAGGCCGACCTTCCTGCCAGGCGGCGCGTTCCTCGAGGTGCTGGTCGACTTGCCGGGGTGCTGGTGCCTGCCGCCTCCGAACGGGTGGTAGACGACCGCCATCGCGATTCCTCTCATCCTCGGGTAGGGGATTCCCTTCGCCTTCATCGCGTGGTGCCTCGGCCCTGCCCTGAGGAATGGCTTCTCGAGCCTGCCCGCTCCCGCTATCTCTCCGACAGTCGCCCTGCAATTATCGTTTACCAGGATGCTCTTCCCGCTCGGTAGCCTCACGATCGCCCTCCCTTCTCCCTTTGAGAAGAGGACCGCGGAGCCTCCGGCCGCTCGGACCAGCTTCCCGCCGTCGCCTGAGCGCAGCTCGATGTTTGAGATCCTCGTCCCTTCTGGGATCTTCTGCAGGGGGAGGATGTTACCGTTAGCGATGGCGGCGTCGAGGCCGTGCTGTATCTCGTTCCCGACCGCGAGCCCTGAGACGGCGGGGATGTAGGCTATCGCCCCGTGGTCTCCGTATTGGATCTGCGCGAGAGGGGCGCTCCTTCCCTTCTCGTCGAGTATCGCCTTGACCGTGAGCTTGCCGTCGTGGCCGGGAGCGTCGGGGCTCATGAGCGGGTAGCGTACCGGCGCGATCTTGCCCCTCGCGGACACCCTCCACTGGAGGCCGCCCTTACCACGCCTTCTCTGAAGAATTCTCTTTCCCATTGCTTACACCAGTCCTAGTTTAGTGGCGAGGTCGGTCGCCGAGTCCTCGGGGACCAGGCGGACGAAGGCCTTCTTGCCTCCGATGCCCCTCAGCGTGTTGACGTTCCTGACTTTGACTTCGTAGAGCGCTTCGATGGCGTGTGCGATCTGCGTCTTGGATGCCTTGTTGTCGACCATGAAGCAGATCTTGTTCTCGCGAGCTATCTGGTCGAACGTCCTTTCGGTGACGTAGGGCCTGATGACTACCTTCTGCGCGTCCTCAAGCCTCAACCTTCATGCCCTCCTTTGCCGTCTTTGTGCCAAGGACCTCGATCGCCGAGGTCGTCCAGAGCGTGAGCCTTCCTGCGACTCCGCCTGGTGCTAGCGGTAGGACGCTCAAGCTGTCCACAGAAGAGACCTCGACTCCGGGGATCGACGTGGCGGCCTTCCCGATGCCGCGGTCGTTGCTCACCACGATGAGAGGCCCGACCTTCTTCCTGTTTGTCCTTCCCCTCATCCTCGCGGTACCCGAGCGCCGCTTCACTCCGCCGTATATGCGCTTCATCTCGTCGGCAAGGCCCAGGTCCTGTAGGAACGACTCGAGGGCCGCCGTCTTCTCAAGCGACTCGAGGTCGTCCGAGACGATGATGGGGAACTTCAGCTTCCCGGTCTTGTGACCCCTCCAAGCGACGGCGCTTGCGTCTCCCGTGAACGCGATGGCCGTGTTGAGCGCGAGCTTCCTCTCCTTGACGTTGATCTTGCGGTAAATCACTTTCTCCGACCGAGGGGGGTGCGGCAGCCTTCCTTTTACGGTGCTTGCGACGCCTCCTCCTTGGCCTGCCCTGTTGGTCCCTCCTCCCTTCACTCTTGGGATTCTCGAGACTCCTCTGCCTGTGGGCGGGTTGCTCGTCTCGGCGCTCGTCCTCTCGCCCGCCATCGGGTCGCGGCCGTATGGCTGCAAGCCGTGCGAGTGGAGTATCCACCACGCTCTCTGGACGATGTCCGGCCTAAGCGGGGTGGAGAAGACGCCGGGCAGCTGAATCTCGTCGCCAGGCTTTCCGCTCATGTCGAGGACCTTCACCGAGTTTGCCATGACTACTTCCGTCCTGCTATCTTCGTGCTGACCTCAAGGACCTGCACCGGCGCCGTATTCGCCTTCGGGTGAGGCCTCATCGGATACCTGACCACGACGACACGCCTGGTCGATCCAGGGACGCTCCCGCGGAGAAGCACGTAGTCGGTGGTGAGCTCGCCGAAGTGCTCGAAACCACCCTTCGGTGTGATCGGCGCGTCCTTCCCGTTAGAAATCGTAAGTATCCTCTTGCCCGACTCGGTCCTTTGATGGAAGCCGTGCTGGCCTGCCCTCGCCACCGTGTACATGACGGCCGCAGGGTGCCACGGGCCGATGACTCCGACCGCCCGGACGCTCTTCCTGGACTTGTGCTGCTTCCTCTTGATTCCCATCCTGGTCACGGGGCCTTCGTAGCCGTGGCCCTTGGTCACGCCGATGACGTCGACGTAGCCGCCGGCCTTGAAGACCTCTGAGAACTTCACGGGCTTTCCCATGACCTTCGCGACGTAATCGAACTGGGCCGCGATGTCGCCGCCTCCGACTCCCACCTCGAAGATGATCGGCTGCTTCTGCGATATCCCTGCGTCCCTGGGGGTCATGGCGACGATGGCGGAGATTCGCGTGAGCCCGGAGAGCTTTGGCTTCCAGGCGNNAACTTCTCGGGGTCGGTGTTGGACTTTTTCTCGACGCCCTTCGGGAGGCTCTTGGCGAATACCTCGCCGACCGCCCTCTCTGCGGCGTTCTCCTTGATGTAGAGCCTGAGCCCCACGACGGTAGTGTCGGGGACCGCGAGGACGCTGGTCGGGTTGAAGCGCGGCTTGCCGAAGTTTGGCGTCTTCGCCCTGTCGTCCATCGTGATGGTGTGAATCGTGCTTACCTTCACCGCAGGCAGCCCTAGCAGAGTGGGCGCGCTGCCCTTGATCCTGGGCCAGTTGTGGACCGTGGGGAAGAAGTCTCCGACCCTCCCTCTGGGGATGTATGCGAGACTTCCTCTGCGTGGTGCACTGTGTTTCCTATGGCCCATCCTAGCTCACTCGAGAAGTTTACCCGGATTTTTCTTAAGTCTTTAAGCTTTCGTGTCCGCCGCGTGGTCCTACGCGTGGGAGCCAGCGCCGTATCCGCCGGAGGCGCGGGTCTTCGCCTTCTCGACCTCGAGCTCGTACTGGAGCGCGTTCATGAGCACGCTCGTGCCCTTCTTCCGCGAGAGCGTCCTGACGAGGTCCCTCTCGGTCACAAGGGCGACGCGGCCTGTGGGGGAGTCGTCCACGACGAGCCCTCCGATCCCGAAGATCATCATCTTCGAGGCCGCGACACGGATGTCATCGTCTTGGCTTACCGTCATCACGTCCCTAGTCATGAATCCGGAGATGGGGACGTCGAACCTGGTCGGGACGCTCCAAGTGAGCGCTGCCCCACTGTCGGTGGGAGCCTTCGTGGCGAATCTGGCCACGTGGCCCAGCGCGTCCTTGTTGGAGAGAATCCCCTTCGGGATCCACGCGTCCGAGCCGTTGCCTTCGGGCATGACGGGAAGACGGCGGATGCGGTGCTCAGACATGAGGCGGACGGCGGTAGAGAGGTACTCGTTCTGCCTGATCGTGATGACGTTGGGGTTCATGATCTCCGACACGCGCACGCCTATCTCATCGGAGCTCGTCCCCATGAGCCCCACGAGGTCCCTCAGTGTGATGATCCCGTGGACGACACCCTGCTCGTTGATGACGGGCATGCCGCCGAGGTTGTGGAAGGTCATCTTCTTCGTTATCTCCGCGAGCCCGTCCCCGGGCTCCACGCATATGCTGTTGTAGACCATGATCCTCTCCACGGGGATCTCGAGTGACTCGATCACCTCCGTCGTCTTGATGTCGGGCTTGGAGAGGACTAAGTTGAGCGAGTCGATGATGTCCTGGGCCGAGATCATCCCCATGATCCTGCCTTTTTCGTCGACCACTGGGAGGTGCCTGAAATTCCTCCTGTGCATGATCATCGCGGCGGTGAGGACGCTCTGTCTTGGGGTGACTTTGATCGTCTGCCTGGTGAATAGCCACCAGAGGTCTTCGGTCTTGCTCGGCAAATCGCTAATCCCTCCACAATGGCAACACAGGCTATTCTTCCACGGGGATTTCCTGTGGTGGTATCGGGGTAGCCACCTTCTGGTCCCCTGCCTTCAGGACGGTGAACTTGGAAGCTAGGACGGTCTCCAGCAGAGAGCTTGGGAGGCTGAAGGCCTGGAAGAAGTCCTCGAGCACGCCTTTGAGGGCCTCGACGTCGGCGGGGTTGAGGTTCCTGTATTCCCTGAGGAGGGGCTTGGTGTACTTGCTGGTGAAGAAGAGGAAGCGGACCCTCGCGAGAAGAGGCAGGGGCAGCAACGCTGCGAGCTCCTGCTCGCTGGGGTAGCGGAGCTTCGAGACCTTCTCGAAAGCCTCCTTGGAGAGGCCGCCGTCGATGGCGCTGGTGCGCAGGTAGGCGATGATGTCCTCCGGGCTCGGCGGGAGCCCGAGCTGGGTCGGGTCGATCTCGCCCCTGATGTAGATCGTGCCTCCCACGAGGCCGGTCGCCGCGAACTTGCCCACAGGCCGGTCGGAACCCGAGAGGTTGAGAACCGCCAAGAGGCCTCCTGCCATGTACTCGCCGAGGTAGTCGTCCGCGGTCTCTCCGACGATGAAGAAGGGCCTCGCCTGCTTGTATTCGCGCATCTGTATGCCTGCCCTGTTCCCGACGGAACCCCTCACGAATATGTGGCCGCCCTGGAGCGTCTGGCCCGCGACGTCCCTGGCGCTGCCGTGGATCACGACCGAGCCTGCGTGCATGGTGTCGGCGAGGTCGTCGGAGACGTTCCCGTGGACCTCGTACGAGACCCCGTCGTTGAGGTTCGCGAGGCAGTTTCCGGGATATCCGTTGAGCTCGACCTTGAACCTTCTCCGAGTGCCGTCTCCCTCCTTCGTCGAGAACCCTATCCCGAGATACCTATGGCCGCTCACGTTGTCTATCGTCACGCTGTCGCTCCCGGAGCGGTACGCCTTGCGCAGGAACTCGTTGATCTCGCTGAAGCCCACGTTCGAGGCATCGAGCGTGGTGACCGGGTCTGACGTGCGGACGGCGACCTGCTCGTGCTGCGGGTGCGCGTAGGTGCCGAGGGAGGACGCGGTCCCGCTCACGCTCCCGCCTGACTGGAATGAGTAGATCTTCCTCTTCGTGCCTGGTTCGAGTATCCCCTTCTTCACGGATGCGAGGAAGAACGAGCCGGGCTCGGGCGCCCAAACGACGGCGTCCTTGGAGAGGTTCCTGATCTGGTTCTCCTCGCTTGCAACGTAGAACCTGTCGTCGTCCTCCCCCACCAGAAGTGGGCGGAACTTGGACCTGTCGGTGAGCGCGAGAAGGTAGGTGTCGTTGCCGTCGGAGAAGCCCGCGACGACAGCGAAGGGGCCGTCAAGGCGCGCGCCCCGGTATCTGATGAGGAGCTTGCGCACCTCGGGGGAGAACTGCCTCTCGAACGGGTTCGTGAGGAGGGTCGCGGCCTCGAAGAGCGAGAGCCTCTCGACGCGGACCAGGTGGTCGAGCAAGCGGTCGATCACCTCGCTGTCCGTCCCTACGTGGCTGCGCAACCCCCACGAGTTGAGCTGCTCCAGGTTTGCCCCGAAGGAGCTGATATCGCCGTTGTGCGCGATTGCGATGTCCATCGAGGCGAAGGGGTGAGACCAAATCGGG
>PLCG01000044.1 GCA_003135575.1 Nitrososphaerota archaeon
ATCTAACCACATCTACGTGGGAAAGAAGCCAGTGATGAGCTACGCGATGTCGGCGCTCATCCAACTCTCGCAGGTCGGCGAAGTCACCATCAAGGCGAGAGGCATGGCGATTAGCAGAGCGGTCGACGTGGCCGAGATCGTCACCAGGAGACTGGGCAACGGAACCTTCTCTGTGAAGAACATCAACATCAGCACAGAGCAAGTAAAGAGCACCGAGACAGGCGAGATGAGGAACGTATCCTCAATCGAGATCCAAGTAGGCAAGTAGGATCACCGGCGAACTGCTCTAACCGTCCCTAACATCAACGAACAAAAACACTTGGCGATAGAAGCCGTAGAACCCAACGGAGGTTATGGGCCGCAGAAGGATTCCGCTCTCGCAGAGGAGAGGCTCGCTGCGGTCCTGTTAGTGTTCGTGACTGGAATCCCTGATCCAAGGAGGCAGACACCACGCAGGAGTTGAGCCTCGGTGCACGGACGACGCGAGTTCGCGCATTCCATTCGCGCGACGGCTCGTTTCCTTTTCGCAGATTTGTCCAGACTGATTAGTCTCAATTCAAATCTTTGCGCGCTTTTTTCTCTCGGATTTCTTTTGGACCTCGCAAATAGATTTTCAATTACTGATTCTGAATTCTTTTTTCCGAGAAAAAATCTGTGCGAGAAATTTTTTTAGGAATATGTTTTTAAGTTAATTGTAGAAGGGATTGCGCAACAACAAAATTGCCTGAAAATCGGGCGCCAACTGTGTCACGACTACGAAATGTGACACCCAAGTTCTCTGACCAGGAATTATTCAGTCTGGCTGAGAAATTTGGAACCCCCTACTTCCTCATCGACGAGGCAGCGCTAAGGAAAAACGTGAGCGAGCTGGAGCAGGCCTACCAGAACTTCAAAGGGCACTTCCGAGTGGCCTATTCGATAAAGGCAAACCACAATCCCAGCGTCATCAAGACGTTCGTCTCCGAAGGGATAATGTTCGACCTCACCGCGAGCAACGAGCTCTATTTCTTGCTAAAGTGCGGGGGCTCTGCTGAAAGCGTCATCTACACGAGCATAACGGAGACCATGGCCGAGTACGAGCACATCATGAAGCTCGGCGTACGGAAGATCGTCGTCTCTAGCTACAATGGGCTCGTCAACCTCATCGAAGCGAGGGAGCGCGTGGGAGGCGACGTCGAAGTGCTCATCAGGGTCAACCCTGAGGTCAGCGTCAAGGCCGAGCTTAGGTTCTCCATCAAGCACGGAAAGTTCGGAGTGCCGCTCGACTCGGCAGACGAAGACAGCGCGCTTTCGCTGCTGAGGAAGATCCTCTCGACGCCCGGATTGAGATTCGAAGGATTCCATTTCCACCTGGGGAGCCAGATTGAGGACCCATCATGCTTCGGGGTCGCCTTGGAGAAGCTCGAGAGCTTCATACTCGGGGCGAGGCGCGAGCTCGGCAACTTTCCCATAAGGACCATCGACATGGGAGGCGGCCTCCCGGCGCCCTACGGAAAGACGGTCCCTAGCGTCGCGGATTTCTCTTCCCAGGTGTTGGAGCAGCTCAACAGCATCAGCGAGAACCTCGGCGAGAAGTTCACTCTTATCGTCGAGAGCGGGAGGTTCCTCTCCGCAGAGTCCACGATCCTGGTGTCTCGCGTCGTCAACGTGAAGAGGTTCGACGAGACCAGGTACGTCTATGTGGACGCTGGCTATCACAACCTCCTGGACTCGGCCCTGCTGAGACACGAGTACCCGGTCGAGGTCATCCCAGGGGGGACTTCCTCCCCTCGCAAGACCGTTCTCTCAGGCAGGCTCTGCGACGCGCTGGACATCTTCCCGACCTCAAGCAGGTCAAAACTGGGCGGCGCGGAGGTCGGCAAGCTCGTGGTCTTCAGGGACGTCGGCGCGTACTCCTTCGTGCTTGGGTCCCAATTCCACTGCCAGCCAAAGCCCTACATCCTCATGCGCAACGCGCAGGGAAACCACATTGTAGTGCGAAAGGGGCAGGACCTTGAGGAGCTCTTCACCGAAGAAGGCGGCGACCTCATCAACCACAAGGCCAAGCGCTCGGCTCTGCCTGGCCAACCAACCTAAGCAAAATAGTTCCCTCGCCACTAGGGTGAGAGAACGCGCTTGAGCACAGACCTGCCCGCGAGGATCCCGAGCGAACCGCGCTTCGCGTCTTTCTCGGTGAACCTGCAGGAGCCGTCTTGCTTCGACGCGTCCTTCCCCGTGATCAGCAGGGGGACCGGGTCGCTAGAATGCATCTTGAGTACGCAGGGGGTCGAATGGTCGCACGACACGGCTATGGTGGCCTCATCGCCACTCACATCGCTGATTCGGGCGAAGAACTCCTTGTCGATTGCCTCGATGTTCCTCCTCTTTCCGGGAGCATCCCCGTCGTGGCCGAACTCGTCAGGGCCTTTGATGTGGGCATAGACCACCGTCCCCTCTTTCATTTCCCTCTCGAAGAGCTTCGCCTTCGCGGATAGGTTCGCAGGGTCGTCGACTTTCACCATCCTCATCTTCAGCAGGATCGCGATACCCACCTCTGCTGGCATCTCCACCAGCGCCACCCCCTTGTAGTGGTGCTTCTCCTCGAAGGAGGGCAGCTTGGGTATGAAGGAGCCCGCGTCCCTGAAGAGGAGCACGTTCGCGGGTTTCTTGCCCTTGCCCCTCCGCTCCTTGTTCACCTTCGCCGCGTCCAGAATCTTCATCGCTTGAGATGAGAACTCGTTGACGAGCTCGGCCGCCCTCTTCGACGCAGACGTCCGCAGGAGGGGCTTGCACTTTTGGATCGGTTCCTCCTCTTTTGCCTCTCTGGCCGCCCCAAACCCCTTCATGCGCACGTAGCCTGGGTCTGTGTTCGAGATCTCGCCTGAAAGCGGCTCGTCTGCCCTTATGACCATCACTGCCCTGTGGCCAATGGTGCTTCTGAATTCGAACCCGGCGTCGGTGAGCTCCACCTTCTTCAGCTCTTCCTGGAGCGCCTTGGCGTCCTCCTCCGTGATGTCCCTCCCCGCGCGCCTGTCGACTATCTTCCCATCCACCGCAGTAGCAAAATTACCCCTAAGCGCAAGGTCTCCATCCTTCACGTCTATCCCAGAGCCTATCGACTCCACGACTCCTCGGCCGGGATAGCCCTTGTCGAACGAATAGCCGAGCATGTTGAAGACTGCGATGTCCGACTCCGGAGAGATTCCCCGCCCGACTGTTATCACCCTGCCCATCCTTCCACGCCTCGCGATCTTGTCCAGGTTCGGTGTGCTCGCGACTTCAAGTGGGGTGGAATAGTTGAGGGAAGGTACGGGCCTATCGCTGCATCCGTCCAGCAGGATGTATCCAACCTTCTTCCTTCCAGTCAAGAATATTTTCCTTGCGTTCCGCCGCGCATTTCTCCCGGATATAACNNACCTTGCACGGGCTTGTGACGACATCACAGGCCCGAAAAAGTCCAAACCTGGTGGCCTTTTCGGCGTCACGAAGATTTTCTGGTGCGGAGAGGTAATATATCGTTTGGAATCACACACGTGTCATCAATGGTTGAGATAAGGAAAGATTACTTCACGGACAAGCTCTCCGTGGTCACATCCGACAGAGGGAATCGCTCGCAGTTCAAGTCGTTCTCAGACCATGGGGGCAAATGCCCCTTCTGTCCCGGCAACGAGGAGATGACCCCGCAGGCCGACCTGGTACTCGTGAAGATGGGCGAAACCCTAGTGAAGCAGTCCGACTCGGAGGGCGACCCGGTGCGCGGCTGGGTGGTGCGGGTCTTCCCGGACAAGTTCCCGATAGTGACTCCGAACGCCGCGCCATCATACGGAGAGGCCCCCCACTACAGCGAGCCGGCCATCGGCTACCACTACATCATGGTGGCGACCCCGAAGCACGACATGGCCTTCCCCAAGATAGACATCGACCAGTGGACCAGCGTGCTGGCGACCATGCAGGACAAGACGCGGTGGCTCTACGCGCAGCGCGGCGTAGGTTATGTCGCGATATTCATCAACCAGGGAAAGATCGCAGGCTCGCACATCGACCACCCGCACATCCAGCTCGTCACGATCCCACGGTTGCCCCCCGTCGTCGAGGCCGAGGCCGTCACCGTCCAGAACTCTCTCAACGAGCTCGGGATATGCCCGATGTGCCAGGTCGTGGCCTCAGAGACGGGAGGGCCGCGCCAGATACTGACGACAGAGTTCTTCATCGCCTTCGCCCCTTGGGCGTCGGCCCATTCCTACGAGTTCTGGATCTACCCGAAGCGGCACCAGACTAGCATACTCAAGCTGTCCCAGAA
This sequence comes from Nitrososphaerota archaeon, assembly GCA_003135575.1. Taxonomy (GTDB): domain Archaea; phylum Thermoproteota; class Nitrososphaeria; order Nitrososphaerales; family Gagatemarchaeaceae; genus Gagatemarchaeum. Next base: position 4,280 of record PLCG01000044.1, read on the forward strand.
AGAGCTCATGGACCTCGCGCTCATCCTCAGGGCGACCCTTGGGGGCATGTCGAAGGTCTTGGGCGACTGCGGCTTCAACCTCGTCGTCCACAACTCATCGGAGAAGAAGACCACGAAGCAGATCCACTGGCACCTCGAGGTGTATCCGCGGGTCTCCAACTGGTCTGGCTTGGAGCTAGGCTCGGGCGTCTTCGTGAACGAGGTCTCACCTGAGGCGGCTGCGGAGCAGCTCGGCGCCGCGAGCAGAAAGGAGCTCGCGCACCTGGTCGGAATAACTTAGAACGATCCTAGGGACTGACGACAGTCGACTTTAGCCTGTCGATTATCTTTATGCTCAAGGGGTCGACCCCGCGTAGAATAGCCGCGTAGTAAGTGGCGAAGTCGACGATGTAGTCGAGGGTCACCAGCTGGGCGAGGTTCCCCTTGCCCTTGCCCCATATCTCTAAGCTCCGGATCCCCTTCATCCCGAGGATGTCGATGAACGAGTCGAGCCTCACCCTCTCGTACTTGGGTTCGGCGGTGTGGCGCAAGAACACCGGCACCATCTTCCTCTCGGGTGTCTCCCAGGACTCCACCTCGTTGTGGAAGAGCTCCGGGGAAGACGCCCAGGCGCAGTTCATCTTGGCGTTCTCGTTGAGGCAGCCCTTGAAGCGCTCGGCCACGCCTTTCGTTACGGAGGACCCATAGATCTTGGGGAGAGCCCCTTCCGGCGCGACGACCTGGGCCAGCTGCTTCGACGGGTTTTGGGACGTGGGTGAGCCTGATGAGAGAGAGGCCGCGACCTTCTTCATGGATTCGATGGACTCCTTGACCTCGTGCCACTTCTTTTCCCCGACCAAAGACGCGCTCCTCAGCGCCGCGATGGCCGCGAAAAGGACGTGGGGCAGCGAGTATCTTGGGGCCATCTCGATCGGGATCGTGATGTGGGGAACCTTCAGCTCCATCGCCATGTGTTGGAGCTTCCCACCGGACGAGATCGCAACCATGTTCGCCTTCTTCGCCGCGAGCCTCTTCATGAGCAGGATCGTCTCCTCAGTGCTCCCAGATGTGCTGCACACGAGAACGAACGACCTCGAGAGGTTCACCTTCGGCAAGTATCCTTTGAAGACGCTCACCTCGACGCCTCCGGAAGCGAGGAACCAGTCGGCGATGATGTCACCCGCCGATGCGGAGCCGCCGTTGGCCACGTAGATCACGCGGTCAAAATGGCGCGCGCCACCGATCTCCACCGTGAGTGACGACTCTTGCTCCGCAAAACGGGGCCAGGCCTCATACACACGATAGACGTTCTTAGGGTCCGCGCGCGCTATTGCTTGCGGAGATAGGGGGTCCTGAGGCATCGTTTGGGCACTTCGTAGCTTCCTAGATTTGCGCGCACTTGTCGTTTATCATGCGTTTTAAACACAGCGCCAAGGTTTTCCCAGAGCCTAGCGGCTCGAACGCGTGTCCTCAGGGAATCTTGCCGTATCGCTCTATGTAGGCCTTGTCCGCTTCCTTGTGCGCAGCGATGTCCCCGATGTCAGTGAACGTGCCCTTCACCTTCAGGGCGTACACCCCCTTCTCGTCCTTCATCGCGCTCTTGAACGCCTCCTTCATGCCGTAGACCTGGCCTCGCGGAATGTAATCGAGGAACTTCTTCTCTACCACGTAGCAGCCGATGTTGATGTCGCTGGCGATCGCCGGCTTCTCTTTCCACTTTGAGATTCGCCCCGCGGAATTGGTCTGAATCACGCCGTACTTCATCCGTGTCTCGTACTCCATGAGCGCCATGGTCACGAAGGAGCGCTTCTTCTCGTGGAACGCGACGAGCTTCTTGAGGTCGAAGTCCAGAATCGCGTCGCCATAGAGGCAGACGAACGTCGCGGGGAGCTTGGATTGTGCCAGCTTCAGCTGACCTGCGTGGCCCATCGGCCGGTCCGACCGGGCGTACTCAATCCTCACCCCAAAGTCCGCCCCGTCGCCGAAGTACTGCTCGATCATCCTGCCAAGATATCCCGTCGCTATCACGATGTCCTTGACGTCGTTCGCTTTGAGCCAGTCGACGATGTGCTCCAGGATGGGTTTGGGTCCCACCGGGAGCATGGGCTTGGGAAGGAACAAGGTGTAGGGCCTGAGGCGGGTGCCCAGCCCTCCGCACAGGATGACCGCCTTGATGGGGGCCTTGCTACGGCTGCGACTGCGTTCGGGCAGAGGGGATCACTTGAGACCTGAAGGTCAATAACGCATCCCTATATGCTTCAATCCCCGGCTCAAGCGAGGCCGCGTCGACGCATACCCCTCGCACGCCCGATCTGATGACGCTCTGCATGTCTGCGACGCTCATCTTCTTCTGGGTCCTGACCATGAGCGGCCTCGATGAGAGCCTCGCAAGGACTCCCAGGGTGGCAAGGTCCAGCGTGCTGAAAATGTGATTCCTTCCCTGTGGGGCGACTATGGCGGACTCGAGAGCGATGACCCCCTCCATCTCTGAGATGCCCTTCACCTGTTCAAGCATGTCCCCTGGGCCTATGGTGATCAGTTTCTCGACCCTGTCGTCCTCGAGCACGAACGGGGGCATGTGGTGGGCGTACATGTTCACGAAGCTGAATGGCTTCGAGACTATCCGCTCCCAGTTCTCCTCTATCAATGGCCTCGAGTCTCCGATCGAGATGCCGACAGGGACGCTTGCGGTGCTGAGGATGGAGTTTATCGAGTCCTCCATGAGGTCGAAGCTCCCGAAGAGACCTGGGAGGGTCGAGTCGGTCTTGTCGATCCCCACCATTATCGCGTCGGCGCCAGACTCCGCGGCAATCGAGGAGTATTCGGTGTTATTCTGGGGCAGCACCGCGATGAGCGCTATAGCATCCGCTGCGGAAACCAGGCTAGCAAGTGGTCTCGGCCTATGCTCAAGACTTTCCATTGCTTGTTGGACCCTTGGAGAGCGGACGGGCCTTAGAAGCGGCAGGCTCAACAATTGTTGATGCAGCGATACGACGTCTCTTTACAACGAGAGCATCCGAGCTCAGAAGAACCAGATGTTGAGCACAATGACGATGAAGATCACGGTTAGGTAGGGGCTTGAGAGCTTGAAGAGCGTCCAGGCGGTCTTCGTGGTCCTGTCAATGGCGAGCTTGATGCTGTAGCCGAGGATCGTCGCGCCAAGGGCGGCGGCCGAGACGATGTAGAACGGGCTCGCCGCGTTCGGCACCAGAAGGATCGCTAGCGAGAAGACCACCAAGAGCGAGCTGGTGAAGGCGATGCAGACTGTTGCCACCCGCTCGCTTACTATGACCGGCAGCATGGGTATCTTGGCGGCCTTGTACTCCTCCCTCTCCTTGATCGCGAGGCTCCAGATGTGGGTCGGGATCCAGACGATCACCAGGGCAGACATGAAGAGCGCCAACGGCGTGATGGCATTCGCGATCGCGGTGCAGCCGACGAGGACCGGCATGCCTCCTGAGACCCCCCCGAGGATGATGTTGAGCCAGCTCCTGCGCTTCAACCAGAGCGAGTACACGCCGACGTTGTCGACGAGGCCGAAGAGCATGCAGGCGGCCGCAAGCCAGTTGAAGTAAAGACAAAGTATCACAGAGAGCACCGAAGTGACCGTACCGAAAATCAGCGCGTTGCGAGGCGTGACCCTGCCGGAAGGGATCGGGCGGTTGTGCGTGCGCTTGAGCATGCTGTCTATGTCGCGGTCATGGTAGTTCGTCAGGACCTCGGCTCCGATTGAGCCCAGAAGGATTGCTACCGTTCCTATCCCCAGAGAGACTATTGAGATCGTCTGGTGCACCTCCTTGTAGGCCACAAGCATCCCGGCGATGCCCGTGAACACGAGGAGCATGATGATCTTCGGCTTCGAGAGCTCCCAGTAGAGTTTCACTAGGCTGATCGCCGAGCTCATCAAAACGCAGCCTTCTGGTCGGCGTGATAAGTCTTCTGGGTGGAAACGCCTTTTTGGAGGGAGCGCAAAGGGCATCTCTCGGCCACCATGCAGGCCCATGCGTAATCTTGAGCCGCTGAAGGAGACCTTGGTTTAGCAAGACGTAAATAGCGCTCGCTTGACGATTTCAACCAATGGACGTGCTCGAGATTGCCATCATCGGCGTAGTCATAGTGGTCTTCATACTCGTCGGACCCAAGAAGATTCCCGAGCTGGCCAGGGCGCTAGGAATGGCGAAGAAGGAGTTCAACGCAGGCACGCAGACCGCTCCCACGACGACCGCCGCTCCCACGAATGGCGCCCCAATGGGGGAGGACGACCTCATGGTCGCCGCCCGCAGGCTGGGAATCTCGACAGAGGGAAAGACGAAAGAACAGATCTCAGCTGAGATAGTCCGCAAGACCGCTGGAGCCTAGGCAACCCAATTTTCAGACGTTTTCATCACAACTAGCGTGAGCCTTGGCCCTTGAGGTCGTGCGACCCGAACTGGCCGCCTCAATCATTTAAATCGAGAAAGTTAGTAGGTCGGCATCGCTTGAGAACTACCTCGGGCGAACTCCCTGCAGTAAGCCATTCCTTCGCCCAGTGTGTCTGGAAATGCCTGAAGAAGGTCGTCAGCGCTTGAGCTCGGACAGCCTCAACATACGCGAGCACCTGGCGGAACTCAAGCACAGGCTGAAGGTGGCCTTCATGAGCTATCTCGGGCTCCTGGCGATCTTTCTCCTTGCGCCTGCGAACCCGACGAGCATCCTTACCCTGACCGGCACATACGTCCCCTTCGTGTCGTTCTTCCTAGCGAGGGTGAGACTGGACCTTTTGCCTCCTGGCTGGCAACTCATCCCGGGCGGCCTGACCTCGCCTTTGGAGGTCTACCTCATCGCCTCGGCTATCCTGGCCGCCGTCTTCAACAGCCCAATCTTCGCCTATGAAGTGATGAAGTTTGTCAGCCCCGCCCTCACAGACAAGGAGAAGGGCCTGCTCGTTCCTTTCGTGGTCTCCTCCTCCGGGCTCTTCCTCGTCGGAGTGCTCTTCGGATACTTCTTCCTCGCGAAGTTCCTCTTCTTGGCGATAACGCCGTTCTTCATCACCGCCCAGGTCACTCAGCCCCTCATCAACGTCTCGGACTTCTTCTCCATAGTCTTCCTGACGATAGCAATGAGCGGGTTCGCGTTCACCACCCCCGTGTACGTCTTCACGCTGATACGCTTCAGGGTGCTGAGCGCACAGACGTTCCGACAAAACAGGGTCATCATCTGGGTGGTCGTCTACATCGGCACGGCCCTCGTGACCCCCGACGGAGGGCCGGTCCTGGACCTCATCCTCTTCATCCCTCTCATCGTTATGCTCGAGCTCGCAGTCTGGCTCGCGGCTCGCTCTCTCAAGAAGCTCGAGCCGCCTCCCGACGCTGACAAATGCGAGTATTGCGGCGCCAACCTGGGTGGCGCCGCATTCTGCCCGAACTGCGGGCGAGCGCCTACGTAGGGCTCCCGCCCTGATTCTCGACCCAGAATCAAGGTTTTCGGGGGAATCCCTTATTTGGGACCTCTTCCGTTAATTCAACGAAGTGTCGCTCGCTAGCAACTGGATGGAAGACAACAAGGAGAAGCTCGCCTCAGCCGGCGGCTTCGACGAGGTCTTCGAGCTTGTGAAGAAGGCGGTCGACCAGGTCATGGGTATCCACCGCGCAGGTCTAACGCTAGTTCTTGGAGACATCCCCAACCAGATCGGCGCCTATCACGAGATGGGGTCGAACGCCATCGTCATGAACAGGAACATCATGAAGATCGTCTGGCGCTCAACCCGGTCGAAGCAGCGGCGGAACGCATACTCGTTCATGATTCTGCTTCACGAGTACCTCCACACGCTAGGATTCGAGGACGACGCCCAGGTAAGAGAGCTCTCGAGGAAGATCACTGACGCTTACATCGGCAAAGGCCACGTCGCGGGAGAGATGGCCGTGAGCCCGTTGGACAAGTTCTTCCCCGAGATCAACCAGTACGCCATGTTCCGGGACAACGGCACCTTCGAGACGATCCACAAGTTCGACACGTCGAGCACCCCCTACATCGCATAAATCGCACAGGAATCCCTATATCCTCAGCGGGGCCGCGCTCGCAAAGTAATCGCCATGCGCGGTTTGCGACTCATAACGGCAGTCGTTGTCCTCGTCGCGACGTATCTGCTGGGTTCGTTCTTCGTAGGCCAGTCCGCCGTCCAATACGTCCCGGTCTATGCCCTGCTATCCCTCGGAAGGGTCGCGCTCGTATACTTCATCGCCCTCGCCGTCGGTCTTGGCTTTGGGATCCTCGCCGCAACAAGCAAGACGGCTGAGCGGATCCTCGTTCCCATCTTCGACATCGGGCAGAGCGTCCCGATACTGGGATATTTCCCAATAGTCCTAACCTTCCTGATAATCCTCTTTCCGGCCGGCGTGGGGAACGAAATCGGCGCCCTCTTCCTGCTCTTCACGGCCATGGAGTGGGACATCTTCTTCGGGGTGGTGGGCGCGGTCAAAGCGATACCGAGTTCGGTGGAGGAGGCCGCCCGCGGGTACGGATTCAGCGGGACAAATCACTTGAGGTACGTGGTGCTCCCGGCGGTGCTCCCGGCGCTCCTCTCCGCGTCGGTCCTCGCGTGGAACGACGGCTGGACCTTCGATGCCGCCTCTGAGTTCGTCCAATTCGCCAACAGCGCGGGGCAGCTCACAACATACTTCGTGCCTGGTCTCGGCTACTTCATCACGCACTCCCTGAACATGGGGAACTTGGCGGCCTCCTGGTTCGGAGTGCTGGTGATGGGAGAGATCATCTTCATCAGCAACCAGCTCATCTGGCACACGCTTCAGAACAAGGTGGCCAAGCACAAGCCGCTGCTGGCGAGCGTGATTCGCGACGACTTCCAGTCCCCGCTGCGCCTAAGGAAGCGGTTCAGGCGGATATTCAGCTTCCGCCTAAGGCAATCAGGACAGGAGGTCCGCGCGACGAACCAGCTCAGCACCAGAGTGGTCGCGTTGATCTTCGTGGCCACGCTGGCCTTCATAGGCTTCTTGGCGTATGCCAACCTGCCGATCAGCGCGGTAGAAGGCTTCGTCGCAGCTCTTACCACGCCTGACGGGCAGATCTACAACGTCCCGCTGTATTCGCTATTCACGATAGGAAGGCTCCTCGCAGCCTATCTTACGTGCGTAGCCATCTCCCTGCTATGCGCGGTCCTGGCGGTCACGAAGAAGAACTTCTACCGATACTTCTACCCCCTATACGACCTCGGGAGGTCAGTGCCGTACCTCGCGGTCTTCCTCCCGCTCTTCGTGACCCTGCATGCCTCGCTTCCCGCAGGCTTCGCGCAGGAGATCGCCTCCTTCATCCTCCTCTTGCTTGCCATGGTCTGGTATCTCCTCTTCAACGTGGTCACCGCAGCGCGCGCCCTACCTACCGAGTTGACCGAGGTCTCGGCCGTCTTTCGCGTCAGTGGATGGAGGCGGGTGACCGACATAATTCTCCCAGGAGTATTACCTGCGTTTATCACCGGGTCTCTCCTGGCTTGGGGGGGAGGGTGGAACGTGGTGATCTACTCCGAGTACGTGCAGATCGGACAGAGCGCACCGTACGTGCTTCCTGGTCTAGGCTACCTCCTCGACAACGCAGCGTACGTCCTCGGAGACATCCCCTTGGTGGTCTTCTTCCTCTTCATAATGTCGGGCATCGTGATACTCCTCGAGCGCCTCGTCTGGAGGCGCCTGCTAAAGCGCGTCGAAAGATTTGGAGTTGAGTTCAATTGACCGCCCAGCCCACCGGAGTCAACGCTAGTCCCCGTCCAGCGGGCGCGCCAATTCTCAGCGTCCAACACATCGTGAAGGTGTTCCGAAACGGGTCTGAGGTCAAGGCAATAGACGACGTAAGCTTCGACGTCAACTATGACGAGTTCATCTGCATCATAGGGCCTTCAGGATGCGGAAAGTCGACCCTCCTTAGGATAGTCGCTGGCCTCGAAAAGGCCGACTCGGGCCAGGTCATCTTCCGCGGCGCGCCGATCGCAAAGCCTTCCCCCAAGATCACCATGGTCTTTCAGACCTTCGGCCTCCTTCCCTGGAAGTCCGCGATGGAGAACGTGGAGCTACCGCTCGAGGTGGCGGGGATTGCCAAGGCGGAGGCGAAGCAGCGGGCCGAACGCTACCTCAGGATGGTGGGGCTAGGAGGCTTCGAGAACGCCTACCCACACGACCTCTCGGGTGGAATGCGGCAACGGGTAGGCGTCGCGAGGGCCTTGGCTCTTGGACCTGAGGTATTGCTTCTCGACGAGCCTTTCTCCGCCCTCGACGAGCTCACTGCAAAGTCCCTTCGCGTCCTGTTGCTGAAGATCTGGGGCGACCCCGCGCTGCCCACCAACAACTTTGTGATGGTCACGCACAACGTGGAGGAGGCGGTCATGATGGCAGACAGGATAATCGTGCTTTCCCCTAGGCCCGGACATGTCGTGGGAGAGCTCAGGGTGCCGCTCCCCCGCCCGAGATTCGAACACCTTCGCGACCCGCTCTTCTTCCAGACCGTGGACAAGCTCATGGGGATGCTATCGTCCACGACTGAAGAGCAGATGTGAGCCTAACTTCGCTGCGCTCGTGCCTTCTCGGCTTTCCTGAGCGTCCTGCCCAGGAAGGTCAGCGTGCTCCCGCGCCTCTGGAACCTGAAGAACCGGTGCAAGTCGCTCGGCTTGTCGACGTCGAAACCCACTCCCCTCGAGTAATAGACCGAGGCTCGCAGCCCGCCCGCGTTCGCGCTCGCAACGTGCTTTCGGAAGCTGTCGTCGTCGTAGTGCANNAGCTCCATCTCGCTTCCGCTGGTCAGGAGCAGCAGGTTGGTCCCGTCGAAGCTCTCTGACGGCGAGATAACGACCTGCGAGCCCTCCCGAACTAGCATGGGCGCGACTTTCAGGTCCTCGACGGCCAGAAGCGGAAGGTCAGCGGGGATGATCATCTTCCGGTCGTAGGACGACGTCGCCTCAAGGCCCCGAGCCACGGCAGCGTTGACCCCGGCGTCTCGCGGCTCCAAAATCGACCTCCCTCCGAACCTGCGCACGAGTTCCAAGATGCCCGAGTCTGACGAGACGACGAACGTGTGGCCGATCATCCTGGCCTTGATCAGGGTCTGGAGGGTGTCCTCGAGCATCGCGACCTGTAGCTGGCGTCTTTGGCCGAGGGTGAGGAAGGTCGACAGGCGGCCCTTCGGGTCCTCGCCCTTCACGGGGATTATCACTGCAGTGGAGCGGCTAGCCCCGCTCAACAGACGCGCGCTCACGCTTCCATCGCGACCTTCGCCAACCTTACCTCGTCTTCGCCAGACTTCATTAACGTTGATGTCATGACGCAGGAGGCTCCCGTCCTCTCTATTTCCTGCGCCTGTGCTCGGTCGCTCTCGTCGATGACCAATACGTCGATCAGGCCTTTGTAGAGCTTCGCGACACTCAACGATGTCGGCCTGAGCTTCTTGGCGGCCATCATCCCGGCGGCAGGGCCCGAGAAGGCCCGCTCCCCGAGCATTGGAGAGATAGCTACCTTCCTCGCCTTGCTCCGCATGAAAAGCTCCCTGAATCCCCCTATCGAGAGCGTCGGCATGATGCTTGTCATGGGGTTGGCGGGGGAAAGGATGATCCTTTCCGCCTTGTCGATGCCCGTTGCAACCTCGTTGGTCGCGCGGGCCTGCCGGGCGCCGACGTATCGCACGCGCTCAGGGGTGAGGCGGCCCTTCTCCTTTACCCAGAACTCCTGGAGGTGCATCTCTCCCTTCTCGGCGGTGACTACATGCGTCTCGACGTGTGCGTCGGTCGCCGGCAGGATCCTTGCTCCGCCTACTCCAAGTCGGCGCGCGATCGTCAAAGTGACTTGGGTTAGGCTCCTTCCCTCCTTCATGAGCGCGGTCCTGAAGACGTGGGTGGCAAAGTCAAGGTCTCCTATGTTGAACCAGGTGTCTTTGCTCCCAAGTCTCTTGAGCGCACCAAGAGCCTTGAACGTGTCCCCTCGCACCCCCCAGCCCCGCTTGGAATCGGCGATGCCCGCGAGAGTGTATGTCACTATGTCAATGTCCGGGCAGACGTAGAGCCCATGAAACCAGGCGTTGTCCCCGACGTTCGCCACGACCGTGAAGTTAGAGACCTTCTGGAGCCCACGTAGGAACTTCGACGACCCGGTCCCTCCTGAGAGGGCGACGACCGCGTCCTTGGCGTTCACCGTGCCCGGGTCACCTGAATAGGTCCAGTCGGCTATCGCGGACCATGCTCCTCACTCCCGATTCGCTCCTGTGATATTTCACGCCCCTGATTACGGCCACCGGGACTAGCGAGAGTTTCTTCATCACGAGCTCTGCGGCGCCGGCGAGCTCGTCCACCAGCGCGGGTTGCGTGACCTTGAGGAGGTATCCGTAGGGGTCCTTCCTGCCGGCGAGCGGCTCCGTGGGGGCTATGCCCGAACAGCCGATGGCAAAGTCGGTCTGCCCCTCCCGCCAAGGCCTTCCGAAGGTGTCCGTAACGATGACTGCGAGCCTCTTCGAGGTTGCCTCCTCCAGGCTCTTCCGTATCACCCTGGCGCTGGCGTCGGGATCCACCGGGAGGAGCGCTGCTAGGCCTTNNTCCTCGACGTTCGAGAGGTCGACTCCCGAGTTGGCGCAGACGAAGCCGTGCCGCGTCTCGGTTATCAAGACCCCGTGTCCCTTCCTCACTATCCTCGTCGCCTCGCGGAGGACGAGCTCCACCACCCTCGGGTCTTTGCCAAGGTCAGCAGCCAGTTTGAGCGCCTTGTTTTTGGGTTTCACGGCATCTAGCCTGACCAACCTTCCCTCGCTCTTCGAGACGATCTTCTGCGTGACCGCCACTATGTCATCATCCAAGAGTTCGAAACCGCTTTTGCTGAGGGCTTCCGCGATGATCCTACCGAGATGATCTCCCTTCTCGACCCGCTTTATCCCCCTCACAGGAGCTATGCGGACCGCCCAAGGTATTGGCAATCAGGTTACGACCGCACGCCAGAAATGACCCTCCTTATGAAACATCTCGCGAGGCCTTGTTATTGAGCGCGCTTTGCTAGGCCTTGTCGCCGTTCTCGAAGGTTATCACTATTTTTCCTTGGGCGTGTCCTGCTTCGAGGTACCTGACGGCGTCCGCGACCTGGCTCAACGGATAGCGTCTCTCTATCACGGGTGCTATCTTGCCGGCCTCAAGGAGTCCTTTCAAGTAGACCAGGTCATTCTTGTTGAGCTTGGCCATCAGGAAGCTCATCTGCTTGCCCCCTGGCTTTGACATCCATCGCGCAAGGAGCATGGCCTGGAACATTTGGGCCATGGAGCCCCCGGTCATCACGAAAGTTCCGGTGGGACCCAGAGCCCTCTTGTAGGCTGAGAGGGAATGATACCCGTTGGCAGCAAGTATCAGGTCGTAATGCTGCCCGTTCTTGGTGAAATCTTCCTGGGTGTAATCGATGACGTGGTCCGCCCCAATCGAGCGCGCCTTGTCAACGTGACTCGTGCTGCACACGCCAGTCACTTCAGCGCCCAACGACTTGGCGATCTGCACGGCGAAGGTGCCGACGCCGCCTGACGCCCCGTTGATCAGGACCTTTTGCCCCGGCTGGATCTTACCCTTGTCGCGAAGGCCCTGGAGGGCGGTGATCGCCGCCATGGGCACTGCCGCGGCCTCCTCGTACGACAGGTTGGCCGGTTTCAGCCCGAGATACTGCTCGCGCGGGCACGCATACTCGGCAAAGCCGCCCGATATGGTGCCGAACACCTCGTCACCAGGATGAAGCTGCTTTACCTCGTTGCCGACCGCCTCAACCTGCCCCGCGATGTCCGCACCCAGCACGTGGTTCTTTGGTTTCAGGAGCCCCTCGCTGAGGCGCACCAAGAACGGCTTGCCTCTCAGCATGTGCCAATCGTATGCGTTCACGGACGCCGCACGGACCTTCACCAGCACGCGGTCGTCCTTGGGGACGGGCTTGTCTATCTCCTTGAGCTGAAGGACGTCAGGGGACCCGTATCTCTCGTATACGATCGCTTTCACTAGGATGCCCTTCTTTGGCTAGGTATCCTTCTCTTTTACAACTATGGTTATAAGGGTGCGAGAGGCTCGCAATCAAGAGGGTTTCCTATGGCAACCAGCGAACAGGTCCTCGACGCTTTGCGAGGCGTGAAAGACCCCGAGCTCCAGCGCGACATCGTCTCGCTTGGCATGATAGAGGAGCTCAAGGTAGACGGAGGAGTGGTCTCATTCACGTTCAACCTCACGACCCCCGCATGTCCTATGCGAGCGGAGCTGGAGGCCAGCGTGAAGGCGGCCATCCAGGGGCTCCCAGGAGTCAAGGAGATCAAGGTCAAGGTAAGCGCGCACATCGCCGCGACCCGTTTTGCCGACCAGTCGGAGGTATTGAAGGGGGTCAAGAACATCATCGCGGTCGCGAGCGGAAAGGGGGGCGTAGGGAAGAGCACCGTAGCCGTGAACCTGGCCATCAGCCTTGCGGCGGCCGGAGCTAGGGTGGGGCTCCTCGACGCTGACATCTACGGGCCGACCGTCCCCGTCATGATGGGCGTCCGGGAACGCCCGGGTGCGGTCGGGAACATGATGGTCCCGCCCGCGGCGCACGGGGTGAAGGTCATCTCGCTGGGCTTCTTCTACAAGGACGACACCCCATTGGTCTGGAGGGGGCCCATGGTGGCCGGCGCCGTCAAGCAGCTCCTTACGCAGGTGGAGTGGGGCGACCTCGACTACCTGATAGTTGATCTCCCGCCCGGGTGTCTACCGGCAGGCACCCTCGTACTGACCGCCAATAACGCTCCGAAGCCAATCGAGAAGGTCAAAGTTGGCGACTTCGTCTTCAGCTACGACGGCAAAGCCCTTGTTCCGAGGCGGGTCCTTGGCGTCATCCCGCAGGGGAAGCAGAACGTATTCAAGGTCAAGACGGCCAACAGGACGGTTGTAGCGAGTGCCAACCACCCATTTCTGAAGTACCACCCTCGGGGGAAGCACTATTGGCGTCGTCTCGACCAGTTGAAGGTCGGCGACAGAATCCTCGTGACGAATTGCATCGAGGGTGGCCTGCCTCTTTCGCTTCCTTCATTCGCGCATAATTCCAAACACGTGACAATGCCCCAGACCACGACGAACGAGTTCACGCAATTAGCAGGCCACTTCCTCGGGGACGGTTTCGTCAAGAAAGTGAAGGCCCGCAAGAGACCCGCGGAGCTGAGAATCTGTGAACCGAAAGGAAGCAAGTTCCANNAAAAATACGATTCTCTCTACAAGAAAGTCTTTGGAGTAACGACATTCCTTGACAATGATGGCCTAAAGCTGGCGATTTCTTCCTCGCCCCTGGCAGAATTATTCATCGCGTTGGACTTGGCGCACAGCGCAAGGAAGAAGGATGTTCCCGACTGGGTCTTCTCGTTGCCCTTGGATCAGAGGTTATCCTTCATCAAAGGCTACTCAGAAGCCGACGCCCACATCAGACACCGCGAAGAGCAGAAAATGCTCGCAGACCACTCAGGGATGACCAGAATGGTTACCCTGGTGCAAGATACCGTTTCAGTAGCGAGCACCAATGAGAACCTCGTCAGACGNNAGCGGTTTGCGTGCCAACAACGTCAGGTCAAGAATGAGAAACGGAAACCGCCTGAAGTCAGGAAGAGTGATTGGCCCAAGCTTGCAGTTTGAGTTTGACTACTCCCTGAAACCAGATAGGACTGAATTCAAGGTAGCTCGGGTAACCGAAATCGAGCCTGCTGGAGAATCGGACACATATGACTTGCAGGTCGATCAATACCAAAACTTTGTCGCGAACAGCATCCTAGTCCACAACACAGGCGACGCTTCGCTGACGCTGGCGCAGACGGTCCCCTTGGGAGGCGTCGTGATTGTGACCACGCCGCAGGAGGCNNTCGTGGAGAACATGAGCTACTTCTCCTGCCCGCACTGCGGGGAAAGGACATACATCTTCGCGCAGGGCGGCGGCAAGAGGGCCGCGCAAGCCTTGGACGCCCAATTCCTCGGAGAGATCCCAATCTATCCGTTGATCAGGGAGCAATCGGACATCGGAATGCCCGTCTCCGCCTCAGCCCCTAACTCTCCTGAGGGCGCCGTCTTCAAGGACATCGCCTTCAGGGTCGCGGGCANNGCGTACGAGAACTCGCAATAGAGTTGGCCGAACAGCTTCTCGAGCGTGACGCGAAGAAGAAGAAAGGAAAGCGGAAGAGGCGGCCGCCATATCGCAAGTCGTGGTCGCCCGCTCACCCGCCGGGCTAGCCGCTTAGTGGCCCCTGGAGAGGTGGAGGATGTGGGGTATCTCCACCACGAAGAGCTCCAGCGCGGTCCTGACGGCATCCGGGGACCCTGGGAGGCACATGATGAGCTTGCCCTTCGCGACCCCCGCGGTAGCACGTGAGAGCGCGGCCGCAGCGCCAATCTTCTCATAGCTGACGAATCGGAATATCTCGCCGAACCCCTCTACCTCTTTTTCGAAGAAAGGCCTCACCGTCTCGATCGTGACGTCCGTCTTGGAGACGCCCGTGCCTCCGGTGAGCAGGATGACGTCGACTTCGGCCTTCAACGCCTTCGAAAGCACGTCCGTCAACAGCTTCGCGTCGTCTGGAACGAGCTTCCTCTCGATGACCTTGCCTTTCGCGCGCTTGATGAACTCCTCCGCAAGGTCCCCAGACTCGTCGGTGACCGGGTCCTTGCCCTCAGCCTTCCGTTTGTAACGGCTCGTGCTCACGGTGACGATTAGGTAGCGCAGCGGCCCCTTTGGGGCATCGTGCCTGTGGGCCTCAGGAGCGCCCGTTTCCCTTCACCTTCTCCAGAACGCGGATTCCCTCGATCATCGTGGAAGGATATTGCCCGTCATCGTCCTTTTCGTAGGCCTTCACGACGTCCCAGATGTTTAGGAGAGCCACAGCGACCGCCGTGAGGGCTTC
>PLCG01000028.1 GCA_003135575.1 Nitrososphaerota archaeon
GTCCGAGGCTCAAGCGTCGCGGTGGAAGAGGTCTCGGCCCGCAGGCTAATGGTGAAGCCGATAGGAGAGAAGGGCACGAAGGCCGAGGAGCAGGAGGTCGTCATAGAGTACCCTCGCGACAGCCTCAGCTACGTGACGAACGACGTTACGGGAGCCTACCTGATGGGGAGCAGCGGCATACGCGTGGAGGGCAAGAGGGTCATAACCAGAGAAGACAGAGGCAAGCTCAAGGCCGCCGTGACGAGGCTTGTCGGGCTTGAGATTGTGGACGAGAACGCAAAGAGCATGACGATGCAGTTCCTGCTGGACCCGGCGGTCCTGGACCCCGAGAAGATTGTCAGGAGGATGGCCAGCCTCATCAGCGGGATGCTGAGAGACTCTGCGGAAGGCGCGAGGCGCGACCCCGCCCTTTTGGCACTGGTCGCGGAAAGGGACGACGAGGTGGACAGGCTTTACTTCCTGCTCGTGAGGACGATAAGGACGGCGACGATAGACCCCGAGGTCGCGGAGCGATATCATCTTGCCCCGATAGAGTGCCTCGACTACAGGGTGCTGGCCAGCTATCTCGAGAGCCTGGGAGACGCAATCGCTGACTTTTCGAAGCGCGCTGGGGGAGAGACTTTCGGCAAGGAAGTGGCCTCGCAGCTCGTCCAGTTCCTCGACACTCTCGAGAAAATGGGGGACATCGCGATATCGTCTTTCCTCTCGCGAAAGAGAGTGCAGGCGAGAATGACTTACAGCGAGGTCGCCGCGATGCGCGAGAGGGTTGGGGAGCTTTCCAAAGGCCTGATCAGCATGAAAGGAACGTCCACCGGTGTGATGGTGGACCTGCTGGCTACTCTCGAAAGGGTCGCGAGCATCTTCGTCGACATTTCCGACCTCGCGCTCCCTACGTACCAGTTCAGGCCTGAGTGAGCTGCAAAGTCATTCCCTGCTCTAATCGAAGGCGTACTTCTTTGAAAGCCTGTCGGTAGCGGTGTGGTTTGCCAGAGGACCGCTCGAAAGGGACGAATTGCTCACGACGACGAGGTGACCGTCATCCGCCTTTATCCAGGTGTTCCTCAACCCGATGCGCACGACCTTCCCTTTTGTGCCGCCGTACTCTATCGTGTCGCCGAGCCGTAGGACTCCGTCACTGAAGAGGAGCAACCCCGAGATCACGTTCGACAAGGTTGACTGCAAGGCGAGGGACGCGGCGACGGCCAAGATTCCGGAGATTGTGAGCGTGGTGAATAGCGAAGAGAGGCCTGCGATGCTGAGTACGTTCGAGAAGATCAGGAGCAACGCGATCAGNNCTGTGACCGCGATTCCGGCGACGGTGAACAAGTCCATCAGTGGGGTTACCATGCCGGGGCATCGTGGGCCTAAGGCTCATAATAAACGGGTCTTCAGCAGGTTTCAATCGTCGCGGGACAATAGACTGCTCGAGCCGGCTAGTGCGTTCGTCCAACCAAGCGTCAAGAGTGCGAGCCTTTTCCGCCTTTGAGCTCCAACTTGTCATGCTCCGACACCTTTTCTCTCACCCGGCGCATATACCTCACCGCGTGGTATTGCCTGTGCCTCAGGAACCCATTAACGATCTTCTCCTTTTCCGAGTCCGGCGCGTCTTGAAGGTGCCTTAGGAGCGCAACGTGGTGGAAGCCTCGCAGCGAGGGGTCGACTTCCCCGAAGCTGAAGAAGGCCACGAGTCGGGACACCAGCCCCTCGACCCCCTTCTCCTCCTCTCCCTCTTTGTGGACGTATCCCGAGACTGCTGGCTCAGGCAGCTTCAGCGGAGCGTCGGTCCTAGGCGCCTTTAGCTTGAGGAGATTATTGAAATCGTTCGCGCTGCCGTCCCTCTTGGTCAGGCTTCCAAGCTTGAAGAGCTTCTCAACTGTAGCCAACACTGAAGTGTGGTCATAGGAGGTGTGGTCAATCGTTCCCCTTGCGACCAGAGGCGAGATGATCACAGTCGGCACCCGGACGCCGAGTTGGCGAAAGTCGAAGTTGTTGTGGCTGTTTCCAGGCTGNNGAACCCGCCATGTTCGTCGTATGTCACGATGAGCAGGCTATTCTCCCACACGGGCGAAGCTCTGATCGACTCGTACACATCTTTCAGGAACCGCTCTCCGCTAGTCACATCGTCCATCGGGTGTTGGGAGTTGCCTCCTCTGAACTTCCCCGTGAACGCATGGTAGTCGGGCTCTATGAACGTGTAGGATTTGGAGAAGTTCGAATCGGCAAGGTCCTGGTTGAACGCCGCATACGACCTGAAGTTCGTCTTGAACTTCTCGTGCATCCCAGCCAAGGAGAGCGCCTGAGGGAACTCATCGTCGCTGTAAATCATCCAATCGCGCTTGCTGCTGTCGAGCAGGTCGTAGATCGTCCCGTTGTCGAACGAGAAGCCGTTGTGAATTATCGACTTGAACTCGCGCGAGAACGAAGGGCTGTCGTCAAGACCGCCGGAGGAGCCGGCGTGGATGAAGAGACGATTGGGCCACGTGGGCCCCGGCATCGATGAGAACCAGCGGTCGCAGAGCGCGAACTCCTTTGCGAGGGCGGTGAGAACCGGGACCTGAGACGGCGAGAAGCACTTCATGACGGCCTCGGGTCTCTTTCGCTCATAGCGCGCGAAATTCGTGATGTAGCCGCTGAGGTTGATGTTAGGGTCATATTGACCGGGCGGTGGGGGAGGCGACGAGTATGTGCCGCCCACTCCGCAGAGCTGCTCCTTGACATCCTTGAACTCATGACCAGGACCGTGGTCCATGAGGAATTCTGCAGGCGAGGTGGCAAGGATGGTCACTCCTTTCGGAGAGGTGTTGGTCTCCTTTCCGCTAAGAC
The DNA here is from genome assembly GCA_003135575.1 of Nitrososphaerota archaeon. Classification (GTDB taxonomy): domain Archaea; phylum Thermoproteota; class Nitrososphaeria; order Nitrososphaerales; family Gagatemarchaeaceae; genus Gagatemarchaeum. Next base: position 2,824 of record PLCG01000028.1, read on the forward strand.
CGTCAATCTCCGTGGCATTTCCGGAAGGGTCAATCCCCTTGATTTGGGAGAACCCGAGAAGGTGNNGCTCCGGTTCTCCAACATCAGGACGAAGACGTGCTCTATCGGCAATGCTTCCCGCCTCCCAGCATCAGGGTGCCAAGTTTAGCTGTTTCCAATTTGCCGCCCTTCATATCGGCCACTTCCGTGACGTTCTTAGGCGAGATAGAGATGCCGCCCTAACATTGTTCTGAAGGTAAATGACTAACTGTGATAGCCACGTCTCGACTGTTAAGCCCGGCAGGCTAGTCAATTCGATGGTTCTAGAAAGTCAAACGTTGTCAAGGATTGCTGTCGAGTCTAGGCTCAATGCTGATGAAAGGGCCAAAATCGTCGCCCTCGCCGAATCATTGGTGAAGAAAGAGGAAATCGTCGCGCTTTGTGCCTACGGCTCAAGGGTTGCAGGATATGCGAAACCGGATTCCGACTACGATGTCATCATAGTCACGAGGAACCCCCAGGAAAAGAAGGACGTGAAGGACGCAAAGGGAGCGCACGAAAAAGAGCCCAAGTCACTGCCCCTCATCATAGACGAGAAGGCTTTGCTTAATGATGCAAAGCACTCCACGGGTGGAGATTTCGTGGTGGGCAGGTTTCTGAATGTCTACGAACCCATCATCAACGCGGAGCTCCTGAGGAGCGTCGAGTTCGAATACAAGAAGAGAGTCCTGGCCGAGGAGCTGATCGAGATCCAGACCGACTACGGGGACTTTTCCTCAAACTTGGTCCTTCCTTACGAATACTTTCTTTTTGACAGGCTGCACAAGAGGGCAGCCATCTATCCTGAGACAGTCTACGGATATGCGCGAACCTACACGTGCGCAAAGGGCAGGGAGAACCTGGAGTCTGCGATACGAGGCTTCCGAGAAGCCGCCGATGCGCTTACCTCAGGCGAGCTAATCGAAAGCACTGACGACTCTGTCGGGATATTCAGGGGGAAGCAACGCTCGACCGCGCTTTCCGGCCTTTTNNCCGCTGACTCCCAGCCGGGCCAGGAGTTACGCGTTCCATGCGCTCGCCAACAGGATCGGATTCGAGTTCAAGTCCAAGCCGGTGTCCAAGTTGAACGCCACGGGAAAGGTCCACCATCCCCCTCTGGCCGAGCTCGACTGCCCGAAGAAGCTGCTTCGACTCCACGAAGGGGTTGTCTTTGGCGACCCTGACAAGATGATCGAGGAGCTCGCCCGAATGTCTGGCTTCGGCGAAACCTTCGAATACGAGGAGAAGAAGAAGGGAGACTTCATCAACTCGACGAAGCAGCTCGAGGTTTGGGATGAGGAAAGGCATGTCAAATTCATCCTCAAGCACTTCCCCGAACTGAAAGCAGCGAAGTGGGCGCTCCTCAACATGTGGTCGCTCGCAGCCAAGAAATTCAACAAGAGCCCCCTCTCAAGGCTCAACAGGGAGGTCGAAGGAGTCAGAAGAGTGCGCGAGCTAGGGATGAAGACCCATCACATCATCGGCGTCGCTTTGGACGAAAGGACCCTGGTCACAGAGTATGTCGAGGGAGTTCCGCTCTCAGTGTTCGTCGAGAAGGTAGTCAAGGGGGAGAGCACGGACACCCACGACATCGAGGCTTACGCCCGCGTGTTGGGCAAACTGCACAAGGCCGGACTGGTGTACGGCGATACAAAGCCACAGAACGTACTTGTCGGCAAGGATGGCGGAATAGAGCTCCTGGACCTTGAGCAGGCGGTCGAGAACGGCGACATGGCTTGGGACCTCGCCGAGTTCCTCTACTTCTCCGCGACGAATTTGGAGTCAGATGATGACGATAAGAAGCCCCATGCGAAAGAGGATGAAGGCAAGAAGGAAGTGGGGGTGAAGCTCGTCGCTGACTCATTCCTCGAGGCATATCGGAGCGAGAACGGCGTCGAAGTGATAGCCAAGGCCAAGGACCTGAGGTACTTCAAACCGTACATACCTGTCGTTTCTCGGAAGATGATGGGGCTCATCAGAGATGAGATTGAAAAGTACTCGTCAACTGGCCCCGCTCGCGCTTGACCCGTCCATCGGGCTCGTGATTTAGCGCGCCGTCGGATTTGAGCAGGATTTGCCCTGGTCGAGGCATCGCTAAGACCACGGTATCATAATATCGGTTTCGTCTTACGGTCTCGCCTGGAGACAAAGATCGAAACCGTCGCAAGGATCGCACCTATCCAGTACAAGGCGAAGATTGGCTGGTAGAAGATAGGCGCGGAGAGGCCAGAGGTAAACAGGCCTTCGCCTACCGAGATCAAGACCCCGAAGATTGCCGTCCCTCCTCCGAGCCCTATCAGGAACCTTCCTGATGATCCGTGGCCTCGCAGTAGAAGAATTCCTCCAGCGATCGCCGAAATCCCGCCGAGCCCGACGAGAAAGCTGACGATTACGATGGTGAGTTGCAACAAGGACTGACCTGCTGTGCCGATGCTTGATCCGACGTGATTATCGAGGAAGTCCAATCCTGTCAGCAACACGGAGCCCGAAGAGGCTCCGCTTGCAATCAAGATGAGACCAGCAATCATGGCAAGGACGCCAGCCCTCCGGAACGATCGCGGCACTGACCTTTTCATCCTGGCCTCGGCCTTCCTCACGGTAGACTGCAATGCGACTCGCTTGAAATCGTGTGTTTTGAGCCTTAAGGCTTGCCCATCCGTGTTAGCATGAAATCTTCGGGTGCATCAATACGGACTCCTCTCCGAAGAGCAGGATGTCCGACCTTTCTGCGTACTACTCCCGAGCCTTCTTGGACAAGACTAATAACAGGACACGCGCTGTCGTCGAGTGGATTCCAGAAGTTGGAGAACAAGAGGATTTTCAGGTACGCGCTGATTGGTCTCTCGATATTGCTGGGCATTGTTGTCCGAACGGGTTATCTTGACTCCGTCGAGGTCCCTGGAGTCGCGGCCCTTCAGCAGGCGGCCCTGAATGCCAACATAATGTGGTTCTTCCTGGCCTTCAATCACCTGGGTGATTCTATCGTCTGGATAGGCTTGGCTCTTCTCTTGCTGGCCTATGACTTCAGGAGGCCCAGGAAGGCTCTGAAGTTCGCGCTGTTCATAGTCTTGATGGCGGTCATCGTGATCGTGTTCAGGCTGCTATTTCCAAGATCGAGGCCGTTTGACAAGTTCCCTTCGCAGGTGCAACCCTTGGCTTTCGAGGGACTGCCGTCATATCCATCCGGGCACGTCGCTCCCGCGGCGGGGGGCTTTTACCTCCTCGGCAAGCATTCGGGAAGGATGACGAAGCATTCGAGAAAGGTGAACGCTGTGTTTGGCGTCGTGGTCATTGTCTTGGGCCTCAGTCGCATAGTTACTGGGGCTCATTACTTCACTGACATCGTAGGGGCTGCGCTTTTTTCATATCCCATAGCTGCTATCATCGACGACATGAAGTTCTTCGAGCGATTCAAAGAGCGGGCCTGAAAGTCCTGCGAATGGCGAGACCGAACGCCAGCTAATCGAAGTCTATAGCCCGCCGAGGTCAACACTAGCACCTCAGCGAAAGGAGGTTTTGAGATCCTAATTGAGGCCTTTCCCTGCGTTACGGTTCGTCACGATCAGGATGAGCATTCCAACCCCTAGAAACGCGCCTCCAAGGGCGTAAAGGTAGATGTTAGTTCCTCCCGGGAGGTAGCCACCGATGGCCGCGGGTGCGGCGGGGCTGGCGGGAAGTGTGATGTTGCTGAGCACGNNTCGGGGGGAAGAAGAGGTCGCTAGCAGAAGAGCCGTTGAAGGCTAGGTCCAGGATGAAAATCCCGATTCCGCCCAGCACTAGCGCTACGACCTCTATGGGCTTAGGCAGGCACTACCACGCTCCTCTCGAATCGCCTGAGTTTCTCGTGCGTATTAAGCACACCGCACAAGATGACATTCACTTCCCGCTGAGCCCCCCCTTGCGTTCGATTGCTGGAGCGTACGCTCGGAGACGGGAGGCCTCGCCTCAAGAAGCGAACGCACGAGAAACGGCTAAAANNATTGAATACGGGGGCTCACATAAAGCGATATAGAATCAGGCCAAAGCAAAAGGTCAACCTGGAAAAATGGGATCCCGCCGATACCTCAGGTTTCGACGGAAAAGAGGAGGATGCTCTGCAAGAGTCAAAGAAACTGACCAAGAAGCTCGAATCCCTCCAGGAAATGATGTATGCCGAGCACAAGCACTCGCTACTCGTCGTTCTTCAGGCGATGGACACGGGCGGTAAGGACGGCACCATCCGGAAGGTCTTTGAGGGCGTCAATCCCCAAAGCGTGCGCGTAGCGAATTTCAAGGTTCCCACCCCGTATGAGCAGGACCATGACTTTCTTTGGAGAATACATGAGCAGGTTCCTTTCAAAGGCGAATTCGTCATCTTCAATCGCAGTCACTATGAGGCCGTCTTGATCGAGCGCGTTCACAAGATCGTTCCGCCAGAGGTTTGGAAGGAGCGCTACAGGGACATAAACGACTTTGAGCAGTTGCTGTCGNNTGCACATCAGCAAGGACGAGCAGAAGAAGCGATTGAAGGATCGTTTCAAGGACCCCAGCAAGCGGTGGAAGATCAGCGTCGGCGATCTTCGTGAACGGGAGTTCTGGTCGGATTACATGAGAGCATACGAAGGAGCTTTGGAAGAGACAAGCACCGAATACGCCCCTTGGTACATCATCCCAGCCAACGAGAACTGGTTCAGAGACATTATCGTCTCGACCGTAATCGTCAAGACACTGCAAAAGTTGCATATGAAATATCCCACGGGTCCCAAAGACCTCCCGCCGGGCAAGAGCCTCAAGTCGATCGTGATCAAGTAGAGGACTGGAACGCTTCCGGGCTTCGTGGGCGTCATGCGCCAACCGGGCATTCTTAGGTTACATTTCTCCTAAAGCTTCTTGAAAGAGTGAGGAGAGGGTGCCAAATGGATTGCTGGACTTCACAACGCGGTTCCATTCAGGGATCAATATCGATGACACCTGGAGATACGCCGGCGTTGCGGAGCCCAAAACCATGATCATTCCCTTTCTCTACTCCGTCAGGATTCCAGAGGGGACGATATTCGACAGAGCCGATGACGCTATCAAACAGCGATACGGCATCATTGACCCAGAGGAAGAGGAGGAGGAGGCCGCAATCGCACTTGCAAAAGACCTAGTCGAAGTCAAGGCGGATTTCGTTCGGTGCTGGTTCAACTGGAGGTTCTTTGAGCCCTCGCTTGTGCCCACAGACACCCTCGACACCCTCCTGGAATCATCGTATCAGAACTGGCCTCTCGACCATCTCGTAAACACTCTCGTCGAAAAGGGGGTGGACCTCATCCCCGTGATTGGCTGCGGGTACGCGAGGATGCTTCCCGACGGCCTTCACGTGGACAAGGACAGGGCGCTGTACCTCAAGCGCCTGGCGATTCACGTGAGGCTCCTCATACGACGCTACAAGGGCAAGGTCAAGCACTGGCAGATAGAGAATGAACCAAACTGGTGGAGCAAACACGTAGAGGGGGGCTGGCGAAGCGGCGTGTCGTGGATGGACCCTCGCGGATTCAGGGAGGATTTGCTAAAGACCCTAAACGACGCGGTCCATGAGGAGGATTCCGGCGCGGTGACGATAATCAACCTCGAGGGAGACGGGGGAATGAAAAACTTGAATCCGTACCCACCACTCTGCGACATCGTCGGGCTGGACTTTTACCCGAACTACAAGGCCGCTTCGCCAATCAACATAGACGTCTTTGATCAAGCCCAAAAGCTCTCAAAGGAAATTGGGAAACCCGTGATGATCTCCGAGACAGGCTATCCCAGCGGTCCCCGGGTTCTGGGCTACACCGAGGGGAAACAGGCGCTATACGTGAAGAGGGCTTTCGAGAAGGCCTCGTCGCTCGACGGAATCCGAGGCCTCGGGATATGGCGCCACAGAGACACGACGTGGCGGTCGTTCCCGCCTCAGGAGAACCGCTTCGGGCTCAAGGACGCCAAAGGACATCCGAAGCCCGCGTGGGGCGCATTTAAGGAGTCGATCGCCGCCCTGAAATAAGGGGAGGATTGGCTGGAGTCCTTGCTGGGCGATGACTTCGCTCCCTTTCCATGCTAAAATAGCTCCTCATCCACCCCCCAATCTTGCTTTCCTCATGGTCTGAGCAGGCCGGCGCCGGGCAATCCGTTGCGAGCGCTCGCATAAACGATAAAAAAACCAATATACGAGTTCGTAGCAGTTCGAACGTGCCGAAGTACATCTTTGTGACCGGAGGCGTGATGTCAGGACTCGGGAAAGGAATCACAACCTCCTCTCTTGCAAAGGTACTGCAGCGCTCTGGATTGACCGCGACCTGCATGAAGGTCGACCCTTACCTCAACTTCGATGCGGGGACGATGAACCCGATCGCGCACGGCGAGGTCTTCGTGACCGACGACGGCGGGGAGTGCGACATGGACCTTGGGAACTACGAGAGATTCCTCAACAAGAACCTCAGCAAGGAGGACAACATAACCACGGGGCAGGTCTACAACGCGGTGATCGAGGAGGAGCGGAAAGGCAAGTATCTTGGCAAATGCGTCCAGATCATCCCGCACATCACCGACGAGATCAAGCGGCGGATCAGGCAGCGCACCCTCAAGAGCGGTGCGAGCGTCGCGGTGATAGAGTGTGGGGGGACGGTGGGGGACATCGAGAGCCTCCCGTTCCTCGAGGCGTTCAGGCAGATGCGGCTCGAGGACGGGATGGAGAACACGCTCTTCGTCCACGTCACGCTCGCCCCCGAGATGGGCGCCGTCGGCGAGATGAAGACCAAGCCGACTCAGCACAGCGTCCAGGAGCTCAGGCGCATCGGGATCCAGCCGGACCTAATCGTCGTCAGAGGCACCAGGCCGCTGCCCATCGACGCGAAGGAGAAGCTTGCGCTATTCACCAGCGTCCCCGTAGACAGCGTTATCTCAAACCCGGACGTCGAGACGATCTACCAGGTCCCAGAGGCGCTATACCGTGAAGGCGTCTTGAAGCCCCTCATGGGCCATTTGAGGATCAAGGGCAAGAAGACCGACCTGGCGGATTGGAATGCCGTCGCCTCCAGGTTCGTGAGGCAGAAAAACACCGTCTCGGTGGCGATGGTCGGCAAGTACGTCACGCTTATGGACAGCTACGTGAGCGTCAACCTTGCGCTGAAGCACGCGGCTGCGGCGAACGGCGTGGGCGTGGAGATCAGATGGATAGAGTCGGAAGACTTTGAGGGGACAAGCCGGAGCGAGGTCGCCCGCAAGGTTCTCGGAGGGGCGGACGGCATAGTGCTACCCCAAGGCTATGGGAAGAGGGGCACCGAGGGCAAGATCTGGGCTGCCGACTACGCGAGGAGGACGCAAAAGCCGTTGCTCGGACTGTGCTTTGGGTTCCAGCTCTCTATCGTGTCGTTCGCGAGGAACGTGCTGGGCCTGAAGGAGGCGAACTCGACCGAGCTAGACCCGCAGACTCCCGACCCTGTCATCGACCTCCTTCCGGAGCAGAGGGGAATCTCAAACCTGGGGGGGACGATGAGGCTCGGCGGGCACGACATCTCGGTGCTGAAGCCCAGCAAGGCCTTTGACATCTACAGGAGCAAGACGGTCAGGGGCAGACACAGGCACAGGTTCGAGCTCAACCAGTCATACATGGAGAAGCTTGAGGACGCGGGGCTACACTTCTCCGCGTTCAGCGACGGAGGGAGGCGCGCTGAGATCCTCGAGCTGAAGGAGCACCCCTTCTTCATGGGGACCCAATACCATCCCGAGTACTGCAGCAGGCCGGAGTATCCTGAGCCGATCTTCCAGTCGTTCTTGAAAGCGGCGATAGAGGAGCACGAGGGACGCGGGAAGAGACTGCAGGTCGCGGCCCGCTCATCCTGATGAGGTGTACACCCTCGCAATTTCCAGCGCCCTTTGCACCACCTTGACGGCGTCATCAGAAAAAAGATAGAGACTCGGCTCGACACCCTCCCCACCTAGGTCGACGACCGCCTCAAAGCCGGCCGATCCTGCCGGGGAGGAGAGACGGCCGCTGAGAGCACCCAAGACCTTGTCTTGGGCGCCGGAGGGGTACGAGTGACCTATTGTGAGCTGCTTGATGCGCAGCTTGGCGAGGACATTCGACATCCTGTCGTCATACCTGAGGTTTATCGCCGCCCTGAGAGCAGGATGTTTCCGCTCGACCTCTAGCAGGATGGCCGCTAGGTGGGTAGAGGCACCGTACTCTGGCCTCATGAACGAGCGCGCCTGGCCCCTGACCCTCACGATCCTCCCCGGGATAGCGACCACGTCCTCGACCGACTTTGCTTTCTCGGGAGCGTAGGCAACGTTGACGGAGATTTCAGGCATGACATGCACGAAAATGGATGAGCCTTCGATCGACCTGAGGGCGCTCTCAACATGTTCGACCGCGCCCTGAGCATGTCCCTTTTCCGGACCGAAGACCTTCATGCAGACATCGCATGTCGCGAGGAACGGGTACTCGGTGCGATGGCTCGCGCAAGCGTCGCCTCCGCCGATGAGCCTGTTCCAGATTGAGTAGAGGGTCGCGACNNGCGCGGCGTATGTCTCAGCCTGCTCTGGGGTGACGCCCAGACCAGCGAGCGCTGCTGTTCGCCTCTCGCTGGAATTGGAGAGGTATGAGCTCACAGACGCTTGAGTGAGCCCTAGAAGACTAGCGATCTTCCCTTGGGAGAGGCCGTCCTCCTTCAGTCTTCTCGCGACGAGGGCGCGCATCGAAGGGAGGAAAGAGTCGACCATTATCTCGCATGGAGGATGCATGTCATAAGTCACTTATCAGGTCATTTATAAGAACGAGGCGGCGACCCGGGTTCGTGCCAATCCAAGGGACCTACGCCGAGTCTGCGTTCCACGAAGAGACCTCAGACACGAGCAAGCCTGCTCCGAACAAGAGGCTCGCGTTCGTCGCGGTCTTCTCCGCCCTCGTTGCGGCGGGCACCATCATCTCCATCCCCCTACCTCAACCCGTCGCAGAGATTACCCTGGCGCCTGCGTTCTATTTCGCTCTAGCCGTTCTGGTAGACAAATGGGACGCTTTCGCGGCGACAGCGATAGGCGGATTCGTAGGCGAGCTCTTCAACATCACAACCAGAGGGGGCTCGCCAATCTATCCTTTCGGAATGGTATGGGCTAGGGCCCCTGAGGTGCTGATTATCGCTTGGGCTGCGAAGAAGGACCGGAAGACGTTGGCCTTCGCTATGGTCTTGGCAACGGTCTACGAGACCTTCGCATTCCTTATTCCCGACTGGTTATTCTACACATACGGGCTCTTTGAGTATGGCCCGCCGACCACCCTCTACACTGGCCTCTTGACTGCCTCTTCCGACCTCTTGACCTTCGCCGACCTCGTGTACATCCCGGTCGCGTTCGCGATAATCGCGGCGGCAGGGCCAACGTTCAGGCGGCTCGGCTATCGCAATTGACNNGCAGGGCAAGGTCCCACGCGAGTTCCTTGAAAGCGTGGTCTTCGCGAACCTAGGGGCGAAGCGCAGCTCTGTCCTGGTCGACCCCGGACATGGCCTGGACAACGCGGTGATCTCGCTCGGGGGAAAGAAGGTGCTAGTGGTCACGAGCGACCCGCTTTCGATCATCCCGTCGGTCGGCCTGAAGGATTCCGCGTGGCTGAGCGTCCATCTCCTCGCATCGGACCTGACGACGAGCGGGACCGACCCGCAGTTCGCGATGCTCGACCTCAACCTCCCGCCCAAGATGGACCTCGCCTCCGTCAGCACCTACGTCACGGCGCTCAGCGATGAGTGCAAGAGGCTGGGAATCGCGATAGTGGGCGGGCACACGGGCCGGTACCCAGGATCCGACTACACGGTCGTGGGAGGAGGGATGATGTTCAGCGTGGTCGACGAAGATTCCTACGTCACGCCCGCTATGGCCAAGGCGGGCGACTCTGTCCTCATCACAAAAGGAGCGGCGATAGGCACCACGGCGGTCCTCGCGAGGTCGTTCCCATCCACGATCGGAGAGAAGATAGGGGGCGAGCTTCTCAAGAAGGCCCAGTCTCACCTGAGGGACTGCTCAACCGTTGAGGACGCCAAGGCGGCGGCGACCATCGGTCTCAGGAGGAAGGTGACGTCGATGCATGACGCGACTGAGGGCGGCGTGTTGGGGGGACTTGACGAGCTGTCGTCAGCTTGCGGGCTTCCCGTACTGGTCGACCAAAGCAAGATCCACGTGTCAAGGGAGGCCGCGGCGGTGTGCAAGCTCTTCGCTCTCGACCCTCTGACGTCATTGAGCGAGGGGACCCTCGTAATCACCTGCAGGCCCGGGGCAGTTCCGGAACTCAAAGCCGCACTCTCGAAGCGAGGTATCGAAGTCTACTCGGTCGGGGAGGTCGGGCTGGAACCTAAAGATGCTGGGTTGTGGATATCCTCAAGCGGCTCGAATCCAAGGCGATTCGAGCCGAAGGGCTCGCAGGATTACTGGGACGCATACTCCGCTGCGGTACGAAAAGGCCTAAAGTGACGTGGTGGCGACGATGAAACGGTTAAGGCCCTCCCTCAATGAGGGCTGAAGCTTGTAGCTAATGTCAAGCTTCGAGACTTCGCCTTCACGGCACTCGTTCACGCTGGACGGCTGCGACGAGGACTGAGATCGGTCGTGGTATTTTCTCCGCGATGGCACTACGCGCTCAGCGCCGTTTGCATCGCGTTGGTATTCTTCGGAGCTGTGAACCTAGCCAACATCCAGATTCCGCTTGTGAACATGTCGCCCCAGACGACCGTGCAGGCCCTGACTTGGACTGAGACCTATCCCGCGCTAAACGGGTCTACATCTCCACTCACGAACACAATCCTCTTCGAGGTCCATGTCTCCGCGAATCACACGGTCAATCCAGGAACGCTCGTCGTGGTGACCGTGGGGGGGAGCGAGGACGCAAACTTCTTTACGAACACATCATCAATCTTCGTGGGATTCTTCGGGGCTGATGACCTCGGCTCCTTCGTCAAAGGCCCATCGGGGACGGGATTCGCCGGCGTAAGCCTCTACCCCAGCAGCAAGCCTACAGAAGGGATGAATAACCTGACCAACAACGGATTCTGGCTTACAGGAAGCAAGGCGACAATCGATTGGACGAGCCAAGGAGATATGCCGCTCTCCATCGTGATTGTGTTTGCCAACACGACAACCGCCTCCCACACCTACCAAAACGACGTGGTTCACGTGGTCGCACCGGGGGCTTTGGGACCCAATCAGTTCCTCTTCGGAACGGCCGCGCTTGCCCTTGGGGTGTGCCTGTTCGCGGTCTTTGAGCTGCTGCTCCCAATGGTCCGGTCATCCAGGATGAGGCGACGTTGAAAGGTTCAAGAACGCGGGCCCGCGGCTTCGCTTTCTAGCAGGCGCATCGACAAACGTCCGCAACAGACATCGCAGCATCCCTCATAATGCGGCTTAGGCCGGAGGAGTGGCAGGCCCTCAGGGCGCTGGAGAAGTGCACCCTTGGGAAGGCGACGACGTCTGCGGAGTCGATTGCGAAGGTGTCCGGGCAGCCCATCGACCGCGTGAACTTTGGCCTAAACGAGTTAAACAAGAGGAAGCTGATCGGGACGTCGGGTAGGACGTTCGAGATCTACATCTCTGCCGTCGACCTCCTGGCGCTGAAGTTCTACGCCGACAAGGACTACGCCAACTCCCTCGGAAAGCTGATCGCAAAAGGAAAGGAGTCAGATGTATATGAGGTGCTCTCAGCGAAGGGCGACCTCTACGCGTTGAAGCTCTTCCGGCTAGGCAGGACGAGCTTCCGCGACGTGACCCGCAAGAGGCACGCGTCCGCGCGCCAGTTCAACACGTGGCTTGACATCAACTACCAAGCCGCCCACAGGGAGTTCAACGCGCTCACCCGGCTCGCGGAGGTCACGAAGAACGTCCCCACGGCGGTCGCCACGAACAGGCACACGGTGCTCCTCAAGGAGCTCCCGGGGGTGAGGCTCACAAACCGCCCGGAGCTGGTCGACCCGAAGAAGGCGCTGCGGGAGGTAATGGAGACGGTGCGGGAAGCCTATCTGAAGGCGGGGATGATCAACGGTGACCTGAGCGAGTACAACATCCTCACGGACGGGGCTGCCGTATGGCTCATCGACTGGCCGCAGTGGGTGGGGAAGGACCATCCAAACGCGAAGGAGCTGATGAAGCGCGACGTAGGCGCTGTGGTGAGGTTCTTCGACCGGGGCTACGGGCTATCGACCGATATCGACGCGCTCACCGAATACATGATGGGGAGCGGGCGCTTCCCCGCGATTAGAAGAGTATGACCCGCTTCTCGAGGATCAAGTCTGTGATGTTGCGGATGTCCCGGAGCTGGTCGTCGAGTATGCCCTCGACTTCCGCCCTCACGTTGGTCATCTTGGTCCCCTTCTCGAGGATGACCGCCGCGCTGGCTATCTGAGGCTGGTCGATGGGGCTGCCTATCCTGCTGAGTATCCTGACGTAGACCTCCCTCACGCCCTTGACCTCTTTGGCTATCTGCGCCGCGGCCTGCACCGCGACTGCGTTGTAGAGCTTGCCCGTGTGATTGACCGGGTTCTTGCCCGCGGTCGCCTCCATGGAATACTGCCGCATGGGCGAAATCAGGCCGTTGACCCTGTTGCCTCTCCCTGTGTTCCCGTCGTCGCCCTGCTCCGCGGACGTCCCGGTGACGGTCAGGTAGTAGCTGCCCCTCTTGGGGTCGTCGCCGCTGTTCACCCTCACATTCACGTCGAGGGGGGACTTTGCGATGAGGTCGTTCACCTCGTTCCTCACGTCGTCCATTATGCTCGCGTACTCGCTCGCGTCCTTGATCTGCCCGCTGACCATCGCGGCCGCGACCTGCGCGTTGAGCTTCTTGCCCACCCTCATCCCCATGACCTTGATGTCCTCTCCCACAGACGGGTACTTCTTCTTGAACTTCGAGGAGTTCAGCATCTGCTCGACATCGAAGACGACCCTTTCAGTCTCGGAGAGCGGGGCAAACCCTACCCCCACCGAGGTGTCGTTGGCGACCGGCATCGACTTTTTCCGGAGGAAGACCGCGATGAGGTCGGGAGAGCCCTCCCTGATCATCGTCTCCACTCGGGTGTGCCTCTTTGGGTCGAGGAAGCGCATGGTCCCTCGGATGTAGTTCGCGACGGCCTCCTTCGCGATGGTCTCCACAGGGACGTCTTCCATCTTGTTCCCGACCGGGACCACGTCAGTGGCCCTTCCAGCGACGAGGATGTAGATGGGGTCGATGACCTTTCCGCCGCCGAAGTAGGCCTTCGACTTGCCTCCCACCAGGAGCCCCTTGTCCACGTTGTGGTGGAAGATCACGTCGAAGTTTTCCAGATAATACTTTGAGAGAGCGATGGAAACCGCCTCGCACGCCCCGTCGATGATGCTGTCCGGGTGCCCGATGCCCTTCCTCTCCACTATCTCCACCTGGAGGTCGGAGACGCAGTCGGGAAGCTGCTCTGAGTGGACTGACCTGACCATCTATGAGCCACCTTTGATTGCGTTCGTCAAGCCTCTAACCCTCACAGCGTGCTTTCGAGCTTGACGTAGAGGACGTTGTCCCCTCTTATCACGACTTTGCCGTAGTTCGCCGAGAGCCTGCCGTTCTCGAACTCTTCGGCGTCCACGAGTATCACGTTCATGAACGCGTCGACGTTGGAGACTTTCCCGCGATATTCCACGTCGGTCTTGAGGCGGATAGAGGCTTTCTTGTTGATTGCTTTCTGCAATACGGCGAGAGGCCTCTTTGGCGTCTGTTGAGAAGCGTTCACTTTGGAGCTTTTCGACCGAACTTCGTCGCTAATAAAAACGTATCCGTATCAAATCGCGGGCGTTCTTTTGAAATGGCAAGGATTCCTGCGCGAATATCTTCGCTGCCTCAGGAATGGCCCCGTTTCGCGTCATTGAGTGGGCAGTATCCGAAACTCGCGAAAGCTCTTATCGCCCTTCGGGCTCCAAGGCCACCGCACGTGGCCACAGACAAGGGCTCGCCTCTGCCCAACTCCATGACTTCCCTCACTTTTGGTCAGGCGCTCGAGACCGCGCGCAACCTCAAGAAGCTCAGCACGGGTTCTACAGGGCTCGACGGCCTCATTGGAGGCGGTTACGATGAGGGGAAGATAGTCGAGGTCTTCGGGGCGAGCAATACTGGCAAGACCCAGCTGGCGATCCAGGCCACAGTCATGGCGGCCTCAAAGGGGTGGAAGTCTGTCTACGTTGACACGGAGTCGACCTTCCGGCCGGAGAGACTAGTCCAGATGGCAGAGTCGAGGGGAATGGACGCCAAAGCGGCGCTCGAGAGCGTCTTCTCCGTGCGGGCCCGCGACGTCGAGGCCCAGTCGCACGTCCTGAGGAGGATGGCCGACGACCCCAGGGTAAGCCCGGCGAAGCTGGTTGTCATCGACACGGTCACCAAGAACTTCTCGCTTGAGTTCCCGGGGCGCGAGAAGACGGGGAGGCGCCAAGGCGCGCTCGGGTCGTACCTCAACCGCATCGCCATCGACGCGTATCTCCACCGGAGAGTGGTCCTCCTCACCAACAGGGTGGCGTCCGTAACGCGGAACGGAATCAGCCAGGACGTCAACGTCGGCGGGCTCACCGTGGGGAGGTTCATCAGCAAGTCCATTCGGCTCGTCAAGGAGGAGGGGTTCGTTTATGCGAACGTGGAATCCCCATCGAACGGCGGCCAGCGCATAAAATGCCGGTTATCAGAGAAGGGATTCGAGTAGGGAGTTGTGCCTTGAAGCCGTCTGACAAGTTCGACGCTGCGTTCTAGAGTGCTTCGACATGGACTTGCGAGTACCAATCCTTCGAACGGTAGGGGCATTGCTCATCATCTCGGCCGGGGCGGCGTTCCTCCTTGGAATTACAGTGACCTCATCCGTCTCGCTTGTGTTCATCTTCGTCGGGGCGGCGATCCTCCTGCTGGCTCTGCTCGGGCGTGGGTCGAAGCGCGGCGACGTTGCGCTCTTCGCGGTCGGACTTCTCATCCTTGCAACGTTCACCTCAACAGATGTCGGCGCCCTATCTCCGGGAACCCAGCGAATCTCACACACGGTGATGAAGGCCATGCTCTCGAACCAGTTGATAGATCTCGTGGCCTCCACCGACAAGGGTGGAATCAGCATATTCTACTCGACGAAGAGCAATCTGGCATACCAGGTCAATTTTACGCGGACCTCCTCTTCCTTCGGAAGCCTCGGCGGCTCGATACCGTCGACGTCCCTCACCAACGAGACGCAGGAGGACGTCTTCGTTCTCAATGCCACTGCGCATTCCTACGACATCTCGATAGCTATCGGGACGGGGTATTTGGTCAACATGACGGCGAATACAGGAACCGGGTCCATCAACGTGAAGGGGCCGGGTGGCGTGAGGTTGGGCAACGTCTTCCTGCAGAGCGGGACCGGGACCATCACCGCGAACCTGACGTCGCAGAGCATAAGGGAAGTGGCGCTGCAGGCGGGGACTGGAAGCATCAGCTTGTACTCGAATCACCTTACGCCCAACGGTGCGAGGATCCCAGTCAAGCTCCAAGCAGGCACAGGGAGCGTAAATCTCGATGTGAAGATCGTCAAGGGTACCGCGGTCTTGCTTGAGGCGTCAGCTGGACTCGGCAACGTGAACCAGAACCTGCAGGGCTTCACGGTTTCCTCGCAGTCGACGAGGTCTAACTTGGTGGCGCAGGCCGCCGATGTAAGCGCGGCGGGGGGCTCCTTCATCGTACAGGCGTCGACAGGAGCGGGATCCGTCACGGTCAACGCCCAGTTCACTGGGTAGCCGACTATCGATTTTCCTTCTCTGTGACCTCGATGTGCTCTATCACTATCACTGCACCGATCGCCACCCGGTGGTCGATATCCCCGGTCATCGAGACGCCGATCTGGTCCCTCACGGCGAACCATTTCTTGTGGACTAGAGCCACCTGCGTTCCATTGAGGGTCATCTGGTAGTCGTGCTCGGTGAAGTTCCCGTAGATCCGCATGAACTCCACGCCGTCCTTCTCTACCCAGTACTCCTCGCCGACCAACTTGACTATCTTCCTTTTGATGGTCCCCAGCTCCTGGCCGGTAGCGTCGTAGAACGTGAACTGCCTGCGGATCGAGAAGACCTTGCCTTCGACGTGCATTAGCTCTGAGCCCGTGGCGTCCTTCACGACGAACCTCGCGGGGAACTGGAAGAAGTTGCCCTCCGCCTGGCCGAGCTTGTTTCCGTCCCTGTCCTCAAAGTCGTAATGCTCGCGCAACGAGAGAATCTTCTTCATCATGACAAGGTCGTTTACCGTTGATAGAGAGCCCGCAGCATTCGAAGCCGGTTCCGGCGTGTTGCTCACGGCGACCATGGGCTTTCCGCAGTTGGAGCAGAAGGTGGCCCCGTCCGGCTGGGGCATTCCGCAGTTTTGACAGAATGGCAACAGCCTAAGAATGTTAGTCGCGTTATTTCTGTCTATTCCGGAGGCAGGTTCGAGGATGGAGCTTTGGGACTCGGTTTCATTCAGCGTTCAGGCCTCAGGGCGGCCTGCAAATCATGAAAACGCGCCTTTTCAGGGGCTTCACCGGCCATAAGCATTTAAACAAACGAATCCAATGCATCCATGGCCAATGCTTTCCAGCAGCATGATCAAGGAAGAAGTCGACGTGATTATCGAGTCCCTCGTTCACACAAAGCTCGAGGACGCCCGCCAGCGGCTCACCCACATGACGCCGCAGGTCTCATCCGAGTACGGCAAGGGGGCGATTCTGGCGGTCAGCGGCATCATCAACGTCTTGGAGAATAGGACGCCGGACAAGATGGCTGACGCCGACAAGATACTTCGCGCGGTCGAGAGGCTCCCCAAGATTGAGA
>PLCG01000011.1 GCA_003135575.1 Nitrososphaerota archaeon
CCCCTACGTGGTGGCGCTGCACTTCCTGGTGTCCATGCCGCTGATCGCGGCTGCCCTGGCTGTCTACGAGCGGGACCAGGACGGCGGCGACGGCGACGCCGTGCCGGTGGTACGGCGCGAGGTCCGTTCGCTGGCGTTCGTCCTGGTCGCGCTCGCGTCGGTCATCCTGGTCATCGGTACGCTGGTGACCGGCAGCGGGCCGCACTCCGGGGATGTGTCCGCGCCGGCCCGGACCGGCTTCGACCCGGCCCGGATCGCCTGGCTGCACGCGGATGTCGTCGTGCTCTTCACGAGGACGGGCAGCGTCGCGGACGGCGCGGCAGGGATGACAGCATTCCTCGTGGAGAAAGGAACCCCCGGGTTCAGCGTGGGAGGCAAGCTCGAGGTCATCGGGATACGCGGGACCGGGACAGCCGAGCTCCTCTTCAAGGACTGCGTCGTGCCAGAGTCGGGGATGCTCGGCTCGGTCGGCGACGGATTCCTCATCGCGATGGCGGTCTTGAACCAGGGGCGCATCGGGGCGGCCGCCGGGGCGATCGGCGTGGCGACCGCGGCCCTTGAAGCATCGGTCTCCTACTCCAAGAAAAGGGTGCTCTTCGACAGGCAGCTCGGGAAGTTTGAATTCATTAGGTTCCTCATCGCCGACATGGCCACGAAGATTGAGGCCGCGCGGCTGCTGACCTACCGCGCAGCCTATCTGAGGGACAAAGAAGAGGAGTTCGTCAAGGAGGCCTCGATGGCGAAAGTCTTCTCCACGGAGATGGCCGTCTGGGTCTGCGAAAGGGCCATCCAGATCCACGGCGGAATAGGCTTGAGCAAGCTCCTCCCCTTGGAGCGCTACCTGAGGGACGCGAAGATCCTTGACATCGTCGAAGGGACCTCCGAGGTCCAGCGGTGGATTCTCTCCAGAGAGATCCTTCAGGACTGAGCGGCCATGAGGAACGTCGCGATAGTCGGGATAGGCCACTCGAAGTTCGGCAAGCGGACGGACGTCGACCTCGCTGAGCTCGCCTTCGAATCGATCAAGGCGGCGATCGAGGACTCGGGAGCCGAGAAGAAGGACATCCAGAACGTCACCGTAGGAAGCGCCGGAGGCTGGTATGAGGAGAACCTGCCCGCCGTGATCGTGAACGAATATGCTGGCTTCAAGGACGTCGGCACGATGAGGGTGGAGGCCGCGTGCGCGAGCGGGAGCGCCGCGGTGAGGAGCGCGTACCTCAGCATCGCGAGCGGCGAGGCGGACGTCACGATGGCGGTCGGGATCGAGAAGATGACCGAGGTCGACACGCTGACGGCCGTCGAGCTGATGGGGCGGTCGGGTTCCTATCTCTGGGAGTTTGAGAACTACGGCATGACGTTCCCCGCATATTACGCGCTCTACGCGGTGGCGCACATGAACCGCTACGGGACCTCGGAGGAGGACATGGCCAGGGTCGCGGTGAAGGCGCACCACTACGGCGCCATGAACCCGCTAGCCCAGTTCCAGAAGGAGATTACCCTCGAGAAGGCTCTGTCTTCGCAGGTAGTCTCGTGGCCCCTGAAGCTCTACGACGCATGCCCCATCACCGACGGTTCGGCTGCGGTCGTGCTAGCCAGCGAGGAGATGGCGAAGAAGCTCTCGGACACGCCGATCTGGATAAAGGGGATAGGGTTCTCCTCGGACTCCGCCAACCTCAGCAAGAGGGGCGACTATGTGGGCCTCAGCGCCACGGTCGACGCGTCTCGGAAGGCATACGCCGCGGCAAAGATATCGCCCACTGACGTGGACGTCGCCACCTGCCACGACTGCTTCACCATCGCTGAGCTCATGGCCTACGAGGACCTAGGTTTCTGCGCCAAAGGAGAGGGAGGGAAGCTGATCCGGGAAGGCCAGACCGAGGTCGGCGGCAAGATCCCAGTCAACCTCGACGGAGGCCTGAAGGCAAAGGGTCATCCGGTCGGCGCGACCGGCGTCTCAATGACCGTCGAGATCTCCAAACAGCTGAGGGGCGAGGCGGAACGCGGAAGGCAAGCCCCGATCAAGAACGGTGTCGGCTTGGTGCACAACGTCGGCGGGACCGGCCACTACTGCTACGTGACGGTCCTTTCGAGGTCGAAATAGATGGCAGCTCGAGACGAGCCACCGACGCTCCACTCGAAGCGCAGCCTGAACCTGAGGTTCAACATCCCGATATCGAAGACGAGCCGCTTCTGGGACTCGCTCGCACAAGGCAAGTTCGTCACCACAAAGTGCGCCGACTGCGGGAAGGTCAGCTTCCCGCCGCAGGCCGACTGCCCGAACTGCATGGGCGGCAACGTCGAATGGGTCGAACTCGGGACCGACGCGGAGCTCCTGACCTTCACCTTCGTCCAGATCACCCCGACGAGCTTCGTCGACCACGACCCCTACGTCGTCGCCATCGGGAGGCTGAAGGAGGGCGTGAACGTCCTCGCCTGGATCGAGGGAGCAGACCCGGCCAAGCTAAAACCGGGCGAGAAGCTCAGGATCGAGAGCAGAAAGGACCCAAAGGGGAGCGCGTACTACGTCTTCGTGAAAGCGTGATCGCTTCTAGAATTCGACCGGTATCGACCTGATGACCTCGGCGATCCTGAGAAACCTGTCCTTGTAGAAGAGGATCTTTGTGATCGACCCCTTGAACTTGAGCAGCCCTTTCAAGACGGCCGACTGGAAGTCCACCTCCCCCTTCGCGAGCTTCGTCCACGTCTCATAGCTGCCCTCGAATGAGAACTCCGCTTGCGCAGCGGCGTCCGAAAGCGAGATGACCGTCTTCCCCTCCTCCACCTTTAGCAGGTGCGACAAGGCACTACCAGGATCTGTGGTGCTCAGCTTTATGCTGGTCTTCAGCCCCTTCGTGTCCTCCGCCCACTTGGCGTCGTTCACCAGGGTTTCCTGAAGCTGCGCAAAGAACTCGGGAGAGAAATATTTGACCATTCGCGACCAGCTACCCTTGGACGGCTTTTTTGAGCTTACCTATCGAGCCCGAAGTGAGCTTGGACCTGAGCGCGACGGCACCGGCGCTCATCTCGAGCGCGCCTTTGACCAAAGGGATCTCTACGTTGTCCGTCCTCACTATGAGCGCGTGCTCGAACCAGACCGCCTTCTTCGCCATCACGGGTGATATCTTCGCAATCCTGTGGGTCAGCTCCCTTTTCGCCTCATCGTCTATCAACTCCTCGCTCGTGAGCAGTAGGTATCTCTTGTGCCTCGGGCCCCTCAATCACGCACCTTCTCCAAGAGCCTTTCGTAGAAGCCTGCCGGGTTGCCTTTCACAAGGTAAGAGCGAGGCTTCACCTTCACCCTGATCGGGTCGGAGCTCGCCAGGACTGCGGCCCCCTTCATCAGCAGCACCTGCTTGCTGAGCCTTAGGAAAAGGGCGTTGTGCTCGTCCAGGCCTGAGCCCAGGTCAGTCAGAATCGCCTTCTTCTCGTCCTCGCCCATGTGAGACACGATGCCCCTCAACCCCGCCAACGCCTCGTCTCCCGTCAGGTGGTGCCGAATCCAGACGATTGTGTTGCCGTAGTGCCCCTCAGCCTCCTGGCGCTCCTCCGGGAGCTCTTCCCCGACCAGGGCCCCGACCGCCCGCCTGACCTTCTCTTCGTCCTCAGTCGCCTGGACGAAATACGAGATTTCGAGCGACTGGAGCTCTGAGGTCATCCTGGTCAGGAAAGCCGGCGTTGGATTGATATCCTTATCCTATTAGATTCAGGTCGAGGAAACGCAGCCCGCCCGTTAGTGAGTAGGTGCCACGACGCTGCAACTATTCAGATAGAGATATTGGGTCCCGTTCCGTTGCTGCACGAGGCCCAACACAAAACAGTGCGCCACTATGGGCTGGTTCTGGGCGATTGGCGGAAGGCCTGTGCCGTTAAGGAACTCCCAATACTCGAAGGCATTGGCCGGGGTTGCCACCTGAGTCTCCACAGCGGCCGAGCTCTGGCTGTTGACGATTGAAGTGATGTTTCCCCTTGCGTAGATCGTGTGGCCCGTGAGCTGAGGGTAGTCCGTGGCGTTCGGGCCAAGATTGTAGTCGTTGTAAAGCGCGAACGCCGAAACCGCGTTGCTCGGCGACGTCCCAGGGGCACCCTGCGTTGTGGTCGTGCTAGAAGCCGTAGAGGCGGGACGAAGGAAGAGTAGGTATCCGGAAGCGACCGCGAGAAGGACGACTGCGACGACGGATACCGCCGCGACCTGGTTGGAGACCGCGGTTCGGGACCTCCGTGAGCTCGAGGCCCTGAATCCGTTCATGTTTTCCAGACGGAGTTTCCCCCTATTTAATCGCAAGGCCGCATAGCTTTATCATGCCTCGGTCGGACGAGCGACGGGAAACCATGCGGAGTGGTGCAAGGGTCCTTGGAATCGAGAGCACCGCCCACACCTTCTCAGCGTCAGTCGTATCAGAGAAGGAAGGCGTGCTGACGAACTCGAGGGCCGTGTACATGCCTGCTGAGGGCAGCGGGATCCATCCCGCTGAGGCGGCCGAGCACCACCTCTCCGTCGCGGTGAGGGTCGTGAGGGAGGCCCTTGAAAGGAAGCACCAGCGTGGGAGCGGCATCGACGAAATCGACGCCTTCGCCTACGCGATGGGGCCTGGCCTGGGGCCGTGCCTTCGCGTGGGTGCGGTGACCGCGAGGACGCTCGCGTTATCCACCGGGAAGCCCATGGTCGCGGTCAACCACGCGGTCGGGCACATCGAGCTTGGTTGCCTCCTCACAGGGGCCAAGACGCCTCTCGTGTTACTCATCTCAGGAGGACACACCATGGTCGTCGCTCACTCAGACGGGGTCTGGCGCGTCCTGGGGGAGACGCTCGACCTGACGCTCGGTCAGCTCCTCGACCAGCTGGGCCGATACGTGGGCTTCGCCTCGCCCTGCGGGAGAAGGATAGAGGAGGCCGCATCCAAGTCGAACCGTTATCTGAAGCTCCCCTATACGGTGAAGGGGAACGACGTCTCGTTCTCGGGGGTGCTCACTGCCGCGAAGAAGCTGGTCGAGGGCGGGGCGTCATTCGAGGACGTCTGCTACTCCGTCCAGGAGACAGCCTTCGCGATCACCACCGAGGTCACCGAACGCGCCCTGGCATTCACCGGGTCCCGGGAGCTCCTCGTGGTCGGAGGCGTTGCGGCGAACCGCCGGCTCGCGAAGATGCTCGAACTGATGGCGAAGAGGCACAAGGCCTCGGTCAAGGTGGTGCCGCCCCAGTTCAGCGGAGACTGCGGCGCGCAGATCGCTTGGACAGGGCTGCTGGCTTTCAAGTCGGGAGACGTACTCCCAAGCATCGCTGACAGCGTGGTGAGGCAATCTTGGCGGCTCGATACCGTCCCAACTCCGTGGAGGGCCTAGCCCCGCCACATACGAGGCGAGATGTCTCTTGAAGCTACTCTACCGCGGCGCCGAGGCGGACGTCTTCCTCGGCGACTGGTGCGGACAGCCTGCGGTCTACAAGATGCGCAAGCCGCTCGCCTACCGGCTCCCGGAGCTGGACAAGCTGATCCGAAACCAGAGGACGGTCCATGAGGCGCAGATGCTCCACCTCTCGAAGCTCGCTGGGGTCTCCGCGCCGTCGCTCTACTACCTCTCCCCTCAGGAGGCGCTACTTGTCATGGGTTTCTTGGAGGGGAAGAGGCTCAGGGTCCTCCTGCTCGAGCCGGGCATCACGAAGGAGAGGGTCGAGACGCTTGGCGAGGAGTTCGGGAGTAGTATCGCAAAGCTCCACGCTGCGGGGATCATGCACGGCGACCTCACCACGTCGAACGTGATCGTCAACGGCGGCAGCATCAGCCTCGTCGACTTTGGTCTCGCGGTCCATTCCGGAAGGCTAGAGGACCAGGCAGTCGACCTCAGGCTCATCAAGGAGACGCTCACAGGCGCCCACAACAGGGTCTCGAAGAGATTCATGCAGTCGCTCGTGTCGGGTTACTCCTCCGTGCTCGGGAGGAAGAGGGCGGAGGCGGCGATGAAGAAGCTAGCAGAGATAGAGAGGCGGGGGAGGTATGCCCGAGTCGAGTAGACGGCGCGCGGAACCGATCCTCTTCGCCACGTCTAACCGCGGGAAGCTGCAAGAGGCGCGTTCGATACTCGCCCCCCTCGGGATCTCGGTGGAGCAATTTGACGGAAAGGGGACCGAGATACAGGCGGACACCAACGGCGAGGTCGCCGCGCATGCCTCGAGGGGAGCTGCGACGAGCGCGAAGAGGCCGGTCCTGGTGGAAGACGCGGGGCTCTTCGTGGACTCGATGAAGGGCTTCCCCGGGCCGTACTCGGCTTACGCGTTCAAGACCATCGGCATCGCCGGCATCCTCGCCTTGGCGGGGTCTCCTCCCAACAGTGGCAGCGAAAGGGGGGCCGCCTTCGTGAGCGCAGTCGCCTACTGCGAGCCGCAGGGGAAGCCCGTGCTCTTCGAGGGGTCAGTCCGCGGGACGATCACCACCAGGCCAAGGGGGAAGAAGGGCTTCGGTTTCGACCCGATCTTCGTCCCCGAAGGCGGCGCCAAGACGTTCGGCGAACTGACGCTCGACGAAAAGTGCGCCGTTTCACATAGGTCGGTGGCGCTCAGAAAGTTCGCGAAGTGGTATCTCTCGCGAGACGGGCGCTAGTGCCGGGAATGGTTTTAAACCCGGGGAAATCGAGTCGGTGTGGTTTCGATTGGCGAGGATACATTCCCATCGGCACGGGAAGAGCCACCAGACAAGGCCCACAAGCAAGCGGGCACCGAGTTGGCTCACCTACAGCGCCGATGAGGTCACCGCGATGGTGATCAAGCTTGCGAAGGAAGAGGTTCCTCCAAGCGCGATAGGAGTGAGGCTCAGGGACGATTACGGCATACCGCTGGTCAAGCCCATAATCGGCAAGTCAGTGATGGACCTCCTCAGGGAGAACAAGCTCGCGCCGGCCATCCCAGAGGACCTGCAGAACATGCTCGACTCGGCGAGGAGGGTCCAGTCGCACCTGAACGCATTCAAGGCCGACAGGAAGAACGTCCGCTCGCTCGAGCTCATAGAGGCCAAGATCTACAGGCTTTCCAAATACTACAAGAAGATCGGGATCCTGCCGCAGGATTTCAAGTACAGCGCCGTTGTGGCTCAGCTAAGCTAACCAAGAAGGTTGGGCTCTCGGAATGGTGGCGGACCAAGCAGCTACGACCGCCACTGGTCGCCACGATTATGGCGCTCTCATGGCCCGCGCAAAGGAGGAGGCGGAGCGCCTCGTCGACCTCTCGAACCGAGGCGCACGGGTCCTCGTGGTCACGCACATAGACGCAGACGGCCTCTCCAGCGGCTCAGTGGCCTTCTCCGCGCTGGCCCGGAAGAACCTCGCCGTCTCCGTCAGGGCGATCCCCGACCTCGACCCGCGGGCGATAGAGAAGCTGAAGGCAGACAAGTTCGAGTTCTACCTCTTCACCGACCTCGGCTCCGGGCTCTTGGGGGAGCTCTCCGCGGCGCTCGGGGACAAGTTCCTTGTCGTCGACCACCACCAAGTCCCTGAGGCCGACCTTGCTCATGCGCGCCTCTTCAACGCCTGGAACTACGGCTACGACGGGGGCGAGGAGGCTTGCTCCTCCAGCATGGCATACTCATTCGCAAAGGCGCTCGACGCGAAGGGCAACCAGGACCTCTCCGCCCTCTCGCTGGTTGGCGCGTCGGGAGACAGGCAGGACAAAGGGGACGCTCGCTCACTTGGAGGGCTGAACAAGGTCGCCGTCGAGGACGCGGTCACGCAGGGATTGGTGACGACGACGAAGGACCTGCTCTTCTACGGGAGGGAGACGAGGCCGGTCCACGAGGCCATCGCCATGAGCTACTCTCCCTTCATCGCGGGCCTTTCGGGGGCGAAGGACGCGGCGCTCGCAGCCCTCTCTAACTCAGGCTTCAAGCTCAAGGAAGGCGGCAGGTGGCGCACCCTCAGCGAGCTATCTAACGAGGAGAAGCAGAAAGTCATCGAGGTGATCTCGGGCTTCATCGCTTCGGCGGGCCATGGCGCCGACCTTCTCAAAGACCTCGTGGGCACGATCTACACCTTCGAATTTGAGGACCCGCTCACGCCCCTGAGGGACGCGCGAGAGTTCGGGAGCCTCCTGAACGCGTGCGGCCGGATGGACAGGACCGACCTCGGCATCTCCATCTGCCTCGGCGACAGGGAGGACGCGCTGCGCCAGGCGCTTGCGCTGATGTCGGAGTACCGGGGCAAGCTAAACAAAGCGATCCAGAAGCTCCAACTGGAGACGGACAAGGTCTCCACCACGGGAAATGTGATGATGGTAATGGGAGAGGAGTTCATCGAGGAGAGGATGACCGGCTCAGTCTCGTCTCTTCTCGCCTCCTCAGACCGCTTCCGCGACAAGCTCGTCTTGGTCAGGGCAAAGAGCGGAGACTCGGACCTGAAGTTCTCCTCGCGCATCGGCGACTCATATCCAGGCAAGGTGAACCTGGGAGAAGTGATGAGGGAGGCCGCCCAGAGCGTCGGTGGCGTCGGCGGGGGCCACAGCATGGCCGCGGGCGCCAAGATACCGTTCTCCAAACGCGACGACTTCACCAAAGCAGTGCTCGAGAAGGTGGCCGCAGGGTGACCGCCGCCAAGTCGCAGAGACGGCGAGCCAGAAAGGGGACGCCAGGCATGACCGTCGAGCTCTCCATCGAGTGCGGCGACGAGCTGGTGGCCGAGGCTCTCGACGAGGCTCTCATGCCGGACAACAGATACTTCCCAAAGGACCAGAGTTTTGAGGCATCGAAGGAGGGCTCCGTCCTCCGGTTCGAAGTCTCCTCTCCGAGGGCGAGGCCCGTCGTCGGCACGGTGACCAGCATCATCTCCGACGCGAGGCTCTTCCGCGACGTCTGGCTCGAGGCCAAGACGCGAGGGCTCGGAAGCGCGCCGCAGTGAATCCTTCGAGGCGGTCTTCTGCAACGATTATCTTGCCAAGGCTTGTAGGGTCGGGCTAGGGCCAGAGAAGAATGCTCGACGTGAAGCTGCTGCGTGACAACCCCGAGGTCATCAGGAACGACCTCAAGAAGCGAGGTTGGCTCGACAAGCTTCCCACCGTCGACGAGGCGATAGCCGCCGACGCCGAATGGCGCCAGGCGAAGAAACAGGTGGACGACCTCAGGCACAGGCAGAATCAGCTCACGGTGGAGATCGCCGCCCTGAAGAAGGCCGGAAAGGACCCGAAGGAAAAGCTCGGCGAAGTGAAGGGGATACCGGAGGAGATTGCGAGCCTCGAGAAGCGGGCGCAGGAGCTTCAGGCTCGCGTCAGAGAGACGCTGATGTCGCTCCCGAACATCCTCCACGAGTCCGTCCCTACGNNTCCTACGGGGCCTGACGAGAGCGGCAATATCACGATTAGGACATGGGGTGAGCCGCGCAAGTTCGACTTTCAGCCAAAGGACCACATAGACCTACTCAACGCCTTGGGACTCGTAGACATCGAGAGGGCTGCGAAGATCTCCGGTGCGCGGTTCTTCTTCCTGAAGGGGGACGCGTTCAGGCTGGAGCAATCGATAATGAGGTACGCGGTCGACTTCCTCTCCGACCGGGGGTTCACCGCGATGGGACCGCCCCTGATGATGCGAAAGGAAGCGTACGCAGGCGTCGTCGACCTGAAGGACTTTGGGCCGGTGATCTACAAGGTCGAGGGCGACGACCTCTACCTCATCGCGACCTCTGAGCACCCGCTGGTGGCGATGCACATGGACGAGATCATGGCGGGCAGCTCCCTGCCGCTCAAATACTGCGGGTTCAGCCCCAATTTCAGGGTCGAGGCAGGCGCCCACGGGAAGGACACGAAGGGCATCTTCCGCACGCACCAGTTCTACAAGGTGGAGCAGGTCGTCTTCTCGAAGCCGGAGCAGAGCTGGCAGATCCACGAGGAGCTCCTCGCGAACGCCGAGGCCATCTTCCAGACCCTCGGCCTCCACTACCGCGTCGTCAACATTTGCACGGGCGACATAGGGACCGTCGCAGCGAAGAAGTACGACCTCGAGGCCTGGATGCCCACCCAGCAGAAGTTCAGGGAGATGGTCTCCTGCAGCAACGCCACCGACTACCAGGCGAGGCGCCTGATGATCAGGTACAAGGAGAAGCAGAGCTCCGACCCGGTCCTTGTGCACACCCTCAACTCGACCGCCGTCACGACCCGTGCGCTCGTCGCCGTGATCGAGAACTTCCAGCAGAGCGACGGCTCGATATCCATCCCGAAGCCCCTCGTGCCCTACATGGGCGGGCGCGAGAGGATTTCCTAGGCCGATGTTTTTAAGCCAGAGAAATTAGGCCGGCAATCTAGTTGCCGAAGAAAGTTACCGGTAAGGTCCGGGACAAGTGGAAGCTGAAGCGGTGGGTAACCGTGCTCGCTTCCCCGTCTTTCGGGAACGCTCCCATCGGCAGGGTCCCCATCACCGACGTCGAGAAGCCCCAAGGGAGGGTCGTCGAGACGACGCTCTACGACATCCTGAAGCAGGACCCGCAACACTACAGCTTCAAGCTCTACTTCCAGATTGACAGGGTCGACGGAGACACCGCCTACACCATCCTGAAAGCACACGAGTACTCTAGGGAGTACCTCCGCAGCCTCATCAGAAGGGGGTCGTCGATGTCCGATTTCATCAAGGATTACAAGACCAAGGACGGCTACCTGGTGCGGGTCTACACGATAGCCCTCTCCCAAGGAAGGATGAACGCGTCAAAGAAGCACGAGATACGCATGATCACGGACAAGATAATCGGAGAAAGGGCCGCCGACCTGGCATACGACCAGTTCGTCCAAGAGACCGTCCTCCAGAAGCTCGCCTCCGACGTCTACAACGAGGCCAAGAAGGTGACCCGGCTGAGGCACGTCGGCGTAAGGAAGACCAAGCTCATCGGCAGGCCAGCGCCCGGCGCGCCGATTGAGGCCCCCATCGAAGAGCTAGCCGCGCCTGCCGCTTGAGACTATCTTCACGACATCCCTGTCCTTGAGCACGTGATCCGAAGATAGCCGGAGGCCTGTCCTTGCGTCGACAGCGTACAGGAATGACTTCGCGAGGTCGCTGTGGATCTTCTTCGCCAGGTCGAGGGCAGTCGAACCTCCGTTCATGACGTACGCGTCTGGCAGCACGTCTCCGTCCTTGTTGGTGAGCTTCGTCTCATCCTCGACGGGATAGACGACCACGGCCTTGAGCAACCCGAAGTAGGCTTGGTCGATCGCCTGCTGGACCCCGGTGCCACCATAGACGTCGAGCACCCTCTCCTTCACGAGCTCGAGCGCCCTGACCTGAGCCGGGCTCAGCCCTTCCTTGGTGATCTTGAACGTAGAGTCTCCGGGAGTGTACGCGATTACGCCTGCCTCCGCTGCCTTCCTGAGGAGCAGCTCCGCCTCCGCCGCGCAGGGAATCACGGTCTTCCCGGACTGCTTGAGCAGTGGAAGCTTCTCCGCCGCGGACGGCAAGTCAGCCTTGTTGGCGGCGATGAGGCTAGGCTTGTTCCTCTCCCTGAGCGCCTTGACGAACGACTCGAGGGCGCCGTCTCCCCAGCCCAAGGGCTTGTCTGGTTTCAAGTGGAGCTTGAGGAGGGTCTCTTCGACCATCTCCTCGTCTATCCCGATGCCCGTTAGCCTCTGCGCGAGCGCGGGCGCGACGCTTGTCTTGAGTTGCTCCGAAAGCTTCGACGTCTTCTCCCAGTCGCGCTTGACGATCCCCAAAAGCCAGAGGTCCACCTCCCTCTCCACCATCTCGACGTCCTTCATAGGGTCCTGGCTGCCAGGGGCCGTCTTCTGCCCCTCGAGGTCGGTGGAGCCCGAGGCGTCGACGACGTGAACGATCGCATCCGCTTGCATTATGTCCTCCAGGAACTGGTTCCCGAGCCCTCGACCGCTCGACGCCCCCGAGACGAGCCCTGCGACATCGACCAGCTTCACCGGAATGAGCCTCACCCCGTTCGCGCAGACCGAGTTCTTGGGCTTGTCGACCACGCCCATCTCCTCGTGAACGCACTTGGTCCGAAGGTATGCCATGCCGACGTTGGGCTTTATCGTGGTGAACGGATAATCCGCGATGGGGACGCTCTTCAGCGTCGCCGCTACGAAGAACGTCGACTTGCCCACGTTGGGCTTGCCGATGATGGCCAGGCGCAGCTCCATCGGCTCGTCCACGGCGATGGCGTCACCTGCCGGTGGCAGCTCGTCGACGATACGGTCGAGCAGGTCGCCGGTGTCGGTGCCGACCAGGGCCGAGACCAGCACCGGCTCGCCGAGACCGAGGCGGTACAGCTCGTGGGCGTAGTGAGGATTGCTCGGGCTGTCGGCCTTGTTGCCGACCAGGATGACCGGGCGTCCACCGCGGCGAAGTGCCTGGGCAATCTCCTCGTCGAGCGCGGTGACTCCGTCACGGACATCGACCATGAAACAGCACACATCCGCTTCGGTGATCGCCATCTGCGCCTGCTCCCGGGTCGCCCGGGTCAGCGCAGCAATGTCCGGCGCCGCATCGCGCGGAAGGGGAACGTCGAGACCCGCTGTGTCCACGACGGTGAAGCGCTTGCCCCCCCACTCCACCACACCGTACAGCCTGTCGCGAGTCAGACCAGCAAACGCGTCGACGATCGCACGCCGCGTCCCGGTGAGCCGGTTGAACAGCGTCGACTTGCCGACGTTGGGACGCCCGACGATGGCGACCACACCCACAGCGGGCGCGATCGGTTCACCCTCTTCGCGGTGGCGCCGGCGAGTGGCGCCGGCCGGGCTCATTTCGCCCCCAGCGGGACCGGCGAGATGTCCAGCGCGATCTGTGCGAACGGAGCCCCTTCCGCTTCGAGCGCGAACGCGTTGACGTCCTCTGCTCCTGTGTGGGTGGTCCGGCAGATGATGTAGACGTAGTCGACCCACGCTCGGTCGGTGTCGAACTGCGACGGCCGCGCAGGGTGGTCGGGGTGGCTATGCCAGATGCCCGCAACGTCGAGACCTCGCGAGCGCGCGTCGCGATCGGCTTTCATGAAGTCGACCGGATCGAGGTCGTAGCGATCGGCGCTGCGCTCCGTCCACATGTTGCGAGCGGAGGTGACATCGACGATGACCATGCGCGTCCCGTCACGCCGTCCCAGCAGCACGCCGCACCCCTCGTTCGGATAGGCGGCGACGGCAAGATCGCGGATTCGTTGCTCGGCGGCCGGCGCGATCGTCGCGAAGCGCAGGTTCAATGCCCGGCCCGCCGGTACAGCCCGGTGGAGAGGTACCGGTCTCCCCCGTCGGGCAGGACGGTGACGATCACCCCGTGGCCGATTCGCTTCGCGATCTCGCCACAGGCCCAGAGTGCCGCCCCGCTGGAGTGGCCGGCGAGGATGCCCTCGGTGCGTGCCAGTTCCCGGGCCAGGTCGTAAGCGGGCTCGGTCTCGACGCCCAGGTCCTCGTCGGCAAGTGAGGCGTCGTAGATGCCGGGAACGATCGAGGTCTCCATGTGCTTGAGGCCCTCCAAGCCGTGCCACGGCTCGGCGGGCTGCACGCTGACGCAATGGATGTCCGGGTTCATCTCCTTGAGACGCCGGGTCACGCCCATGAACGTCCCGCTGGTTCCGAGTGCGGCCACGAAGTGGGTCACGCTGCCGCGGGTCTGCTCCCAGATCTCGGCGCCGGTGCCATCGAAATGGGCGAGCCAGTTGGCGTCGTTGTTGTACTGGTCGGGCATGAA
>PLCG01000098.1 GCA_003135575.1 Nitrososphaerota archaeon
CCCTTGAGGCTGGGGTGTTCCTGCTGCCTCACACGGCTACCATCGCGTTCTTTGGGCCGCTCGGCGGCTATCTCTCAGACAAAAGAGGGCCCCGAGTCGTCGCGACAGCAGGGCTTGTGACAACAGCTGTCGGCCTCTTGATGCTGAGCCAGCTGCCTCCGTCGGTGAGCTTCTGGCAACTCGCCCTTCCGCTGGTCATCGTGGGGGCGGGGATGGGGACTTTCGCGCCGCCAAACAGGGCGTCGGTGATGAGCTCCGTTCCTCCGGAGGACAGGGGCCTGGCCTCGGGGATCACCACCACGCTAATCAACCTGGGGAACAGCGTCAGCCGCAGCCTCGCGTTCGTCATATTGGCGCTCGTGGTCCCGGTGTCAGCGCTGGACCAGATGTTTGCGGGGAACTACACGGCGAGCCTCGGCTATTTCGCTGGAAGCTACGTCGAAGGCATCCATCTGGTATTCCTGGTTTCGGCCGCGTTCGTCCTCCTCTCCATCATCCCTTCAGCGCTCAGGGGCGGGGGGACAGGGAACATCAAGAAGGCTGAGATCCCGTCGCTCGAAGAGTGACAGGTAAGGGATTGTCTGCTCTGTTAATCTGATTTCTCTAGTAAGAATGATTCTAAATCAAGGCTTATATCATCCTCGGCGGCCGAGCTAATCTTGGTCATGCAGGTACATCCAGAGCAGGTAGAGGCTAAGAAGCACAAGAACGAGAACGAGCTGATTGTGTACGGCCCGTTCCACAAGACGTTTTTCGATTTTCTCACGCAGTTTCGCCACAGATACTACGGTCTCGACATAGACCTCACCTACTACGCTGCACATCCCGTAGAGGTCGTCGAGAAGGTCAGGGCTGAGGTGAAGTACGGCATCCCGACCGCCGACGTGGTGATGCTCCCTCACTACACGACGCTGATGCTGAAGGAGTCGGGGCACCTCCGTGAATACCGCTCCCCAGAGCTCAAGGCCTATGACCCGATGTTCAAGGACAAGGATGGGATGTGGTCCGCCATCGCGGTCGAGCCCACGAACTTCATTTACAACCGCCAGTTCCTCGATGCCAAGCTCGTCCCGAACAAGCTTTGGGACCTGACC
Organism: Nitrososphaerota archaeon; assembly: GCA_003135575.1. Taxonomy (GTDB): domain Archaea; phylum Thermoproteota; class Nitrososphaeria; order Nitrososphaerales; family Gagatemarchaeaceae; genus Gagatemarchaeum. The sequence continues at coordinate 1,095 of PLCG01000098.1, forward strand.
AACCCGGGGCTCAAGGGGCTGGTCTCAATGCAGTCGACCCAGGACTGGTCTGACGGGATGTACTCCTTCTTCTACTTCTCGACCCTGCTCCAGCTCATCGGTGAGAAGAAGTGGGACGAGTTTGTGAAGGCCTTCCTCAAGAACACGGAGCCCGCAGTGTTCGCTTGCTATCACAACATGCAAAAGTACGTCTCAAGGGGAAGCTATGCGATCGGGCTCCCTCTCCCGCTGATCAAGGTCGGATGGGAGGTCGAGACTCTCAACTTGTCGGACGTTCCCAAGACGGCCAGCATGAGGAGCATCGGAATCGTCGCCGGAGGGGCGCACCAGAACAACGCCGAGAGATTCATCAACCATCTCCTCTCAGAGGAGTGGCAGAATAGCATGGGCAAGCTGTACGAGGGCCTCATCCCTACCAGGCCGGGGGCGACGATGAAGTACAACACCGTATTCAGGAACCCCACGACAGCTATGAAGTACTTCCCCGACGAGCGCGGCGTGAAGGACGCGTTCTCGCCGAAGTCGCTCCTCGAGAAGTTTAAGTCCGTCGGGCTTCCGTAATCCTGCGGAAGCAACTCTACCCTTCCCGCCAAGCGCGCGTAGGCACTTACGAGAGGATAGATACCCTAACTTTTGGCGAAGAGCTTTGCGAGCGAGGAGATGGAGTCCGCAGAGGTGGACAACATTTCTTGGTTGGGAAACGACTTGAACTTCTCCTTCCCCACCGTCTTTTCGAGAGAGTAAGGAGCGCCCGTCCCCGTTCTTGCGGGTATCCTCAGGTAGGTGCTCGCGACCAACTTCTGGCCTTCCTTTGAGAGCAGGTAGTCGATCAAGAGCTCGGCGGAGGCGGGATGCTTGCCGGCGCGCGTCTTAGAGATGGCGTTGAAGGTCATCATCATCGGCACGTCCTTCAGCTTCAAGCGCTCGATGTCTCGCTTGGCTTTCTTTGCCTTTAAGAAATCGTGCAGGAGTACCGTCAAGCCGATCTTGGTCTCCCCGCTTGTCACGGAATCGACGACGGTGTCGTAGAGGGGGTACGCCTTCGGCCGGTTCTTTGAGAGCCCTTTGACGAGGGTTTGCCACTTCTTCTCTCCGAGGATTGGCCTAAGAGAGGCGAGCCAGTACGCCCCAAGCGTCCCCACCGTCAAGTCGTGCGTCACTATGGCGTCTCTCCACTTTGGGTCCGTCAAGTCCATCGCCGTCCTTGGCAGCTCGCTCTTGGTCACGAGCTTTGGGTTGTAGACCTGGATCATGCCTATCGAGACGATTGGAAACCAGTAGCCTTCCGGCTGGCGGACTTGTTTCGGATATGCTGCCGACTCTTTCGGCTTCGCCCTCGCCAGAAGATTCAGGCCACGAAACTGAAGCAGGGGAGGCACCGCGACTATGACGGCGTCGGCGGTCTCTTTCCCGGCCCCGCTCTCATCCATTATCTCCTTGGCCATCGGAGGCGGGGTTCCGGGCACGTATTTTCTCTTGTACTCGACTTTTACGCCGGGGTATTTCTTCTCGAAAGATTCTTTCCAGCCTGAGAATTCGTCAAGCTCGACCGTGCCATAGACCAAGACCCTCCCTTCCTTCTTGGCTTTTTGGATGGCGGAGGTCTTGGCGCTCAATGTTTCTCAATTCGCTTTTCGAGCTAGATATGTCTTGTCTCAAATCACGGGCGGTTGGTGCGGCCCCAATAGTGGCGGACGACTGCGGCGGCGACCAGCAGCAGGGTGATTATCCCCGTAAAAATCACAGAAGACGCGGCCACGGCGCCGATCTGCGACGACCTCTCGTTGTAGTATTGCAGGAGGAGCGTCGTGAACGTGGGGGTGGCCGCCGTCGCGAGGATGACGACGCCTCCCAGCTCGCGCATGGAATCGACCAGCGTGTACACGAAGCTGTTGAAGAGGCCGTCCTTGGCCAAAGGCATCAGGATCCTTCCGAAGGTCCTCGCGAACCCGGCGCCCGCGACCTGGGACGCATCTTCAAGCTCGTTCGAGACCTGCACAAGGTTGCCCGAGATTATCCGGGTCGCGAACGGGAGGCGGATGAAGACCAATGAGATGACAAGCGGCCAGATCGTCCCGTAGAGCACGTTCACGCCCGGGAGGAGGAGGAAGGTCCAGAATAGCGCCACCCCGTAGACCACACCCGGGAATGCGAGGGGTATGGCCGAGATGTACTCTGCGAGCCTCGATCCCTTGGTTCTGCCCCTGAGCGCGGCGTAGGAGAGCAGAGCGCCCACGAGCGTCGCCAGGACCGCTGCAATCAGACCAAACAGGAGGGTCGTCCGCAAGGAGTTGAACAAGAGCGGGATCTTGAGCGCCGCAAGATAGAAGGTCGGGAGGTTGACTTTGACGGTGGCCAGGCTCGAGCCGTATATCGTCGTTGCAGACATGAGGACGAGCCCGGAGAACGGGAGGATGAATTCAAAGAACAGGATCGTGAAGCAGAGCAAAAGTGCCAGGTACCTGAAGGAGCCGAGGTTCTGCGGGCGCGCGCTCAGCGACTTGCCGGTCACGACCTGGAACTTGAAGGCCCTCCGGGTCGCCGACAGGTAGAAGGTGACGCAGATGATGGTGATTATCGCATAGAGGACGCTCAGGTAGCCTGCGCTCCCGTACGCAGGAGGGACCCGTTGCTGCGCGTAGTAGTAGACTTCGGTGGAGAGTGTGTGGACGCCTCCGGGCACGCCAAGGATGAACGGGAACTCAAAGGCCCCGACGCCGCCGATGATCGCAAGCAAGAACGCCGAAAAGACCGCTGGTCTGACGAGCGGGACGGTCACGCTCCTGAAGGTCCTGAGGATGCCCCTGCCTGAGATCCTCGAGGCCTCTTCGAGCGCGGGGTCCAGCGACTTCATCGCTGCCAGAGTGATAAGGTAGACGATTGGGACGTTCGTGAAGGACTGCACGAATGTCAGGCCCGCCATCGTGTTGATGTTGATTACGGGCGCCAAAGGGCCCAGAACCTGCTTCAGGACGGAATTGATTATCCCGGAGTTCGCGTTAAGCATGAAAGTCCATGAGAACGCCTTGAAGAGTATCGGGATCGTGAGGCCCAAGATCGGGAGCAGCTCGAGGAAGCGCTTGCCTGGGACGTTGGTCCTGGCGACGATCCACGCATATGAGGTCGCGAGCACCGTGGTGATCGCCGCGCTGACGATGCTGAACTCCAGCGTGTTCTCGATGAGCGCCCAAGTGGTCGGGAGGTTGATGAAGGACCAGAAGGAGAAGGAGGAGGTCCCCAGGCGGGGGAAGAAAGAGAGACCGACGATAAGGGCGAATACTGGGATTATCAGGAGGACGAAAGCTATGAGGGATACTACGAGCAGGACCCTTGTCTTATACACCGGGTCCACCTGATCCTAGGTCTGGGTCACAAGTTTCCCGACGCATCGCGCGCAACGCCTCGAGTAAGCTAGGGCCACCGGATTGCCGCGCCGTCACATCTGGAGAGCTACGCGCCGAAGATGGCCTTGAACGTGTCGCTCCACGCGCCCGTGTTCTGGAAGAGCTGAGTGTTCGAGTAGGCGTTGGTGAGCCTGTAGCCGCTCGGGAGATACGCTATCAGCCCGGTTCCGATCGATGCCATGTACGGGACGTGGTTGGTGCGGTAGACTCCGGTCTGCCCAGACACGGAGATGAACCACGCCTCGGTCAGCTTCGCCATGCTGGGGTGCGGAGCGCCGGACGTAATCATGACAACACCGGGCGTATACACGAAGGGCTCGATGTCCACGAGCTTTAGAGGCGCAGTCGGTGTGGCCTTTATGGTCGAGACATACCCGTCGAAAGTATCGATGCCCACGGCGGCCTGCCCTGTGACTACGGCCATCTCGGCGGCCCCTGCGGTGGCGGTGATGGTCGGGTTGTTCGCCGCGATGCCCTTCATGAGCTTAGTCCACTGCCCGGACGAGTTACCCATGCTCTGGTAGAGGTAATAGAATTCCGCCGTCGTGATAGACAGGGATGTGGCCGTCTGCATCGCAATGTGGCCCTTGTAGACTGGGTTCGCCAAGTCAGTCCAGTTCTTCGGGGTCGGCAGGTTGGCTGCTGCGAGGGCCTGAGGGTTGATGATCATGTGGACGATGGCGTTATTCGTCACGACCCAGGCGGGGCCGACTCCGTCCGCCGAGTAATTCATGAACTTGGCGAGGGGGCTCGTGTAGTTGATGACCGCGCCGCCCTGGTAAACTGGAATTAGCCCCGCCAGCGTCCCGGTCGCGAGGTCAGCTTGGGTGTTCTTCGCCTGGTACTCGGACAAGAGCCTTGAGGTCTCGGTTGCGGCGGAGAGACTCACGTAATTCACCTTACCTTGTGCCCAAGGATACTGCTGATAGAAGAGAGGCCCGTAGTAGTTGGCCCAGTTCGCAGCATCCTGCGTCGTGTAAATCGTCAAGCATGTCGACTGCGTGCCGCACTCTGCCTTTGCGGCCGCTTCAAGGTCTAGCAAGGCGGTCGTCGCCGAAGTTGAGGTCACGGTGGTAGTCACTCCAGGGCCTGGAGCGCCGGTCACCGTCGCGGTCGCGGTGATCGTGGCCGTGGCGCCTGCGCCGACGGTTTGCGTGGTGGTCATCGTGGGCCCGCTCACCGTGTTCATGACGGTAGTCGTTGATATTGACGCGGGGGCGGTCCCTGCTCCGCCTCCTCCCAGGAAATACCCTCCAGCTCCTGCAACGACCAATACGACGACGATAGCTATTGCGGCGACCGTTCCCGTGACTGCATTCCTTGAGCGGCGCCCCGTCCCGAGTTCCCCGAGTCGACGAGACACGTAGGGCGAAGAGCGATTCAGGTTACTTAGGCCTTGTGTTAGAGTCATTCTACCTAGGGCGTTCCCTCGGTTTGGCCATGCTCGAGGGAGATTGCGGTCTTCCGACACAGGAGCCGCCTTCAAGTTTTTATTGGTTGCAGGTTGCCGACTCAGCCGTGTCGGGGAACGGGGCTGCGAAGATAGAGGTCCAGCACATCGTCAAACGCTTCGGAAAGGTTTCGGCGGTCGATGGAGTTTCGTTCGCCGTGAAGGAGGGGGAGATCCTGGGGCTCCTCGGGCCGAGCGGCTGCGGGAAGACGACGGTCCTTCGGAGCATCTCCGGGCTGGAGGAGATAGACGACGGGAGGATCCTCCTTGATGGGAAGATCATGAGCTCGCCGAAGGAGAAGGTCTTCGTCGCACCCGAAAAGCGGCGCCTCGGGTTCGTCTTCCAGAGCTACGCCCTTTGGCCGCACATGACGGTAAAGCAGAACATCGCTTACTGCCTAAAGGGGTTCTCGAAAGAGGAGAAGGAGAGGAGGATCTCGAGCTCGCTGCAGCTTGTGGGGTTGCCGGAGGTCGAGGATCGATACCCCGCGCAGCTGAGCGGAGGACAGCAGCAAAGGGTCGCGCTCGCGAGAAGCGTCTCATATGAGCCCGGGGTCATCCTGCTGGACGAGCCGCTTAGCAACCTCGACCAGAAGGAACGCGAGCGAGTCCGGGGAGAACTTAGGTTGCTGCTGAAGCGGATCGGGATAACGACGGTCTTCGTTACCCACGACCAAGAGGAGTCTTTCGTCATCTGTGACAGGGTCATCCTCATGAATCATGGGAAGATCGAGCAAGAAGGCACGCCCGAGTCTCTCTATGCCTCCCCCGCAAACATGTTTGTGGCAGAGTTCATCGGGAGAGGCAACATACTGAGGGCAGAGGTCAAGAGCATCGACAGGACGACGCACACCGCCATTCTGGCTATCCCGGAGATCGGGGCCGACCTCACGTGCGAGTACGACGGAGAATTCCCAGACAAGGTCTCTTCCATCGTCATAAGGCGCAACGAGATTGGCCTCAGCAAAGCCAAATCGAACTTCAAAGAGAACGTGCTGAGCGGGAAGATAGTGGCCAGGGAATACAGGGGGGCCGTCACAGACAACAGGATTCGTGTTGGAAACGCCGAGATCATCGTGACGAAGCACAAGTTCGAGACCGATTCAGACACCGGCGATGGAGACGACATCTACGTGCATGTGCCTCCCCGGGCCATCAGGCCCATGGGAAACTGAGGACATCCGATTCCTGCAGGCTTATCGCTTCGCGCGGCTAGCGTTGATCAAGGCCCAGAGCCTGGGCGGGGTCAGCGGGAGGTCGGTTGTCTTCACCCCGAGGTCGGACAGCGCATCGTCCACCGCGTTTGCGATCGCGGGGAAGACGGGGATCGTGGGCCCTTCTCCGACCGCCTTGCCTCCAGTCGCCGTGAAGGGCGACGGGTACTCAAGGTGGCCCACCTCTATTTCGGGCGTGTCCGCGGCCGTGTTCTTGAGATAGTCGGCGAAGGTCGCCGTCAGCATTTGCCCCTCACTATTCCAGATCATCTCCTCCCTCAGGGCGGCAGACACGATGTGGGCGACGTGGCCGTGTATCTGCCCCTCGACGACGGCCGGATTGATCAGGATCCCTGCGTCGTGGGTGACCACGTACCTCAGTATCGATACCTTGCCCGTCTCGACGTCCACCTCGACCACGGCGATGTGCACCTGGCTCCCGTAGTTGTTGTGGGCCATCACCCTCCTTTTTTCGTCGGGCAGGTCGGCGTACGGGTAGAAGTAGTAGGCAGTCTCGTGCAGCCCGGGTTCGACTCCCGGTGGGAGGGTCTCGGCCCTTACCTTGTCATAGGCGGCCAGCGCCACGTCAGTGATCNNGCGTCCAGCAGGTGGGCGGCGAACTTCTGGATCTTTCCCCTGACCTTCCTCGCTGCCGCGACGATCGCACCCATGTCTATGCTGGTGAAGCTGTCGGCACCGGTGCCGGAGGTGCTCGACCAGGGGTTGCTGAAGCTGTCGAACACCGAGGAGACCTCGATGTCGTCCGGAGTGACTCCAAGCTCGTCCGCCACCACCTGGGAGGTCGTGGTCTCGTGGCTCTGCCCCCAGTTCGTGGCCCCGATCTGGACGGTGACCTTTCCCAGCGGGTCCATTCTCACGGTTGCGCCCGTGACTCTCTGGCCCGGGACGTCGGGGCCGCCCCTCACCATCTGCTCCCTCCCGGGGTTGGCGCCGCCAGGGTCCACGTTGCATGCTATCCCTATCCCCACATGCCTGCCCTGGCGCCTCAGCCTCTTCTGCTCGCCTCTCCAGTGCTCGTAGCCCACCATCTCCAGGGCCTTTTCGAGGAGCTCGGGGAAGTTCCCCGCGTCCAACAGGTTCCCGCTGGGGGTGCGGTAGGGCAGCTCCTCGGGGCTCACAAAGTTCCTGAACCTTATCTCCGCGGGGTCGAGGTTGAGCTTCTTCGCAGCGAGGTCTACCATCCGCTCCAGGACGAAGCCCATGTGCGGCTTGCTAAGCCCCCTGTTGGAGCCTCCCGGTCCCTTGTTCGTTGCGACTGCGTAGGCCTCGAGCGCGACGTTCTTCATCTTGTAGAGACCTGTGATGTTGGTCAGCTTGATGGCGTTGTAGTAGCCTGCGTAGTATGCTGACCCCCCTTCGTTCGTTATGTCCTTCAGCCTGTGGCCGAGGATGGTGCCGTCCTTCTTCAGCGCCATCTCCATGTGGTAGATCGAGTCCCTGGACCCGTTGGTCCCGGCCATCAACATCTCCATCCTGTCCTTGACATACTTCACGGGCCTTCCGGTCTTCCATGACAGCAGGGAGGCTATGGTCATGTCCTGCAAGGCCACGCTCCACCTTTCACCGAAAGTCCCCCCTATGTCGGGGATGACGAACCTCACTCGCACGTCCTTGACGGGGAACCCCTTGGTCTGGGCTTTGAGAGATCCGGACCCGGTCGCGTTGCTGTAGACCGTGAGAAGATTCTGGGCCTGGTCGTAATGGGCTATGACCGCGTCGGGCTCGAGCGGGGTCGAGCTATACCTGTGGACCGAAAAGCGCTCCTTTAGCACAAGGTCGGCGTCGCGGAACGCTGACTCTACGTCGCCGTACTCGAGGTTGAGGGACGAGAAGGTGTTGTTCTCCACGTCCTTGAATATTCTCGGAGCCCCAGGCTTCATGGCTTCTTCCGGGTCAACGACGGCGGGGAGTTCCTCGTAATCGACCTGGATGAGGTCCAGAGCGTCCTCGGCGATTCCTCTGTTCTCGGCCGCTACCGCCACCACGGGCTGGCCGGCATACACGGCCTTTTCGACGGCCATGGCATACTCCTTGATGGGGTAACCGGTCCTGCTTCGCATGGGATTGGTCAGAGCAGGCAGCTCTGGCCCCGTCAGGGTAGCGACCGCCCCCCTGAGGCCCGTCACCTTCGAGACGTCTATGCTCTTGATCTTGGCGTGGGCGAATGGGCTCCTCAGCACGGCGGCATGCAGCATCTGCTTCAGCTGGATGTCATCGGAGTAGAGCCCCTTGCCTTGCACGTACCTACGGTCTTCCTTTACCTTAATCGACTTGCCAACCCATCGGCGGACGGTAGGCTGGCTCATCGTCGACCCTCCCCTTGCACGGGCCCGGGTTATACTTATAACGATACTTTGCTTGAAAATCAGTCATGCCAAGGGTCGCCGTCGTCGGGGCGGGATTCGGAGGAGTGAGCGCGGCCGCGTGCGCCCGAATGGCAGGTGCGGAGGTCATGCTGATCGAGAGGACCGACGAGCTCCTGGGCGTCGGGCGCAACTCCGGCATCTTCTACAACGACGGGCGCCAGGCAGGGAGCGAGGAGCTCAAGGCGATGGGAGGGGGATACATCCTCGACATCATCGAGAACCCACCGGTCTTGACACATCACCGCACGGAGATGAACTGGAACGCCGCGGAGGACTTGAAGCAGCAGATTCACACGCAGGCCATCTTTCACTGCATGAAGGCCGAGACCCACATCAGGAAATACCTGCAAGACATCGGGGTGGAGCTGATCTTCGCCAACAGGGCCGTCGACGTCGAGCTGGGCAGGTCGCAGCAGGCCAAAGGGGACCTCGTCCTCAAGGTCGTCTTGGAGAAGGGCCAGAGGCTCGAGTGTGACGCGTTCGTCGACTCCTCGGGAGGGGCGGGCGGGATTCAAATTTGCAAGCAGTATGGGTACGGG
>PLCG01000101.1 GCA_003135575.1 Nitrososphaerota archaeon
GTGTTTTGCTTGAGCAGAGAGGGATTGCTCACCGCAACTTGGGACGGCGAAACTGCAAAACTAAACGCTTGAATGCGACTCGGATTTGCTGTGCGCAGGTCTCAGATCCCGCGTGCGATGATTAGCCTTCTTTGCCATGGATTTCGCCGATTTTATCTGGATCAATGCTTGGAAAGTCCATTTACACCTCGCTAATTCGTACGTTTCTACGGGGTTCAAATCCCACTAGGCCCGACCAAGTTTCTGCAGACGCTTGGATGCGATTAACTAGGCGAATCTCTCCGGGCCCGCCATCAATACATACCTAGAGTTGGATTCGAACTTCGCGGCTGATGCCATGGGCCGATGCAGGTTCTCTCGCATATTTCTACACATTGGTTCTGCCAATCAGCTTGCCAGCCTTCCGCTCGGCCTAAATGGCTCAACGGGGCCCCGTCGGGCCCGCTAATAATATGTCCAACATGAACTCTATTTGGCTACGACGGTTCAAAATGAGCTATCTCATAACTGAGCGCGGAGAGGTAATCCTCGGCGAATCCCCGAGACACTAGCCTCATCCAACTCAGCGTTGGACTATCTTCCAGTAGGAGTCCTTTCTCGTGATCTTGCCGAATCGATCGAAATCGAAGAGATCGCACCCTCTTACTTCGATTCTTTCGCCTGCGGTGGTAGTTCCACTCAACAACCATTCGGAAGCACCTCTGTCCCCCGAGGCAGAGATGAAATGCCTATCGTCGCCATAGTGAACGTCGGGTATTCCTTTGAAACGGCTTGCCAATCCCTCTCGTACTGCCCGTTTACCGATGAACCTTTGACCGAACGAATTGGGCCCCCGAGGCATCTCAAAGGTGCAATCATCAGAAAAAATGTCATTATGGCATCCAGGTCGTGTCGGTTGAAGGCTGCGAGAAAGGCTTTGAGTGCTTCCTCGCTGATTGCGTCCCTTCAAGTGTCCGAATCGCTCGAATTCACTTCCGTAGAAATCTTTGACCTCACAAGACCAACTCGCAAAAAAACATGTCGCAGATTCTCCGAACGACTCGAACCTAACGCTAAAGGGCGAGCTGCCCTATTCGGGAATCCACTTTGAGAACCTGTTCAGGGGCGTGTCCCGTCGGGCCCGCTTAAAATAACCTCATTATGAACTCTGTTTGGCGGCAATGGTTCGAAAGGAGCTATATTTGTGTTTGAATCTGGATGGAAATCCTGGCGATCGCGCGCTTTGAACTTTGATTTGACTACCGTAACCACCGAATGCACCCAAAGTTAAAAGGGTGTGATTCTCTTGCTCGGTAGGATGCCGCGATATATCGACGTACACAGAAACCTGAAAGGGGTAAAACTGAAAGACATAGCAGCCGCCCATGAGAAGGATCTCAAGGTGCAGAACAAGTATGGTGTGAAGTTCCTAAAGTACTGGATTGACGAGAAGTCAGAAACTGCATTCTGCCTCTCAGACGCGCCAAACCGTGAAGCGCCTTCAAAGGCGCACAAAGAATCGCATGGGCTCGTGCCACAAGAAACCTACGAAGTTCTGGAAGGAAGCTAGGACAGAATCAAGCAAGAAAGCGGCCTGGCCATCCGCGCCTGGAAGCAAAGAACGGCGCTTTCCCGGATCCTATGGGGTTCGCGCCTCAGTGTCGTTTGTTTGAAGCCATGAATTTTGTGCTATGGTCAGAGGACCGCACGATGGCCCCAGGGCTCGAATCGCAATGAAATGATTCGAACCCGTATGGACGCGGACCCCGTCGGGCATGCCAGTTCAAGTCCATATCAACACGCGACGACAGATTTGGGTCGAACTTCTTTCACATCAAATTGTTGGCTTGATCTGACCGAATGATGAATGGGGGGGTTCGAGTCCCTTCCGGCCCATTTTCAACCAGCTCAATACTAGCTCCGTTTAAATTAAGAGGCTCAAAACGCACTATTCAGTTCCTAGTTTCCATGCGATTGGCCCGGGTTGAAATCCCTGCGACCGCACCTTGAGTCAAAATCGAGCTTTCGTAAACACTTGAGGGTTCGGAAATCTTCTAGCCAACTTTTTCGCCAAGTCTTCAGTTAGATTGGCTTCCTTGCGCTTATCACCACGGACTCTGCGCCGAACGTTTTGGTAAGCCTCCTGACAGACTCCGGACTCCTCGCGAAGTAGTCAATCCTATCGACAACCTTGACGTCGCTAAAGCCTGCTTTGCGGATCATCTCAAGATAGTCCCTTTCGATAGAAGCCCCGCCGATGCAGTCGGCCCAAAGCTGGGGAACTATTCCACAGGCGGCCTGGACATCTTCCCTGGTGACGATATCAGCGAGCTGAATCCTACCGCCCGGCTTCAAGACTCTGAAGATTTCATTGAATGCCTTTTGCTTGTCTGGGACTAGGTTCAGGACGCCGTTGCTCGTGACCACATCGACGGAACCGTCATCGAGTGGTATCTTCGTCGCTTCGCCCTTGACGACTTTGACGTTCTTGAACCCAGATTTCTCGACGTTCGACCGGGCTTTTTCTATCATGGCTTCTGTCAGGTCGAGGCCGGTCACCCTTCCCCCGGGTCCGGTTCTAATCGCAGCCACAAGGATGTCGGTCCCCGAGCCAGAGCCAACGTCAAGAACTGCGTCGCCCTCTTTTATCGAATTGGTTTTGTGTGGATACCCCACGCCAGCGAAAGACTCGACCGCCGTCACAGGGATTTTGTTCAACTCCTCGTCCGGATAGCCTGCAACATTCGTACCTTCTCGCCCGACTGGGAAGTGGAAGACGCCTCTTGGTTCTTCTGCGACCTTAGTGTATAGCTTCTGCACCGCAACTTTCACGACTTGTTCCAGTCTTGCCGGTTCCGTCACCATAGCTCGCTCTGTGACATGCGAAAGGTTCACCTGCTCCAGCGTTAGTTCGGGGGCGCTCACGTGTGCAGGGAAGAGCCAGTAACTGCTTCCGGCGACAATCTCCTTCCTGATGATTGCGGACTTGCTTAGGCCGGAGAGCCGTCTCTCGGCGTCCGCCTCATTAATCTGGAACACCTCAGAGATTTCGCGGGCCGTGACGAAGAATTCCCTCCTATTGTCGAAGTATTCGATTATGTCGATTGGAATTTTCTTATCAAGTCTCCTTCTCGAAATTCTATCAATGACTTTTTCGTATTCTTCTGATGTGTATCCTGAGACAAGTTCTCTCTCGCCAGTGTCTTTGTTGACTACGAGGAGTGAGAAGAAGTTCCCACGGTCAGCTGCCATGTTGCGCCTGTCATCCTCAAACATTGAAGAGGCCTTACTGCCGTGAAGGTCCTCGGCCAACTTCTTGAGGTCGAGTTCAGACTGGGCGGCGATCCTCATTATCACCTCGTCGTCTGAACCGTTCTGCGAGAAAAGCTGAATCGCCTCCATGAGCTTCCTGTAGAATCTAAGCATGAGCTCTTCGCCTTGGAGGCCGGCGGCTTTGACCGCGATGCAAGCCTTCGAGGTATCTTTCATGCCAGACTTTAGCACGTAGCCCAAATCGAAAGGATTCCTCATCATCTGGTCAGTCTCGGCAATCCACTCTGATAGTGCGGGGTCATCCCCTACGCCGTACTTCTCTCTCCACTCACCCAGGTCATTGAAGACTCCACCCATCCTGTAGACAATAGAAACTTGGTCGCCGTAGACTTCGTAGAGACGTTGTATGACGGGCTCAAGCCCCCAGCTGAACCAGCACCAGGGATCGCCGTAATGAATCACTCTGATTGCAGACACGTCGTTCATGATTCTTTGTTACTCCTCAGCTAGGGTGCTATTTTTCATTTCTTCACTTTACCTTGTATAAGACCGTGAGTAAGGCATTCTCTTGAACCAGAACCTTCTTCTCCATTAGCCTCGAATTGAGTATCCTCCGTATTCGCTCTTTCGTACTCCGGTCAAGCCTGTCGTATTGCTCCTTCCTAACCTTGACAATATCGTCGACTGCCTCGTGGATAGTGTCGAAGTAGGAGTTAACCGTGAACTCTTCCTCGGCGACCGAGTTGAACCTCTCCTCGATCAGTGCAAGATACTTGAGGGCGAAGCGCGATTGTCTGTATCGCTCGTCGTCTACGCTCGTTCCAAACTTCTTCTGAATGAGGTAGGAGACCGCGCCGTTGGAAAAGGGTTGGTGCAGAGAAGGCTGAAGATTGATCAAGGTTCCGCCTGGTCTTAAGACGCGCGAAGCCTCATCTAGAGCCTTCCCCATTAGGGATATCAGTGCAGCAGAGAGACCATGAGAAGAAGACTATTTCGAAGGATTGGTCGGGAAAAGTCAGCTTTTCGCCTTGTCCGACAAGAAACTCGAGTCTCCGATGAAGANNCCGGCATACTGGAAGGTCAAACGTCCGTCTCCGCACCCTATCTCTAAGACGTCCTTGCCATCGAAGGAAAGATGCTTCAGAACCGTTTTGGTTTCAATCCCTTCCGGATCTTGCAACTTGGCCATCGAAGGTGCTTCTCCTACGCGGACATAATCGCTTATGAGTTTAGCGCATGATACAAGATGGCAGCGTGAAGACCGAGGCTCTGATGGCTGTGTGTATCTAATTGGTTACCGTAAACAGGCGCCATTTTCCCTGGATTCCTCTTAGACCGTGGACCCCGCGGTCGCTGAATTGGATCCCAGAACCCGGCACGAGGTCCTTTACTGTACTTGAGACGAGAATCTCATTCTCTCTAGCCTTGTCTGCGATTCGAGCAGCAATATGGACGCTGACGCCGCCAATATCGTCGCCCATCAGTTCGCATTCCCCCGTGTGCAGTCCCGCCCTAATTGGCAGGCCGAGCTGCTGGAGAGCCTCCCGGATTGCACATGCGCATCTTACTGCTCTGGCGGGTCCGTCGAATGTCGCTAGGAAGCCGTCGCCCGTGGTTTTCACTTCACGTCCTCTGAACCGAGACAGCTCGTTCCTAACCAACTCGTTGTGCTTGAGAAGCAATTTCTTCCAGTTNNTCGAATCTACGATATCTGTGAAAAGGATCGTTGCGAGCAACCTGTCGGCAAGCTGCGAGGGACGGACTCCTGTAAGAAATTCTTCAATCTGGTCTACGATCGCATCACAATTGCCGACCCAAGGGATATGGTCGTCTCCAGGCAGTTCGACAAACGTGGCCCCAGGAATGTTCTGTGCCAAGTACCTGCCGTTACCAATCATGACATCCCTGTCCCCATTCCTGTGAATGACAAGGGTGGGAACGTGGATCGAGGGCAAGACGTCTCTTATGTCAATAGTGGTGTTCATCCTGGCTAGCGCCACAGCTGCCGCAGGACTCACGCTGAGCCTTCCGTAAGTGGTGAACCAGGTCTTGAAAGCCTCATCATTGGTGGCGGATGGAGCCAGCGTATCAAGCTCGACCAGACCACCCCATCCCCTTTCAAGACTGTCTATCCATTTCTGCCTCACTTCAAGTGTTGGCGCCCAAGGATAGTCGGGGCTCCAGACGCGCCTGGCAAACGCGCCATACAAAATCAATGCAGAGGTCCTCTTGGGATAAGTGGCAGCGAACAAGGCGCTCATGGACCCTCCCTCGCTTATTCCAAAAACGGCAGCTCGCTCTAGTCCAACTTCATCCATCACAGCGCGCACGTCGTCCATTCTCTCTTCTAGTGTAGGCATTCCGACTTCGCGGTCGGACAGGCCGGTTCCCCTCTTGTCGAACCAGACCACTCGAGAGAACGATGCGAGCCTTTCCAAGAAGTGCACGTAGGTAGGCTCTTTCCAGGAATGTTCGATGTGTGATGCCCAGCCAGGCACGAGCACAAGATTCCGGGCACCGCTTCCAAAATCCTGATAGGCGATGTGAACGTCTCCACTCTTCGCATACCTTGTCTGAGGAATCATTCAGATTTCTCCCTATCTAACGGCTTCGCGTATCTTGCGACGAGACATAAGCACTGCCTCAGAGGCCTCAGAACCACAGCCCGATGCAAATCGCGATCTCTGTAAGTTATTCCCGTTCCACGACGGCCTTGAGCTTCTCAAGAGAGTTTTTGATGAATCGCATGATCGCTCTCCTCATCATGATAGCATCCATGACCTTTCCAAGGATTGAGTAAGGAGGCTGATATTCTACCTCTAGCCCATAACGGGTGTCACCATCCTCCTTCTTTGTCCAATTGATGGCTCTCATCTGCATCTTCTTAGGTTGGCCGGAGGTCGCCTGCCAGACGATCCTGGCATCTTCGACCCATTCTACGATTTCTCCGTCCCATTCCATCCTTCTGCCCATGATTTGGCCCCGATGATGCGCTGTCGCCCCGACGCCGCGCCTTTGTTCAGAGTTGTATTTTGCATTAGAGACGAAGTCGAGCCAATCTTCGCGCCGATCATGTTGAGCTATGCGTCTGAATACCTTATCCACGGGCGCATGAATAACGATGGTTCCTTCAGCCTTTGCCACTAATCTGCACCCTCGATTGATGGGTATGCCGAGGATTTAAGACGTGTTATCACAGCAATAGGCGATCTGTCGACGCGAGTCCTTCGAGGCTCGAACCATCATTCAGCCAGTAGACCGTGGAAGGAAAGAAGTGGTCTTCTATTTCCGCTTCCAGATGCAATGGCGAGCAAAAAGGGACTTTGGGCTTCGAAGACCGAGGACTCACATGATTGATCGGGCAAGTCCCGTCGGGCCCGCTAATAATAAGCTCACAATGCACTCCATTTGGCCGCGATGGTTCAAACTAAGCTATTTTTTTATTTTCGGAAACCTATTCTTTGGTCCGGCCGACCCCAAGTTCGCTTTTCCTGATTTCCGCCACGATTTGCAGCGAAGAAACCATAACTAATGGGGCCAATGCAAAAACGAAGCGGGACCTGGGGTGCCTATGCCAACGAAATAGGTAGGTTCATTCCGCGCAGGATCTCGAGGAACCTCGAATCAGACCGCACGGCGTCGAACGACGGCACGACGCTGATCCATCCAAGGGCCGGCTCCTTCTCAAGATAGGCCTTCTTCAGCAACTCGATGCCTCTTTCTTTTTCCCCAAGCTCAATTTGAAACATGGCCAACAAGAACCGTTGCGCACCAGTCTTCTGGAGAGTCGCCAGGACTTCCATGGCTTCGGCCTTCCTCCCGAGTTTCGAGAGTGCCATTCCCAAGACGGCCTGAGCCCGATGCTGCATCGTTGAGAGAGCCAGGGTCTTCCTTTCCTCTTCCGCAGCCCTTTCGTATGACCCTGTATAGAAATATGCGATGCCTAGAATGAAATGGGAAGGCATTGAGTTCGGGTCTGTCTGGATATTCTTCTCGAGGTGCTCGATCGCTTCATCATAGCGGCGGGAGTAGATCAACACCTGGCCGAGGGCTGTCGATATCGCTGGGGAAAGAGGGTCCAGCTCTTCGGCCTGCCTTGCGTGCTCGATGGCCTCTCCGTACTTGCCCAACCACAACAGCTGGATGCTGTACCAGAAGTGCGCCGTGGCGTAGCTCGGGTTGAGCTCCAAGGCCATCCGGAACTCCTCTCTTGCCTTGTCCCAATCAAAGGTGAGGTCGGCAATGATGTGCCCAAGCGAGGTGTGCGCCTCAGCTAGATCGTTATCGAGTTCGACTGCCTTCTCCGCGAGGGTCTTCGCCTTGGTGATTGCCTCGTGAGCGGGCATGAGGCTCTGGAACGCCATGATGGAATAGGTGTCGGCTAGCCCCGAGTATGCACGCGCAAATGCGGGGTCCAAGTCGATTGCTTTCTCGAAGTACCCCATCGCCTTCTTCAGACCTTCTTCGGACCTTTCGCTCCAATGGTATCTTCCCTTTAGGTATAGAGAGTAGGCAGCCGGATTTTCGGTATCCTTCCTTTCTAACCTGCTCCTTTCTTCAGGAAGCAGCTTGACTCTCAACTCTCCGGCGATTTTGGTTGCTATCTCCTTTTGAATCTGGAAGATGTCCTCAATACTTCTATCGTAGTCCTCCGCCCAAATGTGCTCTTCGCTGGAAACGTCTATCAGTTGGGCGGATATTCTCACCTTGTCGCCTGACTTCCTTACGCTTCCTTCGAGGAGGGTTCCAACCCTTAGTTCGTTACCTATGTCCGTGACGCGCTTCGTCTGCCCTTTGTAATGCATTGCTGACGTTCTTGCGATGACCCTAAGCCCCCGTACTCTGGAAATCGTGGAGATCAATTCTTCGGTCACACCGTCGGCGAAGTACTCGTCGTTTTGGTCCGAGCTCAAGTTGGCGAAGGGGAGGACGGCGATTCTGTGCCTGTCAAGTTCTAGCGCGTGGGTCACAGATTTGGTATCCCAAGGCATCACCATCTTGTAAACCTCGACCGGCATGCGTACGCTCTTCAGAGGCTTTACTCCAAGGCTCGCCAATTGAAGTTCAATCTTGTTCTGCACTTGGTCATACACCTGGCGAGTGAGGCAAACACCCCCATCCTCTGCGAGAGGCTCAATCCTCGACGCCACATTTACGGCGTCCCCCGAAATGTCCCCCTCAGACTCGACTACATCGCCAAGGTGAAGGCCCACCCTAAGGTGAACCCTGCGTTCTTCAGATAGGGAAATGTTGAACTCTCTTGCCGCCCGCTGTATGTCGTACGCGCATCTCACCGCCTCCAGTGCGCTTGGGAACTCGACGAGGAACGCGTCTCCCATCGTCTTGACCTCTCTCCCGCTGTGTCTCCGGAAGATAGGTCTCAGCAACCTCCTTTGTTCCACAACTATGGCTACAGACAATGACTCGTTCCTTTGTCCAAGGGCGGTGTATCCCACCATGTCTGTGAACATTATTGCCACAAGGCGCCTGCTTTGATGGCTCAAGCTTCGAGATATTCTCTCAGCTTCGGTCAATTAAGCTTAGCCTGAGGAACCGGTTCGGCTCCATTGCATCCCAAGTCCACATAGGTGCCTTGATCATTCGTCTCTCCCTTGACCTTCGGACAAGTAAGCGCTGGCTTGGGATATGGGGACGAGGCCATGGAGTGGCTCGAGCAGGCCCTCAAACAGCGCTCAACTGGTCTGCCGCACAGGGGAAGACCCAATACTCGGGGACATGTCGGGTAACGACCGTAGATACGTCAAAGTTCTCGGGAGACTCCGCATCCAGCCATAGTTCGAATCCTGGAGGGGCTGTTCCATTACCCCATATGGGGTCGGACTTTGGACAGACTCTACTTGGATTGGTGTGTACCCCATTCTCGTGAGGATTCGCTTAATATTCTAAGCAAATCTCTCCGGGCCCGCCATAATACTCGCCATCGGGCGAATCCCTTCCGGCCCACTATCGTTTGCTAGTGGCCGCAATCTTCAATGAAATATTCTGGCCCCAAAACGGAGTCCATCAAGGTGGCAACCCATTCAGCGCTAGGTTTGCCGTCGCGTTCCCTCCGGATGCGGGGCCGATCGTCGTCGTCGTGCATTGTAAGGATGTCCTGCGGTCTTGTGGACCACAGCAGATGCGATGCCAAGAACTTGGTTGTCAGCCTTGTTGAAGTACGCTATCTGGAAGGCATGCATGTCCCAGCACAGCGATACAAGGACCCAGTATTACAGCGACCAAGAGGACAAGGTGGAGTAGGTTAGGAGGATTTCGCAGTCTCTTCGCTTGCTTTCAAGTGCTTGTCGTGTTGATGGTCTCTTAGCTCATTTTCACTTGGGAAGCCATTACCGCACACTTTGCACATGTACGATGTTACCGTAGGCTCAACTAAGTAGAAAGACTGCCCCAACACGAACACGACCCCAAGTATTAAACCGAATGTTACGTTGACAAGAAAACCACTACCAAGCGTTCCGACCGATGTCGCCGTGGGCATTAGCAAAGTCATCATCGGAATGAATAGCACAACCCACGCAAAGAATCCCACCAAAATTCCAGCGATTATCTTGTACCCTATCTTTCGGTTGCGCAAGAAGGAGACCCTACTTACAAGTATTCCAAAGACTGCTCCGACGCCCATGCCGGTCACGACATGAAGCAACCAGCCAAAGGCCCAGGCAAGGTTACCGAACCCCATAATCTTGGCCGCGGCAATAAAGAACGGGTCTCCACCTGTGTTAGGTGCAGGTATCGCATATGCTAGCAGGCCCATGACAAGAGCACCCACTATCCCTCCGGCAAGACCGAACAATATTGCCGTGAACGTTGGGTTAGGGATGGTTTTCTCGCTCAAATTTCAAGTACAAGTAACCATTATGGCTTATAAGAATTCTCGCTGATTTCAGGCTCTGTCAAGCTAAAGTCAAATGGTTCCAGGCGAAATAATTTCTAGTTGACCGCCAAGTTCCGTTTTGTCTGCCTCTTGANNGCTTGAACGGTCGTCATGCCACAATCGGCAAAGCATGGCGCACGCGAAAGAAACAAAAGTCGATAGGAAGAGGGGACCGAAAGGCCCCTGGAATGCGAAGGGAAAGGCTCTCGATCTCATCGTCAAGCTTTCCGAGGACGAACCCCGGCCAAGGTTCTCTTTATGGCGGTCAGCAAATCTCTCAAAATTCTTCTTCTACTGGGAGTTAGCAAGCAGTCTACAACTAGTAATTCGATTCAGCAATTCACGTCACCCCCAAACAACCAGTTGTTAACGCGCTCTTTCATTTCTCGGCACAGAACAGGAACTCTACGATTTCAACCAAAACCCATCCCTTCTCTTCTTGGGAATAACGGGGCTCTTTCGACTGTTGCAAGGATTCGCTTAATGCATTACTCGCATCTCTCCGGGCCCGCCAACCATCCTAGAATTATATATCACGACGGCGCCGGTCTTCGGAGCTTGCCCCGCAGGTTCGGGCGACGCACAGGAGGAGGCCTCCTCGCGATACTCGTGTTGGCGCTTTTGCTCGGAGTCTATCTCACTACTGGCCTCAACATGCCATTGCAGAGCAGTAGCTCGGTTAGCACCTCCACCAGCAGCAGCTTGCTCAGCGCCTCGCAGAGCAGCGCCGCCACAAGCCTGCCTCAGTCCTCCAAGAACCTCACTCAGTTCGTCAACCCCTTCATCGGCACCGACGTGAGCTCCCCGTATCCGTGCGGGGGAGCCTGCGGGGGCGACACCTTTCCTGGAGCCGCGTACCCGATGGGCATGGTGCAATGGAGCCCCGACACCCTCTCAAACCCTCCTGGAGGATATTCCTACAACGACTCCAAGATCAAGGGCCTGAGCCTCACGCACTTCAGCGGCCGAGGTTGCCAGGTCTACCAGGACTTTCCTTTCATGCCCTACGTCGGTCCCTTATCGTCGTCGCCCGCGACCCACGCCTCCCTCTACTACTCCAGCTTCTCCCACACCAGCGAGGCCGCCAGGGCGGGTTTCTATCAGGTCCACCTTGATGGGCCAAACGTCACTGCGAAGCTTAGCGTGACCCCTCACACAGGAGTGGGACGGTTCGTCTTCCCAGCTTCTGCGTCATCGACGTTGACCGTCAATGCCGGAGGGAGCATCAACGGAAACTCGAACTCCAACATCACGATCATCCTGGCCCAAGCCGAGGTGACCGGCTCCGCCCAAAGCACCGTCGGGTGCGGAAGCAGTCCATACGTCCTTTACTTCGCAGCCAGGTTCGACCGCACGTTCTCCGGCTTCGGCACCTGGAGCGGCGATGCGATAAGCCATGGGTCGAGCTCCGCTAGCGGACAGCATGCCGGAGCGTTCCTGGTGTTCGACACGACCTCCAACAAGACGGTCGGGGTCCAGGTCGGAATCTCCTTCGTCAGCGTGGCCAACGCCCAATCGAACCTGGCGTCAGAGTTCTCAAACTTCAGCGTCGATTCGGCCGCGAAAGGCGCCGACGCCGCGTGGAACGCCCGCCTGAACTCGATACAGGTGCAAGGAGGCACGCACGACGAGACCGTCGTCTTCTACACGGCGCTCTACCACGCGTTCCTCCACCCGAACGTCTTCAACGATGCCAACGGCCAATACATAGGCTTCGACGGGCAGGTGCACACTGTCCCCGTGGGCCACTCCCAATACGAGAATATCCCCGGCTGGGACAACTACCGCACGCTAATCCGGCTGGTCTCGATCCTCGATCCGGCGACCGTCAGCGACATCGCGCAGTCCCTCGTGAACGACGCCCAGCAGGGCGACGGCCACCTGCCCCGATGGGAGCAGGCCAACGCAGACTCGCGCGGGATGAGCGGCGACGACGGCGACGTCGTGGTCGCAGACGCCCATGCCTTCGGCGCCACAAACTTTGACACCGCCGCCGCTCTGCATGCGATGACGAACGGTCAGTCCCAAGTGCGAGAGGGCTTCGCTAGCTACGTCAAGCTCGGCTACGTCCCCGCCGACCTGCAGTCAGGCCTCCCATCGGCATCGATTACGATGGAATATGCCAACGACGACTTCGCGATCGCCCAGTTCGCCAACGCGCTCNNCTCTGCCTACCTGCAACGGTCCGGGAATTGGCGGAACCTCTTCAACCCGACGAGCCTTTTCATCCAGCCACGCAACGCGGACGGGACCTGGGCCCAAGGCTTCGACTCCACCAGCCAGAGCGGCTTCCAGGAAGGGGATTCCGCCCAGTACTCTTGGATGGCGACTTTCAACGCTCGCGGCCTGCTCGACCAGATGGGCGGCAACGCGGCGGCAATCTCACGGCTGGACGCATTCTTCTCAAAGCTCAACGACGGGCCCAATAGCCAGTACGCCTGGATGGGCAACGAGCCCACTGTCGAGGTCCCCTGGGAATACGACTTTGCGCAGGCCCCTTCGCACACGCAGGCGGTGGTCCGCCAAATCGAGACCCAGCTCTGGAGCAACACTCCCGGAGGCATCCCCGGGAACGACGACGGCGGCGAGATGTCCTCTTGGTACGTCTTCGCGGCGATTGGTCTGTATCCGGAGATCACCGCGACCGGGGGGTTCGTGATTGGCAGCCCGCTCTTCACTTCGGTGACGATGAGCCTGCCTGAGGGGAACACACTTCAGATCAACGCGCCTCAGGCATCGGACTCCAACCCCTACGTCCAATTCCTCACCCTCAATGGCGGTCCCACGACCAACCTCTGGATCCCATGGAGCGTAGCCAAGGGTGGCATCACGTTAGGCTTCACACTGGGGAGCAGCGCATCTGGGTGGGGAAGCGGCCCGCAGGATGCGCCTCCTTCCTATCACCAATAGCGAGCCGCGCAAAACGTGAAGGGTCTTCGAAGATGTGCACAAGACTGCATGCGTCTCTATATCAAATAGGATATACGTAAATAACGCTCAGACTCCGCCCCAGCGTCATGCCTGACCGCAAGATGAGGCCAATACGCCCCGAATCTCCTGCCCTCACCCAGCTGAAGGGAGCGCCGCGAGGACTGCTCCTCCACTACATCATGCACAGCATCTCCATGAAGCCCAAGCACGGGTACGAGATTNNTGCAGGACATCGACGGGAGGACCGACGGCGCATGGCGGCCGGGAGTGGGCTCAGTCTACCCTATTCTCAAGAAGCTGCTCGACCACGGCTACATCCAGACCGACGAGAAGGGGTCGGTGGAGAACAGGAGGGTCTACAGCATCACCCCTAAGGGGCTCGAGGAGATGAAAGGGCGAGGCGACATGATGACCGGCTCGTGGCAGCGCTGGATGGCGAGNNGGCAGGCATCAGCAAGATGTTCGTCGAGGGCTCGAGGAAGCAGTTCGAGATGGCAAAGGAGCTCCTCGAGGCCAGGAGCAACTCGATGTCCAGAAACGACATGGACTTTATGCTACGCGAATACTCGGTCAACCTCGAAAGGCAGCTGGACTGGACCCAAGGGCAGCTCAGAGGTCTCAGACCCAAGCCCTCATCACCCAGACTTCGCTAGAGGGGCGTCGAGCATGATGGCCGAACTGGGAAGGCAAGGCGGCGAAGGCGCGGACGTCATAGTCAAGGTCGACGGGATATCGAAGAGCTTCGGCCAGATCAAGGCCGTCGACAACGTGAGCTTCGAGATCAAACAGGGCGAGGTCTTCGGGTTCCTGGGACCTAACGGCGCCGGAAAGAGCACGACGATCAACATCCTCACAACGATGATGAGGCCGACCTCGGGCAAAGCCACAGTGTGCGGGTTCGACGTGCTCTCGCACGCCACGGACGTCAGGAGGAACGTGGGCGTCGTGCCGCAGGAGTACACCGCCGACGAGGACATGACAGGGTACCAGAACATCCTCCTCTGTGCAGACCTCTACGGCCTCCCGCGGAGCGATTCCAAGCCACACGCGGAGGAGCTCCTGAAGCTCGTCGAAATCCAGGACGCGGCCAACCGAAAGGTCAAGACTTTCTCGGGAGGGATGCGCCGGCGGCTGGAGCTCGCGTGCGGCCTCGTCAACTACCCGAAGCTCCTCTTCCTCGACGAGCCCACGCTCGGGCTCGACGTCCAGACGAGGGCTGCCGTGTGGAAGTACATCAGGACGCTGAAGGAGCAGTTCAAGATGACCCTCTTCCTAACGACCCACTACCTCGAGGAGGCAGACTCGCTATGCGACAGGATCGCGATAATCGACCACGGGCGCATCATCAAGGTCGGCTCGCCCGAGCAGCTGAAGGCCAGCGTCGGCGGTGACATCATCGTCGTCGGCGTGAGGGAGGCGGAGCCCGACATCTCGTCGGAGATCATGAAGCTCCCTCTCGTGAAGGAGGTGAAGAAGAAGGGGGCGGAATACAGGATAAAGGCGGAGATGGGCGAAGAGGCCTCGCCGGAGATAATGGACCTCGTCCGGTCAAAGGGGCTGCACGTCACCAAGATTTCGCTGACCAAGCCGACTCTCGACGAGGCATACCTTGAGCTCACGGGGCGCAACCTGAGAGAGGAGGAGGGCAACCGCATGCAGAACTTGTCGCAGCGTATCACCATGAACAGGGCGAGGTCGTGAAGATGACGGAAAAGATTCGGTCGTCCACCCTCGACGAGCCAAAACCACTGGCGCCGAACCAGGCGTCCGCGCCAACCTGGCCTGCGTCTGCGCAGAAGGCGAACACAGGCCCGCTCCATGGTCTCTGGGCACTGACCCAGAGGGACCTCAGAAAGTGGTACGGCAACCCCATCCAGCTCTTCATCTCGCTGATCCAGCCCGTGATCTGGCTGGGGGTCTTCGGCAAGGCGCTAAACTTCGGCTCGTTCATCGCCCAGTCCGGCGCGCCTGCGAGCGTCACCAACGGGATCATGCTGAGCACCTTCGGGACGACGAGCTACTTCTCCTATCTCGCGTGCGGGCAGCTCGCCTTCGTGGTGCTCTTCACTTCGGCGTTCAGCGGGATGTCAGTGGTCTTCGACCGGAGGTTCGGCTTCATGAACAAGGCGCTGAGCACTCCCGTGGGCCGCGGGACGATAGTGATGGCCAAGGTCTTCCAGAGCGTCGCGAGGTCCACCATCCAAGCGGCGATGGTGCTCATCATCGCGGTGGCCTTGGGCATGGACATCGGCAGCTTCACGGTCTTGGGGGTCGCCGCTGCATTCGGCGTGGTCTTCCTGATGGCGACGGGGCTCTCGGCACTCTACGTCATGCTCGCCCTGCGGTCGAGCGACTGGCAGACACAGATGGCCCTCATCAACCTCCTGAACCTGCCGCTGCTCTTCGCGAGCAACGCCATTCTCCCGGTGAAGCTGATGCCCACCTGGCTGCAGTATGTCGTGAAAGTGAACCCTGTTAGCTACTCGACCGACGCGATAAGACAGCTGCTGATAGGAGCAGTAGGGACCAACTCCATTGCGGTGGACGTCGGGGTTGTGCTGGGGTTCGCGGTCATCCTCTCGACAGCCGGAATCGTCTTGTCGTGGCGGCTGCTGAGCAAGTAACCAGGGTACTGCGTTTAGGATTCCCTTAGGCTCTTCTCGAGGCTTTTGAGGGTCTCTTCCAGCCCCATCAGCCTCTTCTCGAGGGTGTTCATCTTCAAGGAGACGTCGCTGCGCATCGTGCTGAACTCGCCCCTCATGGAGCTCAGCTCGCTCTTCACCGTGGCGTGCTTCGCCGCATGGTCCTGCATGGACGAGTCGAACTTTGTGTTGGCCTCCCCCCTGTTGTTCCTGATCTGTTCCCCGACCTTCTTTATCTCGGCGTGCATCTCGGAGAGCTGGGCTTCTAGTTTGTCAAGGGCAGTCTGTAGCTTTGGCAGCGACACGCCATTCGGCGTCGGAGATTTGATTATTAAATGCTCTCGGTGAGTGAAAAGTCCCCGCTATTCCTCGAAGACCTCGATCTCGACCTTCTTCATCACGAACGGGGTGATCTTCCCCTTGAAGGTGGTCGCCTTCACGTGGGCGTCGTCGATGAAGTGGTACTCGGTATAGGGGGGCAGCTTCCTCGGCTTGTTCATGATGAGCTGATGGAAGAGGACGCCGTGCTCCTTGAGCCACTCGCGCGTGACCTTCTCGTGCTCGGTCGTCCTGGCCGTGAAGAAGCAGATGTAGTGCCCCTCGTCGTACCACTTGTTGGTCTCCTTGATCACATCCAGGTAAGGCTTCGCGACCCTCATCCTCTCTATGCCGTCCTCGTTCCTGATGTGCTCGCTGATGGTCCCGTCTATGTCGATGATGAAGATCTTCAAGCGCGTGCCTTTGGTCTCCTGCGGGGCAGACCCTCTTTATCCTTTCGCGCGGCTGATCATCGCAGGACGGGGAAGCGCGCCCGCGTCTACCGTGATATGGACGACGTCAGCGTCGGGATCGGCTGGGTCTCGAAGATGACCTTCCTCAACAGCTCCGACATCCTGAGCGGGTCGGCATGCTGCCAGACGTTCCTGCCCACGGCGAGCCCTGCTCCCCCCGCCTCCATCACGCCGCGCACCTGCGAGAGGAACGCCTCGTCGGTGGGGGTCTTAGGGCCGCCTGACATGACGACCTTCGCCCTGCCCGCCGACTTCACGGCCCACGCGAACGACTTCGCGTCGCCGCTGTACTTTATCTTCACGATGTCCGCCCCGAACTCCATCCCCGCTCGCGCGGCGTACGCGACGATGTCGGGGTTCGTGTCGACCGGCACTCCGGTGCCCCTTGGGTAGACCCAGCAGATCGCGCCCATGCCCCTCTCGTGGGCCTCCTCCTGGATGTGACCCCACTCCCTGACCATCTCGGCCTCGTGGCCGCTCCCGAGGAAGATCGTGTACCCAACGCCCTTCGCTCCCAGCGACTCGGCGTACTTCACAGAGCAGTGCTGCCTCGAAAGAGGCTCGGCCTTTACGAGGGCGCTCTTCCCGTTGAGCTTCAGGATGAGCGGGGTCTTGCCGTCATAGTATCTCTCGGCCGTCCCCTTTTGGAGCGCGAGAGCGGTGTAACCTCCCTTGTTAGCGACATCCACGATGAACGCCGGGTCTACGTTCCGGTCGTTGAAGTCCTCTGTCGGTCCGTGCTCCAAACCCTGGTCGTAGGCCAGGATCATGCACCGTCCGTTCTTCAGGAAGGGGGCGGCGTAGTCTTTGCTATTCATGTTGTCTTCAGCGGGTCAGGCCAGGGCATATAAAATTTAAGTGAATTGCCCCAACGATTATATTTGGACCTCCTCTCCCGTCGGCCCAGTAACAATGAAGATAGGCGTCTTGACAGGAGGCGGGGACTGCGCTGGGCTCAACGCGACCATCCGCGGGCTCGTGGCCCGCTCTGAGGAGTACGGCTTCGAGGTCCTTGGCATCGAGCGGGGGTGGAAGGGGCTCATAGAGCCGGCGGGGAAGAAGATCACCTACGAGATGGTCGACGAGCTCGTCGGGGTGGGGGGGACATTCATACTCACCTCGAGGACCAACCCGTTCAAGATGGACGGAGGCCCTGAGAAGGTCGTCAAGAGCATAAAGAAGCTAGGGCTGGACGCCCTCGTCGCGATAGGCGGGAACGACACGCTCGGCGTCGCCCACAAGCTCTCGCAGATGGGGATCAAGGTCGTGGGGGTGCCCAAGACCATGGACAACGACCTCTCCAGCACGGACTTTACCTTCGGCTTCGACTCCGCGGTGAACGTGGCGGTCGAGTGCATCGACAGGGTCAAGACGACAGGCATGTCCCACGAGAGGGTCATCGTCGTCGAGGTCATGGGCAGGGACGCGGGATGGGTCGCTGCCTACGCTGGGATCGCCTCGGGCGCCCATGTCGTCCTGCTGCCAGAGAAGCCCTTCGACATCGCGAAGGTCTGCCGGACCATAACCAAGAGGTGGGATGCGGGGAAGAAGTTCTCCTTGGTCGTCGTCGCGGAGGGCGCGAAGGCGAAGGGCACGAAAGTGACGAAGGGCGCCGCGGTCGACGCCTTCGGCAACCCGATTCTCGGAGGGATAGGCCAGTTCATCGCGAAGGAGGTCGAAAAGAGGACAGGATTGGAGACGCGTGAAGTGGTCCTGGGTCACATAATCCGGGGAGGAGCGCCCAGCGCCTACGACAGGGTCCTTGCTACGAGATTCGGCGTGGCCGCTGCGGACATGGTCAAGAACGGCAACTTCGGCATGATGGTCGCCCTCAAGGGGAACAAGGTCGTCCCTGTCAAGATCGGGGGAGCCCTCGCCCAGAAGCTCGTCGACACCAACCTCTACTCGATAGCGAACTCGTTCTCGGGTGTAAGCTAGAAAGGACCTTCAGGGGAATATCCCTAGAGTCTTCACCGCGTCAGCCACCCTACCCACCCCCACGATCAGCGCTCCCGTCCTCATCGAGACCTTCCTCGTCGTGGCCTCTTCGTGCACGTGGTTGAAAGCCGAGGTCATCTTGCTCTCGAGCGTCGTGTTGACCTGCTCCTCGGTCCACCTGAGCCTCTCAAGGTCCTGGACCCACTCGAGGTAGCTGACCATGACGCCCCCGGAATTCGCAAGTATGTCCGGCACGAGCAACACCTTGTTCCTTTCGAGAATCTTGTCCGCCTCCGGAGTAGTAGGGCCGTTGGCCGCCTCGATGACCATCTTCGCCTTGACCTTCCTGGCGACCTCGGCGGTGATCACGTTCTCAAAGGCAGCCGGACACAGGACGTCGCACTCCGTCTCAAGCAGCTCTCCGTTTGTGATCTCGCGCACGCCGGGGAAGCCCACCACCGACCCCGTCTTCTCCTTGAACGCGAGGACCTTCTTCGGGTCGAGTCCCTTCTTGCTGTAGATCCCGCCCTTCGAGTCGCTGGCGGCGATCATCTTCGCGCCCACCATCTCCTCGAGGATCGTCGCGAAGTTCGACCCGACGTTACCATATCCCTGCACCGCGAATGTGGCGCCCTTCAGGAGCATCCCCTTGATCTTCCCCGCCTCTCTCGTGCAGATCGCCGCGCCTCTGCCGGTGGCGGCCTCCCTGCCGAGGGAGCCGCCCAGCGAGACCGGCTTACCGGTCACGACCGCCGGGACCATGCGCCCCTTGAACTGGCTGTAGGTGTCGAGTATCCAGGCCATGGTCTGCGCATTGGTGTAGACGTCGGGGGCGGGGATGTCCACGTCGGGCCCTATCGCGTCGCCTAGCGCCGACGTGTACCTGCGCGTCAGCCTCTCGAGCTCTCCCTGGGACATGTGCTTAGGGTCGCAAACGACCCCTCCCTTGGCTCCCCCGAACGGGATGTCGGCGATGCTGCACTTCCAGGTCATCCACGCCGCGAGCGCCTTCATCTCCTCGAGCGAGACCTCCGGGTGGTACCTGATCCCTCCCTTGTACGGCCCGCGCGCGTCGTTGTATTGCACCCTGTAGCCCTTGAAGACCCTGACCTTGCCGTTGTCCATCTTGACTGGAAATGCCACCCTTATCACCTTCTTCGGCTCGCTGAGCATCTGGCGGATGCCATCGTCGAGCTCGAGGTGCTCCGCTGCTATCCTGAGCTGCTCTAGGGCGTTGTCGAAGGCGTCGGGCTTGTGAGACATCGGCTCGACACGCAATCTCCGAATTGTATTTACAGGTTTCCAGGAGGGCGTAGCTTCACTGACGCATCGCCTCACCCAGCTCTCGGAGCTTCGCCGGCCAGTCTTGCGCCTTCACCACGCTGCTCGCGACTAGTATCCCGTCCGTGCCGAGCCTTATCGCCGCGGCCGCGTCGTCGCCAGATGTGATTCCTGCCCCGCACAGCAGGCTGCCAGCGTAGCCCGCCTTCGCTAGCGCATCCGCGGTCTCAGTGATGAGCTCAGGCCTCGCCTTTGAGACGGACGTCCCTCTCCCTATCAGTTCCGGCGGCTCGATCGCGAGGAACTCCGGATTGAGGGCGGAGATTTCGACCGCCTCGGCGGTGGTCTCCGCGCAGGTGCAGCTCTTGAGGCCCTGGCTCTTCATCCGTTCGACGATCTTCGCGAGGACGTCAATGGGTATCCTTGACTCGCTGTGGTTGAGGAGCGATCCGGCGCACCCAGCCGCCTTGATGGACTCTGGTATCGTCGCACCTGTGCTCTTCCCCTGCTCCCCAAACTCGGCTTTCTGAGCGAAGACGGGGATCGCGACCGCAGAGGCTATGGTGTGGAGCATAGGCGCCGGCGGGGCGACCACCAGGTCTATCCCCAGCGAGGAGCCCAAGCTCGCGGCCGCCCTTGCGAGCTTGAGGGAGCCTTCCCCCATGACCTCGGGGTAGTTCTTGAAATTGACGATGAAAGTACGGGACCGCATGTGTCTCTTGCCCTGTGGCTGCGCCCGAGCAGGGTATAAATCGAGTCCGCCGGCGGTCTACGCAGGACGCGGTCTAGGAGTCGTCTTCGGACTCTTCTTCCCAGCCGTCGTCGTCCAGGTCCCCGTCTAGTTCCTCTACCTCTCCATCCTCGGAAGACAACTTCGGCACGGCGCTTTTATTTTGTCTAATAAGGCTTGCCCGGTGCAGAGCCTCTGCGTGGTAAGGGCAGTCGCCGGCCAAAGCGCTTAACAACGCCCCAAAATGACCGCCGTCGCGTTGACAGTGAGATGCCTCCCCGCGGGCCGCGAAGCGGTCGCGGAGGCTGCCCGAGTCATCAAGGGTGGCGGCGTCGTCGCGATCCCGACCGACACCGTCTACGGCTTGGGCTGCGACCCCTCGAGCGACAAGGCCGTCAGGAGGCTCTTCGAGGTGAAGAACCGGCAGGCAAAGCCTGTGCCTGTGCTCTGCGCCGACCAGAGAGTCGCGGGACGCCTCGTCGAGCTCAACGGTGCGGCGACCCGGATGGCGGAGCAACACTGGCCTGGCGCCCTCACCATCGTCGCACCGCTCAAGAAGGGCGCCAAGCTGTCTGCGCTTCTGCAC
Organism: Nitrososphaerota archaeon; assembly: GCA_003135575.1. Taxonomy (GTDB): domain Archaea; phylum Thermoproteota; class Nitrososphaeria; order Nitrososphaerales; family Gagatemarchaeaceae; genus Gagatemarchaeum. The sequence goes on from PLCG01000101.1 coordinate 21,047, forward strand.
CAAGGGAGCGGCTACCTCGGCGTCCGCGTCCCCAAAAGCGACACGTGCGTGAAGCTTGCGGAGAAGGTGGGAGGCGCGGTCACGGGGACGAGCGCGAACCTCTCCGGAATGCCCTCTTGCCGCACTGCAGCGCAAGTGGTCGCCTCGCTCGACGGGAGGATCCAGCTCGTCATCGACGGCGGAGAGCTGCGCGGGAAAGAGTCGACCGTAGTCAAGGTCGTCGGAGAGACTGTCGAGGTTTTAAGGGAGGGTTCGGTCAGGATTCAGGAGGGTGAGCTAAAGCCATGAACTTGCTGCTGACTTCGCAAAAGGGGAGCGAGGCGAAGGCTTCCGCGGAGTTCAAGGAGATAGCCCTGCAGCGAGGCCACCGCAAGCTGCACATCGAAAAGTCCGCCTTCGATGGCGTCCTCGAGATCGAGATCGAGAACTCGCGAGACTTCGTCGCCTTCATGCGCGAGTACGTGAGGTCGGAGCCGTTCAGGGTGCACTACATCCAGAGGATGATCCCGGTGGACGTTGTCGTCGACACGAACCTCGAGCAGATCAAGGAGGCCGCGACGCAGATCGCTCCGCAGATTCTTCAGGGTGAGAGCTTCAGGATCGAGATCTCTGAGCGGGATTCCCCACTCACCAGGAAGGAGCTCATCGATACCATCGCAGAGGTCGTGGACCGCAAGGTGAACCTCAACTCGCCCGACAAGGTCCTTCAGGTCGAGGTGCTCGGCGAATATACCGCGATGTCTGTCGTCAGGCCAGATGAGATTCTCAGCATCATCAAGCTCAAGCGCTCTTCCTAGAGCTTCGCCGCGAGCAGCGCAGCGCGCTCCACCGCCTCGAGGTCTTCCTTCCCGAGCTTCTTCTTGGCGACCTCCTTGAACCGTCTGTCTTTCTCCAGCTGTCTGACCAGACGCGCGAGCGCGGAGGCGTTACCCCCGGATGCTGCCACGATGAAAAGCCGCCTTGCGCTCGACTTGTATCCCGCGCGTTTGAAAGCCTCGCCTATCTGCCGCGTCCCGGCGAGACGGAGGAGCAGGTCGAGCTCGGGCCGGTCCGCGAGGGTCGAGCCCGACTTCATCGCGGCGAGGGTCTGGGCGGCCACCATCTCGACCGCGGCCGCGTTGGGCGCACGGCTCGCCCCGAATACTTGGACGATTACGGCTGGGCTCTGCTTCCTGAGCGTGGCGAGGACGTCCTCGACCTCGTCTGGCCCCACGGCGATCTCCCAACATCGACAGTGGAAGGTGCTCTCTCGCGTCATCTGTCCCTCGCCTCAGCCCCCGTGCGAGAAGGGAACGAGAAGGACCGAGTCGCCGTCGCTGATGCGCCTGTCCTGCTGCGCCGACGCGGAGAAGACCTCCTCCTCGTTGATGACGAGCAGGGTGTTGTATTTGGTGAACCCGTGGTCGAGCTGAGCTGGCCTGCTCGAGAGCAGAAGGCCGAAGAGGTCTCCCACGCTGATGCTCTCCTGAGGCACGTCCATCTCCTCGGAGCCCATGCTCGTCCTGATGTGGCCGAGGAACTTCAGGTGGATCATCGCGAAGCCGCGGCCCCTTGCGCTCTTAATGTGTTTTCGTCTTTGGGGGGTCTTGCAGGCTCAGACTATCATGCGGCTACGGGTTCCGCGCCGGCGCCCTGCTCGATCTCCTGCCCCGCCTCCGCCTTTCCTTCCTCAGCATCTGCGCTAGCCGCTATCATCGCCTTTGTTATCTTCCCGACCAGCTTGTTGCGGATCATCTTCGAGTGGACCGTCGCGATCTTTGCGAGCTGCGCCTTGTTAGCGGTGTAATCGGTGCCGAACATCCCTGGATACTTTTGGAGAATCTCCTGAGAAAGCCGGCGAACTCTGTCCATGTCTTGAGGCAGGCCCCCGCGAGGGTGGAGATAACCTTTTTACCCCAAATAGCTTTCAGCGTTCAGGGCGAGCTGGTGGACGGCCTCGTCGAGGCTCTTTCCCCATATCTCCGCGAGCTTGAAAGCCACGCTAGGCACAAGGCCGGGCCCCTCCGCCCCTCCCAAGGCGGCGAAGGGCACAGGCCCGTCGCTCTCAGTCAGGACCGACTCGACCGGGCACTTCCTCGCCATCCTGAGCAGCTTCTTCGAGTAGAGGAGGGCGGGGCCGAACGAGACGAACGAGCTTTGCTGTGAGACAACCCTTCCGAGCAGCTCCTCACCTTCAAACCAGTGCATGAGCAGCGAGCGCAGGGATCTGCCCTCAAGGACGTCGAGGCACGCCTCCTCGGCCCCCCTCGAGTGAACCTGGAGAGGCTTCCTAAGCCGTTCCGCTACCTCGACCTGAGCCCTGAAGAGCAGCATCTGCGTGCTCATAGGGGAGACCTCCGAGTATTTCGGGTCCAGCCCGACCTCGCCCACTCCGTCCGCGCCTTCCCAGAGAGGGGCGAGACGGTCGAGGGCGCCTTCGGAGGTGAGAGCCTCAGAGGGGTGCACGCCGAGGAAGCATCTCAAGGTGGAGGGGTGCGCCTTGCGGAGGAGGAGATTGGGGGCAGCCTCCGCCGCCGAGACCGTCACCGAGACCAGGCTCATCCCCCTGGTGCGCGCGCTCGCCACGACTCGCTCGGGGTCAGGGTATGCGGGCAGGTGGACATGGGCGTCAAAGAAGGGTGAAAGGGTCCCGGAAGCCATAGGCCTAAGACGCCGCAAAGGCCTGATATATCCATTGTAAGGTCGATTTCGTGGTATTAGGCTTCAAAGCCACGTTCTGCGGCCGCCACGCTTCTAATAAGCGAAAAGACCGCGAGAGAATGCC
>PLCG01000012.1 GCA_003135575.1 Nitrososphaerota archaeon
TAATGCTCCACCCTGGAACATTATTGCACTTGGAGTAATACGCAACCCTTGCGCATTATCGCGTCTGGACCAATACGCAACCCTTGCGCATTAGCCAGTCAGGGAGGAGGCACTGCTGGCTCGTCAGAATCGGACGCCAAGACCCTTGCCAAAATGTCGNNTGCAAGTTCGGAAGTCGAGCATCGTTTAATCCAAAACCGCGTTCGGCATTCGAGCATGTCGATTTTCGGTTCATGTTCAAGGCCTTGCCTCGTCTCGAAGGATTGGGGCGTTGTCCGTGAGCCTCTAGCGAGTCGGTCCGCCATGGCGCGTCCGGGTACTAGACGCGGCTGAGACACGAGGAGGCTATGGACGCCAATGTCCATATCTCAGTTTCAAGTTATGGACACGGGTGTCCACAACTGCAAGCCAGCAGAGGCGACGTTCCCCGAGACCAGCGGGTCAGTTTTGACGACGCGCGCCGTCTCACGGGAGCTGTAGCCATATGCAGGCCACAAGTCTCTGCAGGAGTTATGGCCTACATTGGGCCATAACTTTCGATGCTCACATCGGGCGGGGCTCGCGAGGATGTTCGCCCAAGGGAACGATTGACGCTCGGCAAGCAATTCGTGGACGGCAAGCTTCTCGGGAGGAAGCGAAAGCGCGTCTAGCGGCGGAGAAAAGATTTCGGGGCATACGCAAAACATGCCGCCTCAACAACAAGCGCAAAATTTAGTAGAATGCAAGCGAAATGCTTCCGATTGTTGTGGGACCCGAGCGCAATCCGCTCGGCTAAGGCACAACCCTTGTGCATTAACCAGTCCGGGAGACCGTGATACCCAGGTCAGAGACGCAATCAGGCGCTAAAGATCCTTTTCGCGGTTCTCGCCGTTCAATCGCGGGCGTTCCCTCCTCTGGAGGGCCCGAGACCCGCTAGGCTATCATTAAACCGCAAGTGGTGAGTAGCGGCAGAGCTATTTATTCTAATATCTGGAACGTGGTTCCAGACGTGCTTGCCCGCCCCGAAGAAGGACTATCTTGGAACTTTTAGCAATCTGGTTCGGGCAACTTTCCTGGCCACCAATGTCCACCTTAACTGGACAAGGCTGGACATGTCAACCCCTACCATGTCCACCCTTCAAGGTTAAGGCACTAGGGTTGTCACATGTTCCCACCAGACAGTGAGGAGAGCTTGATTCTGTACCCGTGTTAAATATGCAGAACCAGAATACATCCATGGTCCAGGAAGGTCACGAGGCTGAGAAGAGAGAGTTCGTAACGGTCAGGAGAGCTGACCTAGAGAGGATCGTGGCCCTCCTTTCGAGGCTGGAAGATCAACGTCCTGATCAAGCGCGAACTGCCTCCATTGAACATCGAGCTGGAGAAGAGGAAAGAGCATCATGAGGAGCTCGGGAGTATCAGACCAACGGAAACCTGAGTCCTACCCTCGATTTGATGCTGAAGGAGTACCGGCAGCTCTCAAAAGGTGACTACAATTTCCGAGCGTTGTAGTCACCCAGGTTTGGACTCATGAAGGGCTCCCAAGTGAGGTTGTGGATTCCGTTATCATTAGGATTCATTGCGCCTCCGCCGAGGCANNAGCTCTTTGAAAATGCGAGATTTGTATCTGCGGTAGGTAGGTACGTCACTTCCCTGCCAGTCTCTTTGCGTCTGAGCAGGTCGAAGTTGCAGAGCTTTTCCAGCGCGTTCCTGAATGCCGGCTGATTGTTGAAATTGTAGTCCTTGAACCCTCCCTGATGCACTTTGCCCTTGCTTGCTGTTCCTTCGAGGATCTTGATCCAGTTCGACTGTATGCCAAGCCCCTCAATTCTTCGCCTTGCTTCGCCTACTAGGATGTTCCTTGCGGCGGTTTCGGTTATCGTCTTGGCACTGGGAACAGTCGCGTGATACTCGTAAATCATATCGGTAAGCTTCTTGAAGATTGCCNNCCCCATCTGACAATTTATACAACCAGGATACAATTTCGTCCGGAGCCGGCGCTTCGACACCTGCCTTTCCATATTTGTTCACGCGGACATCTATTGCTTTTTTGACCTCGTCCAACGACAACGGATTCAACCTCACAGGTGGACCGGTCAGGACTTCGCTGACTCTATGTGCTCTGTTCTCCAACGTGTGGACAAATCCGTCTTTGGCTATCAGAACCCACCAGACGCCTTTCTTGGCGAAGGTTATCATATAATCGCGAATCACGTTCATGAAGTTGACGGCGGATTCTTCATCCAACATGTCGAGGTTATTGACGGGTATGATGAACTTCGACCAGCCGACCTTGCTTGCCGCATCGAACCATTTCCCTGCTGTGCTGAGTATGCTTGGCATCGCAGCGAGGAGTGGCGAAGACGGCGCCGCCGCTTTTCCAGCCCCCGCTTGCCCGCCAAATAGGCCGACATTGAGACCGCCTGAGAAACTCCATCCAGAATTCAACATCTGTGTTACCATCGCCTTTCCAGCTTTCAAGTCAGGGTCGTGGTCGGTCGCACCGGACTTCGACAGCTCGAGGGACCCTATGCAGGTAGAAAACGCAGACAATATGAAGCCTATTGGGTCAGTATTTGGCTGGACCTGGAGCACCTGAAACGACGGGAGACATGACCTTGCCTGCCACCTGTCGTACTGAACTACATTGACGAAACTTGTTTTTCCTACGCCTACACGCCCTTCGATGACAATGATCCCGCCGGCGTCGCTTGCAATCGGCGTGACAAGCCTCGGAAGCTCTGCATCCCTTCCTACGAACAGAGTCCTGTCTTCTTTGTTTACTGCCAGCGGGAGAAAGTCATATGGGTTCTTCCGGAAGCCGAACCATTCCCATACATTCTCGCCTTCTGGCATACGAGTAATTTTAACAGACCAGTTATTTAAAGTTTAAAACTTTATAAAATATAAGACCGAGGTCGGCTTATATCACAAAAGGTACTAACTTCGTTCGGCCGTGAGTAAGCTTTTGCTGTCTTGGCGAATACCCGCAATTCGGCATGGGCGGCCATCTGGCGAGACTTGTCTTTCTATGTGAGAACGCGAGCGTTCGAGGATTTCGCCATACATAGGGCTCATCGCGCCTCCGCTGGGCAATCTAGAGGTATTGGTGTTCCAGTTTCGGCTGCTACCTCGGCTCATGTGGTTAGCCCGCGCCGACAATTCGAAAAATCTGGGAGCCCTAAGGTCTAAGCACGTTAATCTCGGCAGTGACCTTGTTGGATACGTAGACCAAACCGGTCGACGCATTGAGGTCGATTCCAAGCGGACCTGGGTCTGTGGGAATAGCATAGAGGGGCTTGTTCAACGCCCCGTCTATCACCACCACACTGTCAGAGCCCGAGTCGCTGACAAAGACCATGTTCGTGTTCGGGTTGACTGCGACGCCATATGGGCTCGACCCGACCGGAATCGTGGTGATGACCTGATTGGTCGCTCCGTTGATGACCGACAGGGAATTCGAACCTTGGTTCGCAACGTACACGGTGTCCGTCTTGGAGTTGACCGCAATCGCGTCGGGAAACTTGCCCACGTTGATTCTCGCACTAATCGCGTTTGTGCTCCCGTTGACCACGTTCACTGTCCCGTTATCGTTGGCCTCGTAGACCGTGTTCGTCACAGGATTCACAGCGACCGCCGCCCCTCCAGATGCGAGAGAGGCCACCACCCCGAGTGTCGAGGCGTTGACTACGCTGAGACCGCCGCCTTCCTGGCAAACATAGATCATGTTTGTGACGGGGTTGTAGGCAACCGCCTGAGCTGGCACCGCAATGCTTCCGACCACTCTCATCGAGACCATGTCAAGGACAACGAGCCGTCCACTGTCCGCAATTACCACCGCAACGTAGAGCTGATTGTTGTTGGGGTTGAAGGCCATGGTGGATGGGCCCGCGGGAAGGGTCGCGTTGGGAATCTCGATGGTGTCGAGGATGCTGTCGTTGGCCCCGCTCACGACCGAGACACCGACGCCCTTACCTTGACCATTCAGAGGCCACCATTCGGTGAATACCAGGTTCCTGGTCTGGTCCACCGTGACGGCAACGGCCTTGCTCCCCGTCATCTCGACCCTCTCTACCGAAGCCAGAATCTTGGTCACGGTGTAGGTGAAGATGGCGGTCCCGTTGACAATGACTGGCTGGTTATCCCCGTTGAACATGGGAACGCTAAGCATGGGAAGGACTGGCCATTGCCCCTTGCCGTTCCACACAGACAGAATGTAGTAGCCCCCCAGCACGCCGCTAGTGTTAGGCGCGCTCCTCAAGAACACCATGTAGGTCCCTTGCGCCGCGCTTGCCGAAACCGAAATCGTCATGGTTTCGTTCAAGGTTTCGCCTGCCGCCACATTCACGCTTGGTTGGGAGAACGAGACGGAGACACCCGTCGGGAGCTGGGTAGTCGAGGGGCTAACCTGGTATGCGGTTGGGCAGTTCTGCACCGTGATAATGGTTTGCGAACTTGAGCCTGTCCGGTTGGGCGGGCAATCCGCCTCCAGGCCTTGCAGGGTCAATCCGAGTGTCCCCGACGTTCCAGGTGCCACCACCACTACGTGTGGCACGTAAACCGAATAGGTTCCGTTCAGGCCGAAAACCCTCCCATCAACTTGGAACGATTCTGGCTGGACAGCAAGACCGTGAGCCTGGTTGAAGACGGGGGTGGCCGTTACGCCCATTGGCCTGCTGGTCGTCGTCCCGCAAGGACCGCCTCCGCATGGCAACGTGGATTCAGCCAGGGCCTCAAGCACCTGCCCTGACACCGCATCGACGACAAAATAGCCGACATAGTTTGGCGCACTCGTGGTGATGACCCACAACAACCTCAGTTCTTGCGTCTGCGTCGAGCTGTTAACCTGGTGAATTGCGGGGTAGAGGCCGCCCTTCACGTTGTAGAACGTCGCGAACCTAAGATCCATGGAGTCCATCGTTCCGTTGGCAACGGCCGAAGGCACGTGGTTCATCGTCGTGTGGCGGACAAGTTCGAGGGCTTGGCTTGAATTGACGCTAAGGCCTTGAACAGGAGACTGACCTGACAAGGTGTAGTTCTCCTGGGAGACGTCGTAGACGTTTCTTGTCACCGCATTGACCCTGGCCGCTGCGGAATAGCTGCCGTCGATGGTCCCTTCGATCCAGTACCCTTGGTAGACTCTCGCTAAATAGAAATCCCAACTCGCGGTCGTAGCTGGGAATGCGATGTTGAGTTCGGCGGCGTTCAGGGAGACCCCGGCCAGAGTGTAGTTCGATGGGTCAAGGCCGAGACGGGATGCGGCATACCCTATCCNNTACGGTGGACATGGGAATCTCCAGGTTGCCGAGCGGCACGTCAAATCCCTCGGGGAACTGGACGAAGTAGATGAAGGAGGGACGCAGAGGGTCAATGTAGTTTCCAGTAGTATAACCGGAGAGGAAGGGGTATCCGAGCTGCGAATAGAGCGCGCCTTCGTTGATGAACGCCTTCTCTGGTCCGGTGCAGTTCAGCACGCCGCCCTCTCCTTTTGTTGCCCTGAGGGTCGTGTACGATGAGGATTGACTTCCTCCCACACCCGTCACTGCCCCTCCACTTGGAACAGATGACGGCTGCGAGGCCGGCTTGCTCTGGCCGAAGAGGACCAAGGAGAGCGCTAGTAGGGCGATGACCACCAAGGAGGCCAGCATCGGCAGCTTGGTTCTCTTCCCTTGGTTCTGAGGTTGCACGGTGGAATCAGCCGCCTTAGGCTCTCGAGTTCTACGAAGTAATATCATTTTTGAATCGGCTTGCGATTGTCTCCCATCGGCATCCTTCGCCGTGTACAGGGTTCATTGCGGCTCCGCCGAGAAAACTTCATCGCAACCTTGGTGGCGGACAGAATGCCTGTCATCATGGTGTATCAAGATTTCGACTCCGGTGGAGGCCTTGGGACTGATTGGTCGTGGCGAAAATTCGCTCTGTCGGAATCTGGGCGCCTGATCAGGACTTGAACGAATCGTAGATGCCGACGGCTATGGCGAGGATGAGGAAGACATTGAACACGTAGAACCAGGGCCCAAAGACCCACGAGGGGATCACGAAATCTATGATGATGAGGATGAAGATGACAAATCCCAGGCCCTCCGCATCGCTGTACTTCTGCGCCGACCTCGACCCTTCATACTCCCTCTCCACCTCGCGGTTGGCCGCTTCTTGGTTCAGCCTGTAAAATAGGACCTCACGCGGGTCATCGTACTTGTCGGGGCCCAGGGCATCGTACAGGGCTCTCTTCTCGGCGTCCGACAGGACGGCGTAGGCTTCGCTCATCTCCTTGAACCTCCCGCCTTCCCCCGCGTCCCTGTCGGGGTGGTGCTGGAACGCGAGCCTCCGGAACGCTTCTTTGATCTCGGCACTCGAAGCCGCCCTCGGCACCCCCAGGACATCATAGAAGTCTCGGGTCAAACCGGAGCCCCTCAGCCAGGAGCCGTGCCCCGCTGCGCCCTAGCGGCACCTGCTGCGGGACTAGGCCCCTCGGGAGCGGGCGTCTTGAGGTACTTCTCCAAAAGGCCCCTCAGCTCTGAAACCTCCTTCTTCGTGCTCTCCTCCTTCACCGCGATCTTCGCCCTCTCCGCCTGGTCCAGGGGCGAAGCACACCGAGGGCAGTAGAGCATCCCTGGGGAGGCCTTCTCCTGGCACCTCGGGCAGATCACGGGGGAGAAGCTAGGCTTAGGCGGCTCGACGGGCCTCCCCGAGCCGTAGACCTGCTGGTACTTCCGGTCCAGGTCGCCGCCCGAGAGGTGGACGTACCTCCCCGGGACCTTGGAGGTGGGCGACCACCCGAACATCAGCCTCATCTCGGCGTCGGTGAGGAACCTCGCGTTCCTCGTCGCGCTCCCGTGCCTGAACATGTACATGTGGCACCGCCCCTTCCTGAGCCCCGCCTTCGACCCCGCCTCCTTGACGAGCTTGTCGGCGGCGATCCAGCTCATCGGCTGGTTCAGGTGGTTGGTCGAGGTCGTCAGCCAGAGCGGGGCGCTGGGGTCGCTCCTGTAGGGGTGGGTCGAGATATGGTCGGCGAGGTAGGCGGCCGAGGAGATCAGCCTCAGCGTCCTCCACCCCGTCTTCCCCTGCCTGATCTGGACCACGACCCCGTTATCGTCGAACGTCAGGTCCCCGATCCGCAGGAGGAGGAACTCCGACGGCCTCCCGCCCATCTCCCCGTAGGCCGCTATGAACGCCTTGTCGCGGAGGGTGTCGGCTGCCCTGATCATGCCCTCGACCTCCTGGTCGGTGAAGAAGAGGGGTGCCCGCCTCTCGGACTCCTTCACGTTCTTCCTGAGCCACCTTACCTCGTCCGGGTAGGGGGTCTCCTGGTCGGTGTCACCGTACCTGACGAACTTCTGGAACCTCTTCACGACCATGTGGAAGTCCGCCATCGTCTCGGCGGAGTAGTGCCGCACCGCCCCCGTCCTCACGCTGACGATCTCGTGGTCGGCGAGCTTCGTCATGAGGTCCTCGATGTCCTTCCTCTTGGCCCTCCTCCATGGCACGCGCAGCATGTGCGACGCGGTCCGGATCATGTTGGCGTACTTCGCCTGCCTTCCCGTCGAGACCCGCAGGGCCTTGATGTGCTCCAGGAAGGCCAGCAGCAGCCTCCTGTCCTCATCCCTCAGCGTCGGGTCGCTGTTCACCCTGGAGAGCGCGTTCCGAAGGTTGTACTCGTAGTCGTGGATGAGGTCCGGGGTCATACGGTACGGGCCCTCTTTCGTATTTAAGGCGGGGTACCCAGAAAGTCGGGGATTTGCCATTGTAGGATAAGGTGCCCCGGGCGGGATTCGATCCCGCGTCGCCGACTCGAAAGGCCAGCATACTCTCGATACTGAATCTCAGTTTGACCGGGCTATACGTATAGTACTCTATACTACCGGGGCTTGCTTCTGGCCGGTGAAATCTGGCTAATTAATCCCTTCCTCCGTCTTCCTGTCTTTGCCCGCTCTCTTAGAAAGAGGGCGACGCGATCCCGCACTTTTGATTTTGTTTCTGGTCATTAGTAATGGTCTAACTGCCGCCAGAAATGCAGCCTGACTCAATACCGGTCTCACTTCTAGGACATACATTCCGTTTGTCTTACCCGCTGTCCGAACTTTGCAACGAATGCCTTGGCTTTTGACAAAATCGCACAGTCTTTGAAGTGGCTCGCGCTCCTTCTGAGCTATGTGAATCACGCTCTCGTAACGCGCATGGTGCCGGTAGATTGAAGCACTTCCCCCAGTGTCGAGCCAAATTGCGACATCTCGCCAGGTGACAGGAAAGTCCGATGTGACCCCGTTCAGGATGCGCCTGGATGGCCTTGTCAGATTATTGTCACATCNNCGATGGGCCCTCCATTTCATTGCGACGAGATACTTATCTGCCTGCGTCGCTCCCAAATTTTTGGCTCGGTGACTCTTTAATCCAAGAGGCACCATTCGCCTAGCTCCTCGGCCGATATTCGAGCGTCGATCCGCATCCCGGCGACTGCGATTACCGAGTCTCTGGGCAGATAGCAGGCGGACTTGCCTGCGCCAGTGTAGATCGTCGCGATCGACGAAACGAACTCAGCAACGGGCACCTCAGACCTGTAGTAGAGGTTCCTCCCAATCTGGAGGGGAATTGACCCCTCTCTCGGGATTGCCGTGACGCACTCCACCCGCTGACTGCTGGAGGCCTTCCCCAAAAGGTGCCCAACCACCGCAGCCTCGTCTGGGGTGAGACCGCAGAGGCCGTCACGCCTCAGGGATGTCCACGCCCTAAGCGACTCGAGTCGCGGGAATAACTGGAGCTGGACGGAGCCTCGAGAGCGCTTCAGGGAGAAGTATCTCTCCCCAAGGTCACCTTCGTGTCCTCCGTCGGCGCGCCTTGAAGCGAGGAGCGAGGGAATTGCTGGCGCGATGGCATCGAGCATGTCGGAGCCCGACCCCGCGACACCGAGTCGTCCGTCGACCGCTATGCGTTGAGCCCCCTTGGTGGCGGTAAGCTTGCCCGGTCCGCCGCTCATCTGCACCTTGAACCCCCGCCCAGCAAGGTGCGAGAAGACTCCGGCGATTTGGGCGTCGTTGAGCTTCGGGAGGGGCAGGAAGTACCTTCCGAGGGAAGGGATTTGGAGCTGATGGAGCTTGAACCGGAGCATCTGCCCATCGAGCCCGTAAAATATTATAAAAGAATCTGCTTGCAGGGTCTAAAAATCCTGCGCTCGGAGAGTTCCTAACTTCCGCTAGTCTGCTTGTGTTGCTCATATCCGGCTATTTGACGAAATATGACTTAAGCCGGACGAGCAAAGCTAAGAGGCAGAAACGCTCTCAGCTTTTCTTCTGATTATGACGGGGCTTGCGTCCGAACTTCTTCGAGTATTCGGCTATTAGGAAATCTTGAATGGTCTTCGCCTGAAGTTTTGTGTCGCATAATTGATATCTGAAATACGTCGGCACCCAGTTCCACATTGCTCTATCACGCGTGCCTACCCTCCCTCTCCGGGTGTTGTAAAGATGGTCACGCGTTCTTCGTTTAAGATTGGATGTTTCCCCAATGTATCCAATTTTCTTGGCTCTCGTTGCGAATTGGTATACTGCAAAGTCTTCAGGAAGTTTGCGCATTTTTTCCCTTGCGTCATTGTAACTTCCTGAGCAATCAGCCCATTTGCCAAATTTCAATCGTCGCAACGATTAATGCCGGTCCTTGAAGAGGTACTTTTCCATGTTCTTTCGTCCTTGAAATCTTCGAATGTGGTATGTCTGCCTCAAAGATAGGTGCTCAGCCTTTATCGCGCTCTTCGGAATGCGGTAAAGTCTCTCGTTTCCTTTGGCTAAAACATTGCCGACAACATACATGTAATCAGCCTTCAGTTCGAACTTCTCGAACTCACTTACCCGCATGTCTGGGATAGCGTGTGGCTTCCTGCTCCCTTTGACCTCTATCTTTTCTACGCTTCCATCAGGATACTCAAATTTCAAGTCATAACCGACACCATCCCGGTGAGTCGGAGTGACCTTGATTTTCCTCTTCTTAGCCCATTGTATCACGTAATCAACACCAGCTACCTCGGCTTCATTTGGCATCGAGGCCCACGTGGGGAACTTGAGAATAATACGCATTTCGACGGAAAAATCTGCTGCGCGTGCTGCTCGCGCATGACTTGAAGCCCCCTTTATCCGTGACGGTTCAACTACATGATTAGCTTTTCGATTCAGTTACCGCAGCCTAGAACGCTTCCTGAACACCACGCGCAGACCTCAAAGTACCAGATTCGATGCTTTCGGCAGAAACTCCATTCGATTTGAACGACTTTCGGAGTTGGCTTCCGCTTTTGCGACCGAGGAGCTTGGGAGATAGGAAGGGAATCTAGTTCCTGGGCTTCTAGAGCCATGTTTTCTGTCGGGCGATTTCTAGAATTTAACCCGTCCCCAGAGAGGAGGGTGAAAGTACCCGAAAGTGAAGCTATTCTCCTCTTCTGGTTTTGTGGGCTCGAAGTGCCTTGATACTTCCCTTCGCTTCCTTCATGTCCGCCTTGAGGTCATCTAGCTTGGCCGAGAGTTCTTTGAGACCTTTCTCCACCCTTTCAAGAGCGTCGAGGCTCTCATCCTTGATTGGCATGTCAGTTGGCAAGCCCGCATTGGCGCTTTTATTGGTTCCCCTGATATGGGAACCATGCCCAAAGAAGAGACTCCTAGGAAGCTGAAACCTGAAGACTACGAGCCTTACGTTGACCCGATAGGCGTGACGTTCTGGCTCCCGCCAAAGTGCAAAGGGTGCGACGAGTAGAGATTACTTCGGTTGACCACAAATCGTCAAAGCATATCAGGGACCATTCTGACCAGTCTGATTCGTCAGAATGGCGGAAATCATCCTGAGGAAACCAGTCACCTATAGCGACCTCAGGAGACACACCCTTTCTGTGCCAGCGACAATTTTCGACCGCGACTCGTCAGTTAAGGTCATCGCTGGAAATGAATCATACCGGGTCGACGTTGATTCATTCATGAGGCTGCGATTGGGGTCGAGAATCTTCGATAAGTTGGGATTCGACAAGGTAGGAGACATCATTGTCATAGAAGAACTCTCAAAGGGTTCTTACAGAGTTTCAAGGGAGAAGACCCAGCAACTGCGGTGGAACGAAGGAAAGTCTTCTATGCGAAGTTAGGCTCTGCCGCGAGCGTAGCCCTCGATGAAACCTATTTCTTCCACCTAACCGGGCGGTAGACGGGACGAGTTGGCTCCAAGCTCAAAACGAAAGAGAATCACTTCAACCGACCTAAACAGGTACACCTTACCGGTTGGTCCTCTCGTCTCGAAGCGTGACTCTGTAGTAATCGTTCAAGTCGGCTCTCAAAAGCATCAGGTCCACATAGATTTGTACGGACGTCTGAGGCTAGGACCTCGCATTTTTCGCGACCTGGGCGTCAAATCCATTGGAGAAATTCTGCTCATAACAACCGAGAATGACTCCCTGAAGATTTCTCTGGAAAAGTCAGGGAAGAGCGGTTGACCTCATGAGTCGCTTCCTATCTCACGATGAAACTGAGAAACTGAAAACCCTGTTGAGGGTTTACATGAGCCTGCCTTTCAATGCCGACGTTTCTGGAGAGGTGGCTGAAGCAATCATTGCCGAGGCCAGAGGTGGAAAGTGGCAGGCAAAACGTTCCAACAGACCCGAGCCCGACATGGTCCTGAAAGGAAAGAACTATTCAATGAAGACGGAGAAAATTTCTGGAAGCGCGAAGAGTCGGCTCGGAACTCGGGAAGACATCATAACCGCAAGGCCAGACCCTTCGGCTAGTTTTCCGAAGGGTACTACACTAAGCAACATCTCGGACGATGAGTTAGGGCAGGCGGTGTTGTTACATTACAACAAGGAAATCGTTCGCAAATACGAGTGGGACATTATTAGCATCTTGCTACGAAATAAGGACAATACCGAATTTATTTACTTTGAAGAACCCGCAGATGAGTACGACCTTGATGCCTATACTTGGCGGCCCACCAAGCGAGCAAAAGGTGAGAACCGTAACATCGCCGGTTACGACCGTAAGGGTCGATTATGCTTCAAGTGGAACTCAAGGGGGAAGCAATTCTACGTCGTTCATGACATTCCAAAGGATGCTGACGTATTCAAAATAAGTCCAAGGAAACTTAAGGTCACTGATGTGTTGGCGCTTCTTGAAGCCACTATCGAGACGCCTGCGGCTCTTGAGAAGACAGAGCAGCTATTGCACGATTCCGAAAGTGGACAAAGTCAAGGGTGAGGGATTCTCCCTTCTTCACTTTGGCAGCCAACCATTCTGAGTAGAGTCTTCTGAAGTCCACCTCTTCCTTTCTTTTGACGTGCATGTAGTTCACCTTGTACAGAGCGGGATTCCTAAAGTAAGTTCGCTGAAGGAAAGCGTCCAAATCAGGTGCTCCATTTGATGGGGGACGACTCGGATTCCTTTCGTCTTTTGGGTATTTCTTGCAATGCATTATCACGTCATACCCCACTGTTCCCTCTGAAACCAGCTGCTTGAACGTCGCATGTTGTTTATCGAAAAGATTGGTGTCTAGAATCACGAATCGGCTGTTCAACACCGCTTGCTGAATTGATGACCAGACCATGTTTGAAGAGTTGTGGAAGGTAATGCATGCGTATCCTCCCGGTTTCAAAACCCTGTATGATTCACGGAGTGCCTCCGTAATGAGCTTCTCGTACTGCTCTATTCCCTTGGATTGTGTCGAATTCATGATAGCCTCTTTCGCCGTGTTGGTGAACGTTCCAAGCCAAGCTTCCCATGGGAAGTTCATTTCTGAATAGTTGATGTTGCCACCGTAAGGAGGGTCTGTGAAGATGAAGTCAACGCTATCACTAGGCAATCCATTGAGATTAGTGCTGCTTTGTGTCGAGATGCAGAACGGCACCTTCTCGGAATCACTCATTGCCTTGAGATAGAGTTCGATGGTCTTGGCTTTCCTTGAGAACGCCTTGAAGACGTTCTGCTCGTTCATTATCATTGGCACATTGTAATTGGGAGTATTGCCGCTTCCGCCCCAGAATCGGAATTCGGATAGCCGCATCACTCTGTGATAGAGCGAGGTGAAGGTGAACATCAGCTTGAGCTTCTCGTCGTTGTTAGGCCACCTCTTGCCAAGGTTCCAAAGTTTGGCCAGCGCAGACAGAGCCCGAACGGTGTATAACTTGTCGACGGAGTCCATCCCATGGGAAATTGCCTGCTTGGTATTGTCCCCTAAAGGAAGTACGTCCTTTGGATACCAAAGTTCTCTGGGAACACCGCTCTTCTCAATCTCCGTGAGAAGAGTCAAGTCTTGTTGATTTGGGGGAACAATAGCCTCCTGAAGCCCGCGTTTGCAGCACCTGTAACCTACCGCGACCGGAACGATGGAAGTTCGAATCAGCTTTCTCTTCGCAATGAGTTTCTTGCAATTTGGGCATTTGAATTCTGAAAGTACCTTGCTGTCTCTTGACCGAGGCTTCTCGTCTCGAGCGACGTCCCATATGACAAATTCAACGTCGCACTCGTAACAACGCGTTTTGTAGCTCCATACCATATAATCCATTGGAACTGTCTCTCCACAAGAGCGACAACGAGTTCGGTACAGACGAAGTTCTTCCTCCTTGCATAATTCGAGAACCGCATCGATAGCAGAAGCATAGCGGTTTGCTTCTATTGGTGTAACGTAATTGTACGCGATGAACGTCGCTGCTGGAGAAATGTCAGTCAGAATGAACTTTCGACCACTTCGGAGCGCCGCAACTCCGGTCATTCCAGAGCCACAGAAGGGGTCGAAGACGATGTCATTCGGCCTTGTGTAATGTCGGATTAGGACTTCGATACCTTCGGGCGGAACCTTAGTGTGATAAGTATGGGCGTCATATACGTAAGTGTTCTTCCCGGCTGAGATTTCTTTCAGATACGGACCACTGTCTTCGGGTGCCCTTGAATTTCGATTCTTGATGATGAATTCCCCAATGAACGGGTTTCCTGTGGTCGAGTAAACTGGGAGCTGGCTGACATCCTCTTTCGTGACGAATCTGTTGAGTTGTGGAAGGTGATATCTAATCAGCGAGTCGTTGACCAATATGTTCATCCCAGGACTTGTGCCCTTCCGCTTTTAGAGCTTCATTCGGCGGGTCTTAAAGAAGTGTGTCATCCAGAACGTCTCTCCGCAACTCCCATACTACCCTAGTAGCTCCTAACGACTGTTAGGGTCTTTCCGAACCGCTCGGGAAAGCATGACGAAACCTGCACAGGGTGATGCGAAACCGTGCAGACAGTCGCAACTTTATAGGCAACTTCAGCAATTAATGCACGGATTGGCTTCAATCCAGATACCCGCTAGGCTCTTGGAAAGCCTCCTCGACCCAGGAACATGGGTTGCGGCTCTTGTTGTTGGAAGTCTTGTCGGGCCTGCAATCTCCAGAGCAAGAGTACTTCTTTTGCCAGTCATCAGATTCGTATTTTTTGAGGAGTTGTTTTACTGCGCGGTCACCGTAATGAACATGGAGAGAAGGACAAAGCGCGTAATTCCCTTGGGTCTTAGCCGAAGGATTTTCGTCGAATCTTTCTTCAGGGGCGGATTCAAGTCGCTCAAGTCAAGCGCTCTCACTAGGGAGATGCGGGCTGACTTTGCCTTCTTTTGGTCGAGGTCCGTGAGAGTCGCGTAGACTCTCTCGCATTCGCAGAAATCAACGTTCAAGTTACACCCGACACAATAGCGCACCTTCTGTTGATTGGCGTTCGTTCCGATTCGAGTCTTGCGACCGCATTTGGGGCAAAGTTTTCGCAAGGACAAGCACCGTGGAAAAAGGAAGGGAAGGTGCCTCTCAGAAGAGATGGGCACCGCATGAACTGCACTTTGTCTGTCTTACAGGGTCGGCTAGGGTCCCACAATGCCGACAGGGAACCCTGATGGATTCCCGCTCAACGATTGTGGGAGCCTCTGCGCGCTGAACAGGGGTGGAAGGAGAACCCATCACCTGAACCTGTTGCAGGACTTCGCCGATTCCCTTGCAGCGAGGGCACGTGACGAATCTATGAGTCCAGCCGAAACCAACGGGGACTCGAATCCGCTTCGCCCCGTTGCAACGACTGCAAGTGACGAGGCGATGGGTTGCCTGGAGGGACAATGCGGGTTGCACCCCCTAGGCTTTTGGCTTCGGAGGTGTCTTGCCGAACTTGTCCAGATACCACGTTGTGGCATCTTTGCGGCCTTTGATGTACGCCAGCTGGTTCAGGACGCCTTTCTCCGTTGGCTGTGGGAGAACGTTGCCTTCCTTGTCCACGACGAAGAAAAACCCCGCAGCCCTGTGATAGGAACCGCCAGTTGCCTTCTTCAGCGCTTGGCTAGCAGTTTCGATGCGTTCGAGAGGATACTTGCCACCGTTGGCCGCGAGGACAGAGAAGATAACTTCTTGTCTGTCGCGTGGCTTCGCCTTCGTTTCCTTCGGTGCCTTTGCCTTCTGCCCGCTTGTCTTTCCGTTAGAGTTGCTCATACCAATGACTTGACGAAGCCCGACTTAGACGGGACCGGGTCTTACGTAGACGGAAACTTCCTCGAACATTTCAGCCATTTTCACCAAGCATTCTCGATTAATCTGCTATTCTTATTAGGAACTAGGGCAAACATCTAGCGTGGCCAAGAAATCTGGTTTACCAACTTCGAACCTGAACGTCAAACTTAGCCTGAAGTCAGGCGGAGTAGAGGTAACCGGTGAAGGTACTATTACCGACCTTGGAAAGGAAATATCTGCGATGAAAGGATTGCTAGACCTCGCGGCAGGCGGAACTCCCGGTTCTCAAATTGCAGAGGCATCTGAAGCGGCAAGCGTTTCATCAACCGAATTCAATGCTGAAGCACCTGTGATTAGGGCGTCGAAGAGTACCACAGAAAACATTCGTTCTCTTTTCGGTACTCCATGGGGGCGAACACCGCGTGGCGTCAGCGATGTAATGTCAGCACTCGAAAATAACGCAATCCCCGATAGGATTGAATCAGTGAATATGGCTCTCCTTCGAGAGGTGAAGAGAGGATTCCTCCGCAGACTCAAGAGAGACGGCAAATGGGTCTATTATAAGGTACCAGAGACATGACATGTCTTTCTCCGGTCACCTTCCGAAGATTCTAGGCGACGATGCGGAGGAAGCATTCTATCGACTTACCACATTGTTGGGCTACACCAAGGACCGCACCCAAAATATTACCCCCGCAATTGACCTTATAGCCGAGTTTGATGATGCCGAGAGTCAGGAACGCAGTTCACTTCTGAAGCGTCCCATTTTTTCCCCTAACGGGATTACTGCTTTTAGTGTCAAGAGAGGACAATACAAACTCAAGGATGTGGCAAATTTGAAACGAGATATCGAAAAAGGAAAGAGGTCTAAGGACAAGAAAGACGAAGTATTGAGAAACCTCGCAGGTGGAGTATTGGTTACGGGTTCCCTCCTCCCAGAACCTGAACTAAACTCCATTCTGAAGGAAGACGGCATTTACATCTGGGACATAAGGAGACTAATCTTTTACTCTCTCAAGGTGAAGATTTGCGAAGAGTTGTCGGAATTAGGAGCTGTTAAGGAAGGTTATTTCCAGAGCCTCAACGGAAGCTTCGTGATAGCACCGACCAAGTTGGACATCGCCACCATGTATGTTCGAGTTTTTGCATTTCTTGACGACCATAATCTTGTCGTTCAACGAGACCACGCCATGAAGATGCTAATGGAAATATATTCAAGGGGTCTGAAGCCATTCTTGAGCAGCTCACCTTTGAGTCTCCAGGTAATCCTATCGGTTCATTCAATGGGGTCCGTGAGAAGAGAACTTGTAAAGGAAGCCTATGTTGACTACGCAAAGGCCCTGAAAAAGCACCCAAGGGTATTCTTCAGCACACCAGATGTGTTTGAGATTCAATCCTATGCTGCCGCACCCTGGACAGCTATTTTCTCTCCGAGTACAAGTGCAACTCTTTCGCAGTAACTAACAGGGAGATTCTGTCGGCAGAGGTGGAGCATCCGGTTGCAACAGTCGGTTGTGTATTTTCGTGGAGCTTAGGGAGCTAAAGGAAGGTAGAAAATCATCAAAAGTGCCACTCCTGCAGCTGAGACAAAAATGATGAGCCTTATCGCGGCATTCACCAACAATGGTGTGATTCGGTTCCAGTCTAGCGCCTTCAGCTTATCGTAGATGAAATTGCCCACTATTGATGATAGGACGCCAACGACCATGTCAAGCACATACGATTGTGTGGCGCTCTTTACCATATCATTCGGAGCGTCGAGGTCGTTTATAGCCATATCAAGAATTGCGCTTTAGACGGGGGTTCAAGTGTCTAATTTCATTCACTGGGCCGAAATGACGGTCAAGCCATCCGGAAGAGCATCTGAATCGGTCCCAAGGGATGCGAGACGGGTCCAGGGCACTACTCGCCCTTGGGAAGGGCAACAAAACCGGATTAGACGCTTCCAGCCTAGAACAGCGTTTTGCAACCGTACGACTCAATATTCGAGGCCTTTGAGAGGGTAATTCATGGTAACAATCGCAGAAGCAAAGGCGAGAGTCTATCCTGTCCTGATTTCTCTCGCGAGAGCAGGCAAGAAAGTAACATACGGGGAGCTCTGGAAAATGGCTGGCTTCAATCCCCGATGGCGGAGATACATGGGGCAAATTCCCGGAGAAATCAGTGAAGTAGAACTGGCTCATCACCATCCCCCCTTATCGGCCATCGTCATCAACGAGAACAGCAAGTATCCTGGTGGAGGATTTCTTGGGCTAGACTGTACGCCAGCTGAGCTGAAGAGGAACAACAAGAAGGAATACGCGAAGCCTCTGAGCGACGAAGACAAGGCCTATGTTACATTGCAGCAAGAGGCAGTCTGGAAACATTGGGGAGCAATTCCATGAAGGCGTTCGGCTTTTGTAGTCAGGTCAGCCTATCCAAGCGATGGACAGTAAAGAGATTGCCAGCCTTGTAAGTAGCATAGTCTCTTCTCTTGGGATTGCCGGTGCAGTCATCTGGTCATACATCGCAGTTGTTCCAGTTTTCGCGATTGTTCTTTCAACCTCATTAGCCTATTTCTTTGCGCGGGTTAACTCAAGAGACACACGAAAGTACGAAGTCAGGAGGGTTGCAATCAGCGAGGCCTTAGGCCCTCTCTACGGACAGATTCTGAAGATTCAGGAATCATTCGAGTCGAACCGGGCAAGTCTGAATGTCTCATACATCACTTCGGCGGAGGATTACTGGGAAGCCATCCGACATAGCCACAAGTTCTTCGTCATTGAAGAACCTCTGAGGTCGAACATTGAGGAATATTTTGGTCGATTGAACAGGTTCAACAAATCAGAATACCTCGCACATAATGACATCTCAGAGGTCGAAAAGGTCATCCTACCGAGTGTTATTCCGGAAATAATCGAAGTCGTTAACCCCGCCATCGTAACAGCTTGGAGCAATGGCGAGAGGTTTATCGCGACGCTCCGAGGTGCACTATACTGGGACGTGGACCTCCTAAGCTTGCATCGGGGGCAATTTGTTGAGCTCTACCTTGATGCATTGGTTTCGGGAGAGCAACATGGAACAACGATGCAGCGGAGTGTGAGAATAAATGACGCGGCTAGGATTGACCGCATCTTAGCCGAATTCTGGAGTGCAGCGCGTCCCCTGCTGAGAGGAAATCAGAGGTTCATTGCAGAAGAGAAGGAGCGAACGGAACT
Organism: Nitrososphaerota archaeon; assembly: GCA_003135575.1. GTDB lineage: Archaea > Thermoproteota > Nitrososphaeria > Nitrososphaerales > Gagatemarchaeaceae > Gagatemarchaeum. The sequence goes on from PLCG01000012.1 coordinate 18,652, forward strand.
CATCGAAGAAACGAAGAGAGTTAGAGTCGCCATTGAGGGCGAGTTCACGAAATGGGCCAAGACGTGAGTAGATTGCAGGTCGGCCGAACTAGATGAAATTACCGCTTCCAGTCAGGTGGATGCCGCCTGAAAGAACCAAAGTCACGGTAAATGACTCACCCGACTGGGCTTTCAGGTCGAACCCTCCCAAGTGAATCTTGCTATCCTCAACGCATTGTGGGCCTAGGGTCCCGTGAGTAAGCGTTATGATAACTGGATTTGACGCAGCTTTGATATCAATCTCCTGAATCTGCACTTCGACGCGACCATCTCCCGGCTTGGGGCTAACCTGAAGAAAGGAGTTCCATGGAGCATAAGCCGGGTCGCACGAAAAGAAAGTATCGGGTCCCGATATCCCATTGGAGGAAAACTCCTGAGCGAAAAGGTTCCCCGTGACAACAAAAGAAGAGCCTTGTTGCATTGTGAGCGAAGGTGCCAAAGCCAAGTCTGTGGTTGTTTGAGAGCTTGTGCCGGAACTGGGCCCAATGACATCGGCAGAGCCTGATAACAAGCCGCGTATCGAGACAACTTGGGCAATTCCATATCCTGCTACGAGCACTATCGCAATGAGAAGGACTGTCTTTCCCTTTCCCATATCGTTCGTTGGCGCTTGGCCGATATAAGGGTTCGAATCCGCGAGCCTGACTCGTATGTGCGAGTCTGTGTGTTATTAGCCGAGACTAGCTCGTAGATTCGAGCCACAGGTGAAGGTCAGGAAGATTCTTGACGACCCAAGCGTAGTCATTCTCCTTCACATTCAGGAGAAGGATTCGGCAAGGCATTCAGACCTAGTCAAGCTCAACCACAGCAGGAGCACGCTGTCTCTCGTTCTCAGAGACCTCGAAGATGAAGGACTGATTGAACGCAAGGTAGTCACAACAAGACCGTTCAGAGTTGACTACACTCTCACTTCCCTTGGCACGCGAGTTGCTTCCGGATTCAGGGGCATCAAGAAGGAACTATCAGAAAACTGAGGGAAGGAAAGAATGCGAAGCCTGTTGACAAGATTTTTGAAAGCGACCCTGCCTCTATTCTCTATCAGTAGTAGTATAGTGAAGGGAGGAATTATTTTTGTTTGGCTTGACGAACGTCTTAGAAAAATGGAAAATAAATCGATATTATTCTCCTGCAGGCCGCAATAAGCACGATTTGTTTGGCCTTCAGCCCAAAGGGGCTGGATTTTTGGCGTTGAAGTACTGGGAAAAATATTCCAAATAAATGGAAAATCGTTTTCCCATCAATAAGTCTTAGTCCATTTGACTGCAACACAATTGTGTGGGTCTTCTTGATTCATTCCTCAACAAGCGAACATCTCTGAGCACTGCGCTTTCCTATCAAGCCTCGCTGAAAGCATTCCTTCTTGTAACTATGGGCGAGAAAGAGTGCAACATGTGGGGCCGCACGAACTCGCTGACCGGCAAGTTCGAGCCTGACCTTGACATGATAATGGAACGCTACCTTGATTCACGAAAGAACAGAGACGAAGCTGGCAATGTCATCTTCCTTGAGGACGGGCTGCCTTCATACAAGACGCTTCTAATGGGTCAAGACCTGATTGACTTCGCGGAAAAGCTGAAGGTTGGAGCTCCACCACTTAGGAAGCCTGCTACACCCAAAACATTTGCGAATAGGCTAGGGGGTGTTAATGCGTTCTTCTCGGCTTCGCAGATTGAGGTTCCACAGACGAAGCGAAAAGCTGCACAGAATGTGATGCCAGGGACTAAGGACACCGCAACCCTGGACAAGGTTCCCACGAGGCTGATGATGAAGAAGATTCTCGGCTGCATGGATTTGCCGACGAAGACGTTCTTCATTCTGGGCAAGAGCTGTGGAAGAAGACTAGGCGAAATAATGAAACTGCAAGTGGACGATATTGACCTAAAGTCAAACCCACCGATAGTCTATCTTCCGGTCAAGGAAGTGGACCCGTCAAAGGGGCAGTGGAAACGGTGGGAAACCAAGACGAATGAATCCCGCGAAAGACCTTGGACCCATTGCGATGCTGAAGCAAGGAAATACTTGACGGACTGGCTGGAGATTCGTCAAAAGAAGATGGATGCGCAGGAGAAGACGGGCGAAGTGGTTGACCGGGACTTATTTTATCCCTACAAGATGTGGAGGTTCTCTGATTCTTGGCACCGCGCTATCACGGACCTCGGATATGACCAGAAAGACGAGGTAACTAACCGGCTAGTCTATCATGCCTACAGTGCGACAAGAAAGTTCTTCTCAAGCAAAGGCGAAGATGGCCTAAGCCCTGAATTTTTGAATCGGCTTCAAGGCCATGTCAGCAGTGCAGGANNACCAAGACTTCAAGATTCGAAAACGAAGCGGATGTCCCTGCGCCGGTTGCAAAGTCTCAGACTGTTGAAGAAGCTGGCCTTCAAGATACGATGAATAAGGTAGCGAGCCGTGTACAGTATGCGAGAGCGGGCAACTGGAATTACAAGGTGGACGAGGTCTAGCCTTTGGACCTCAACACTCTCCTAACGCTTGTCGTGACCGGCTTCTGCTCCGGAATCGGCAGCAGTCTGGGTTCCTATGTTGTGATGAAGCACTTCATCGGCAGAATCGACAAGGAGAAGAAATAAGCATGATGCAACAACCCGAGCTGATACTTGACGGACACCCTATCTGGGTTCATGCCATAATCGAGAGATTGACTCAATTCGGGCGGCAGTCAAAGGCTCACAGGATTGCAATAGAACACAACGTTACGCACCTCGTCAAGGAATACTCCCGCCAAGGTTACTGCCAACACCACCTAATCGAATCAATGGTCGCCCTGATTGACCAGAAACTTCCCGAGCATCAATACGGGTCGATTGCTGAGGATGTCCTAGGAGCCTGCAAGGTTTACTTTCAGCAGAGACTTTCTGAACTGGGCTGACCCGACTTCTAAGGCAGAGGAACGCTGCCCGTCATGCCCGCAAGCAGAACGTCGAACGCTGCGAAGCCAGCTAGGAATGAATTGAAAAAGACTTCGCGATATTCCTTATGGCTTCCAAACATCCAGTTGAGAAGCTGGAAATCAGTGAAGTACTTCAACAGCCCGTTGATAGCGGCAATGACACAAATCCAAGCAGCAAACTCATACGCGGGAAGCGCAATCACGTATTCCATCTGGCCAGGGAGACGATAGAAGCCTTTGATGATGTTGAAAGCCAGGAGGCTTGCGCCTATTCCCAGGGTCGCTACGAAGTGCTTCTTTGCGTTCCGCTTACGTTGAGCTCTTGTGGCCATATTCTTCGAGACTCAAAAAGGCCCCACCCCTTTTATGCTGTTCGATACTTTTTTCGCAAGAATTTCAATTTTTAGAACACGAACGCGAATGAGAGCAGATGAACGACGGAGCTCAAAGTCAAGAGGAATACTCCCGCAAGAACCCACCTTCTTTGAATATAGAAAAGGCGGTCAACTTCCTTCTTGTACTTGGCAAGCGCCTCAACCGACCGTTGTTTTTCACTATTGGCTAAGATTGGTGCTACAGGCTCCGGCAACATCCCCACAATATCAGGGAATTCTGGTAATTTGAGAACAAGCACCGGATATGCAACCATAATTGCCGATACGAGAGCTAGGAAGGTCGCAGCTACTTCTAGAACTGACAGCAAGTCGCAGAGGTCATGTGATTGATATGAATAAACTAGCCTTCGGTTTCGCGAACGCTTTCTTGCCTTAAGCGGGAACTCCAAGCCTGCTGAGATAGGCATTTGCAGTAGTCCTACCTGCAAAGTTTGCACTCACAAGAGGATTTGAAAATGAAAGGATATTGAGTGAACGAAACAGGAACCGGTCCTACACTATTCGTATACATTCAGCGTTTATACGGAAGAATTATTCAAGTCTTGACCATGCCTGAGTTTGAGGCAAGGTTTGAGACGCCCTTCGAGAGTGACGAGTTCAATCACCGAGGGAACATCGAAGGTTATTTCGAGAAGAAGATTGAGTCAATCAAATTCGCAAAGAAGATTACTGCAATAGCGTTTGAAATGAAGGGCGACAAGGCTGAGGGCTACACCTTGGAAGCAACGGTGTCTTACCGGGATGATAAGGAACTCTACCCTCCCTTCTTCGAAATTCCAATCAGGTGGAAGGCCATTTTCGATAAGGAAGAGTGGTTGACGAGGTTCAGGCGCGAATCATCCCGAATTACTTGACCACATGCTGGTTACGGAACGAGCTTGCGTCATCAGAAAGGCATTCCAAGCGCGTTCCAAGGATAGTTCCACCATCTGCGAAGTAATTGTGCTTCTAGAACTTCGGCCTGAAATGCCGTCTTCTTCTTGAAGTATCGAACCCAAACCGTGTATCCGCGCCTGTTGCACCGTTCAATGTAGTAACCCGTATTCTTGTTCCCAACTCCGTGACTGTGTAATCGCTCATAGAGGTCTCCCGTCTTGCCGACGTAAACAGAGCGAATCTTTCCGCCGGTGGAAGTTCGCCTTATTCCAATGACGTAACATGCCGGACCACGATACTTGATTGTATCTACATCTATGAAGTGCTCTTTGCCTTCAGTTAGTTTCTGCCACTTTGTCGGCCTTGGCATCCCACGAATGAGAGAAGGGCGAGCTTTAGGGGTTCTGGCTGCCTGTGTCTCATATTACCAGCCCCAATGGATGGGCGAGTTCCTTCTCTTTTCGAAGCCTCTCCAGATGGTCAAATGACTTTGTTCTAACCTCTTCAATGTAGGCCAGGCGTTTGTTCCAGTATTCCTCGTCTTCTACGGTTATAGTGTGGGCTTGTTTCGGCACCGTTGCAACCATTGGTTCTTCCTGAGCTCGCCCGATTTCAGGAAAGATTGGCGATTGAGCGTCATCAGGGATGAGTGCACAGTCTAGACAGTTCACTTGCTTGAGTGTTATGGGTTCGAAGGTTTTGCCACATTTCTCACACGGCTTTGAGGGAAATACATCAAGAGGAGGTGTCCAATCAGGGCGCTTCGTACCCAAGTGATAGTGTTCAGGCGAACAGAACCTTCGGGACCGCTGAGAATATTCAACGGTGAATGGCTTGTGGCAAAACTCACAAGTCTTTTCGACCGGAGCGCGAGCCTGCCATCTTCCAACTTTGTGAATCTTGCCGCACTTGATGCAGGGTTCTGAACCGCGAGTGTGTCCACCCATAGCTGTTCTGTGAATTCTACCGCACTTGATGCAAGGCTCCGACCCTCGAGTATGACCAGTCATCGGACCCCATTTGCCATGAATCTCGCCACAATTTGGGCAGGGTTGGTCGCTGTAGCTGTGTCCTCCTGGGAATTCAAAGAAGCTGTTGAGCGTAATCTGTCTAGTTGCCACGATTTGGCTCAAATGAGTTTCAACCCGAACTAGCTCCAAGGACGAGAGTCATGTCCTGACATTGACGTGAGGTTTCGGACGAAGTAGCCTAGAGGCGTTCTGCAAAATCGGCACATGGGAGGTCGTTCAGGGTTGTTGCGGACTTGATTGACTTCACTCATCAATGAACCACAATGGCGACACCAAAGCAGGCCCTTCTGCTTCTGCGACTGCCAGAATTCTTCGGGAAGGCAAGGCGAATGACCGTCAAGCCTCGATTCAATTGACCGTGGCCTATCCACCAGAACGTGAAGGGGATTGAAACCGCATCGCTGACATTTTGTGTCTTTGATTTGTGAAAATTCGCAGACTGGGCACTTGAACCTCCCAGCTATCTCATGCCATTGATATCCCGTTGCAAGTGCTATCAGGCTCAAAGGCTGAAGCCTCGCGGGTCGTGTTTCAGCGGATAGACGAACAAAGCGAGGAAGATTATCAGTCCTAGGAAGAAGAACGCGGCTTGCAATCCAGTCAAAAGGCTGGATTGAGTTGAAGCATAACATGCGATTTGTGACAAAAGCGAACCACAATCCCCAGAACCGGCTGTTGCTTTCAGACCAAGGTTAGCCGCTTGATTGTATGAACTGACGCTGATGTCTGCGACCAGCGGAACGGTGAGGAAGTACAAGACGACGACAATGCTCTCGACGATAACGACGTTGAGAGTCTCGCGAAGCACGCATCAAGGAAACTTCGTGGACGCGATTTAGAGAGAATGGCTAGGCTTTGACGTACCCGGTCCATTCAAGATTTGCTGGGGCATTTCCGTAGTTGGTGAACTTTAGGGTGTAAGTGTCATTTGTCAGCTGATAGGTTCTGTCCAGCGAGGTTGAGTTCGTGCTAAACGAGCCGGTGCAGTTGTAAAGGCTGTCACCATGCCAGCAACTCAAGTTAGCGTTTAACACTTGTGTGGAGTTGAACGACAAATAGAGGTGTCTCGGCGAAGACACGGTGAAATTCAACTCGAATTGCTGATAACAGGGACACGCGAGTGGAAAAGCTCCCGTGTTCTGAACGGGTTTTTGGTCACACGTGATATTCAAAGCAATTATGCTACTTGCACCGGGAAGCACGCAGTTTTGATTATTGGCAAGGTATAGTGTCTGACCTTGTTGGCTCCCGATAATGATAATGACAACAACGATGAAAAACACCACTGCCACCGCTCCGGTTCCTTTCCTTGATTTCTTGACCGGGATGGTTTCTGTAGTCAAGGAAAGCCAGCGCCTAAAGGAGGGTCATTTCTGACTTAAGGATTAGGGTTACTTTCGTCTTTTGCGACCGAAATAGGCGGGAGGCCTGCCAATGTTGAACTTGAACGAGGGTCTTCTTGAAACATCAATGAGGTTGGTCTTGATACCGTGAGGCACGATGGTCTTACCAAATACCGTGGGTTTTCCGCGACGTGATTTCTTGTCGTCTTCGTCGTGCTTCTTCCTTTGGAAGAATGTGAAAGGAGGAACGTCATCCCCTTCACCGCGAGCTTCTTTCAGACGCAAAACGCTTTCCTCTTCTTCCCGTTGAGCTTGCTTCTCAGCCAAATCTAACACGTATGATTGTTTGGTCTCCTGCCTAGTTACTTGGTCTGTCAGCGGCATCTGAACGATTCCCGCACCAATAGCTTGAGGCTGCAAGACTGAGGTTGGCTGCACAATATATCCCGGCGCATCGAGTTGATTTGCGAACTGCAACGGAGTGAACTGAGCTATTGTTCCAGGTGCATCCAGACGGGATGCCGAGCCAATGATTCCCAAGTCAATTGGAGACCGAGCCGGTTGGGTCGAAACGGAAATGCCGGACACGGTTGACAAAGCACTGGGAGTCAAGCCGGAACGAGGTTGAACGGCACTTGAAGGTGAGAGAATCGTTGCAGGTTGCGAGATACTGAGCCAAGATGGAGGTTGAGCAGCGGCATCCGAGGCAAATTGCAGCTTTTGGCCAGCCTGTACGATTGTTCCCGGAGCATCTAGACCGTATGGACTGCCCGCAATACCGGAAGGCGTGGGTTGAGCGGGGCCGGGTGCGCCAGGAGGTGTTGGAGTGAACTGCATCAAATCATAGATGTTCACCGCCGCAGAGGGTGTTTTCTTCTTGGCTGTCTGAGGAGCAGTTGATGGTTGAGTTGCGTCCTTTTCCTTTGTTGTGCTCTCGGTCTTCTGGACTTTCTCAGTCTTGGTCTCAGTCTTTGTTACTAGTTGTTCCTCACCAGACTTCACGGTAGTTTCACCGGTGCCAGCCGAAGGTTCTGTGAATGTTCTAAACGGTGTTGATGACTTCTTTCCGAAAGATGTACCCTTGGCAACGCCAGACATGTCTGTCGCATTAGTGTCTCTGAAGGCTTTGATGAGTGTAGAACTTACCTGATTTCCAAGCGTAAGTCTGTTTTGACTGTCAAGTATGACGCCCTTGCTTGTCAGATACTTGAGAATATTCTCGTTTGCAAGCCGAGCCACGATGCTATCGCTCATCTGCCACGGCAGCTTGCCTTCTGCAACTAACCAGTCTTTCTTAGCAAACACATTAGTCATGATGTCCTTGTAGAGAGCTGCTAGCTGGTCATCTGGGATGACACTAGGCACCTTACCACCAACTCCGTACCAATCTTTCAAGTTGGCCTTGGTCTGATTGAGAACTGCATCAGAAAGTGCGTTCCGATACTTAGAAGGAAGCTCACCGGGCACTTTACCCTCCTTGTCTATGGAAGTGTTTAGTGCTTTTGTGTAAATATCAGAAGTTTCAGTTTCTGATGCCCTTGTGGTCAGACGACCTTGAGCCTGATATTTCTTGAAGAAATCAGAAGATTGAACTTCTTTCATCCGTTCAGTATTAAGTACATCCAACACACTCTTCGGAAGTTCTCCTGCACCACCCTTTTCCCAAGTCGAAATGTTCTTTTCGCGAAGAGCAGAAGCCAAATTGTCGGCTATCGCTTTGTTTATGTCTTCTTGAGTCATAGGAGTCTCATTATAGTAGACCTTGGGTCCAACGGAACCCTCGAAGATGTGAGAGGTTGGAGCAACACTTGGTTCTTTTGCAAGATTTGCCCTTACTGTACTTGGTTTGGTGGCCTCTTCAAGATTCTGAACCTTGTAAATTGGTTCGAGACGGTTCAATATATCACTCTCAGCATATGCATTAGCTGCAATTCTATCCTCAGGAAAGAGAGGTGCTCGACCTTCTGCTGTTAGACCGTATAACGTCCGGTCTATTGACCGTCCAAACTTTCCCCAAGCTGTCCCATAGTTACGTGATTGCAACTTCATGAAGTTCCATTCATTCTTTGCTGATTGAGAAAGATTGGCAAAAGCTGAAGTTCCTTGAGCTAGACGTTGTTCTTCTGTGTATAGTGGTTCGACACCGAATTGAGATTTTGTAACTCCTTCTGCAGCAGCACCTGGAGCAACATGCAAAGCATAGAAGTCCTTTGCCTTCAACGTGGCTGCGTCAGTCGCAGCCCCTACGGCAGCACCAGCTGCGCGAACAGGATTTTCAACAAAAGTCTGTACGACGTCCTTTACGGGCTGCGTCGTTGACAGAATGTCCAGGTTCTGAACCTCAGGCACTGCGCGAACTCTAGTTGCGGCCTCTGACGCGACAGTCTTAACCGTGCCACGTGCTTCACCATAAACATCCTTTGCACTGAGAACGCTGCGGTCAATGCCTGAAGAAATACGGTTTCCCAATATTTCGGTTGGGCTGATGTAATCTTGAGGCATTCTGTACAAAGATTCGATGCCAAAACGAGGTTCCGTAACGCCTTCGGTCGGACCCGGAGCAATGTGGTTTGCATAGAAGTCCTTGCCTTTTAGAATGCCAGCCTTGGCACCAGCTTCCACTGCACCACCAGCTGCTCTCGCAGGAGTCACGATAAAGTCATTGGCGGTAGTCTTGAGAGGTTCGGCAGTCGCAAGGATGTCAAGGTTTTGAATGGCGGGGACTTCCGCAACGCGTTGTACAAGTGGAGTTACGGCTCCTCTTAGCGCACCTGGACTAAGGTAGTTACCGTAAACGTCCTTTGTCGCCAAAATGCTAGAATCAATCCTTGAGTTCACTGCACCCGCTGCTGTTCTCAATGGGTCGTTAACGAAGGCATTGTATGTGGATTCAAGGGGTTGTTCCGATAGAACGATTCCAAGGTTTTGGACCTCAGGAATTGATGTAATTCGGCTTTCTAGAGCTCGGGTTGCATCAACTGCGGCGCTACCGGCAGGTCTTATCATAGACTCATAGAATGGAGCCGTAATCGGTTCCAAGGCTTGCCCGACGCCACGCGCAACGGCTGAGGCACCAGCCGTCAAGGAATCCGGAGTGACATTCAAGACTCGACCAATATCAGCAACCGTCGATGCTGTTGTCTGAATCGGTTTCCCAATGTATTCTTTTCCGAACACCTTCCCAAATGCTACTGTCCCTTTAGCAGCTTCAGGAACGAATGGAGCTACGGCTCCTAAGCCCGCTGATTCCAAGATACTTGTTGGGGAGCCACCTTCAGCGGCAGTGATTCCTGCATTCGCACCGCCGAATAGAAGGGATTGAGCAGCCTTGGTTGAAAGAGAGCCTGTCATACCGAGCGCCTTTGGCGCAACACCTAATGGTCCAAACAGATAGCCAAGCTCAGCACCCTGCTGAAACGCTGAAACTTCCTGCGGCAAGGTGACCTGCTGTCCGGAAGCGTATGACGCTATTCCCTGAAGACCTGCGTTAACTGCACCAAAACCAGCTACTCCCGAGCCGGTTATGCCTACAGCTTTGAGTCCGATTAATTCAGGAGTCGCCACCAAAGCTCCGGTCTCAAGAATGCCTGCTCCTACATTAGCGACCTCTCCCAGTCTCGCTTGTTGTTCTGGATTTAGATTGACCGCGCTTGAATTTCCACCGGTTGCGAGGTATTTGCCACTTGATGCACCTGCAAGGAACAGGTCAGTTAGACCGGTGACGGGGGCTTGAGAAGCAGCGTTCACAGCAGGCCCGACAGTGCCGCTAATAGATGCTGGACTACCACCAATGACCTTTCCGCTCGCCGTGACGAACATTGGGGTTGTGAAATTATCCAAGTATCCTAGACCAGCCGCGAAATCTCCAGCCAGTGTCCTGAGACCACTCTCGATAGCAGGAACGGCAGACGCATTAGTCGGAACCAACGTGCTTGGAGCAGGCGGGGAGGGCGCGGAGGGAAATGGAATGATGTTGCCAGAAGCATCGGCAGCCAGAAGACTGTCGGGAGTGACAGTGACCCCATTCAGCTTTCCAGACTGGAAAGTCGTTGGAGTCATTCCTAGTTGTGATTGTAGCGAGTTCAGTTGGGCGAGCGTGAAAGGCGCTCTGTTGTTGAGAAGGGCGTTGTATTGCGTTGTGAGATTGTTGTATTGTGCCTGAGGAGCTTGCAGAGCGTTTGAATTTGCGAGATATTGCAAGTAGCTTTGATAATTCGACCCCGTTATCGAAAAGTTAGGGTTGGCCCTATAGGTCACAACCCCTGATTCATCCTGACTAGGAAGAAGTGCCCCAAGCTGCAGGCCTTGTTGAATCAGTCCCTGTTGTGCCGTGGGGAGTTGAGATATTGGAATATTGCCGAGAGTTGATGAAGGAAGCTGTGCATCGGTCAGGTCAAGCGACACCGATGAATCTGGATTTAGCTTGAACAGCGTGCCCGATGGGAAAGAATTCACAAAACTCGAAAGGTTGCCTTGGAAACCGTTGCCTAGAATGCCTTGAAGTTGCGTCGCAGTTACGGGTTTTCCGACTACACCGCCGAGATATTGGCTGCTGGCAGAAGCAACCTCCGTTGGCGTGCCAATAACCCCACCCAGAGAACTTTGAAGACTTTGACCGCCGGAGAAGTAGTTCACAATGTCTGCCTTTGATGCGAAGATTTGGTTTCCGACCTGATACCCAACCCCAGTCTGGGGACCGTGAGAAGAGTCGAAGATGTTGGTGCCTTGACCGTAGATAGGAACGGGCTTGGCGTTGTCCGCATAGAAGGCTGCTTGTGCGGCCTGAGCAGAATCTTGGCTGAGATAGTTTAGACTGCCAGAACCTGAGGGCGCAGAATAGAAACTTCCCAGGTTCCCTGTTGCAAATTGTTTCGCTGCGTTTTGAGCGTCAGAGAGGGAACCCCAGACTATCGGGTTGCCCGAATTGTCAGATAGGCCTTGGACAACGTAACCGGAGCCGGATTGTTTCGCCTGCGATGCGAGAAAGTTTCCGTAATCACTGGCGCTTCCGTAGGTTATCCCATCAATTTGAACCGGGGGAGTCCCTGTCTTCACAGTCCCAACGAGTTGTGGTATTGCCGCTTTCGCTTGCTCTAGAGAGGCGAAGGTATAGGGCTGTCCATTGATTACAGCTTGATAGTAGTTGCCACCATAAACTGGCTTGATACTAGAAAGGGCTGAGTTAACAGCATATTGTGAGGCGGAGTCTGATGTTAGGAATGAAGTTGCAGGCTTGTCTGTATAACCAGATTGAATCTGATAGAGATTCGGAAGAGTTCCCTGCACTGCGTCGATTGCGGCTTGTTGGGCTTCGCGAGCGGTGTTGAAGGTGTAGGATTGGTCTCCGAGCTTTATGGTGTATTGGCCATTGGCATCAGCTTGAGGAAGACCGACTTCACCGGGCGCAGCATTTGTAACACCTAGAAGAGAGTTGACAGTCTTCTGGAAGTTAACCTGTTGTAGTTGAGCACTGCCGAAGTTCAGGATTGCCTGTGCAACATTACCTGTTGGAGCCGCATTTCCAAAACCAATCTTTGCAAAGTTGCCGTTGGCAAAATCAGCAGGCAGGGCATAATGTCCGACTTGGTCCGTATAAGCTTGATAGGCATTTGCAACGTCTATCGGAACCTGCACAGACTTCGGCTGACCGGTTGAAGGGTCTGTTACCAGAATGTTGCCAATTTGGGATTGAGGATTTGCAGTGTATTGGGCGTTGCTAAGAATGGTGTTGACGCTGTTGACAAGGGCCTTTGGGTCGCTATAGATTGGGGTGCGGAAGCCGATGTCTTGAGGCAGTGGGGTGCCAAAGAAGCCGGACGGGGCCATCTGCTTGACTAGGAAGTTGTCTGGAACGGGAACCCCGATGCCAGCAACATCCGCTGGAAGCGGACCGTTGGTGTTCTTCAAAAAGGTTGTAGAATATGGAAGTGCTTGCAATTGACCGTTTTGAATCTGAGGGCCAACTTGGCCGATTGAGAAAAGAGAGCTGAGGTCAGCAGTGTAGAGAGCTTGATTAGAACCAATGAGGGCACTCCATTGCTTTGGAGTAAGAGAAACGGCACCGGGAGTGCTAACGTTTGCGGGAAGAATATCAGAGCTGCCTTGGGAAGCAGCATCAGATGCAATGTTGCCGGTGAGACCAGGGAGACCGGATTGAAGAGCAACAGTGCCCGGTAGTTGATAGGATATCGAATTGTCAGCTAGATTCATTTGCTGTTTGACGGGAATGTTGGTGGTCTTACCAGAGACAACGTCAACTAGAGGAACTTGGAAGGTAGCAAGGGTTGCAAGACTGCCAGAAGGAAGGTAGGGTTTAGCTGCAGAGTAGATACTTTGCATGAGTACAACATTAGGAGCATCACCGTATTCTGGAACGTTAATCGTTCTGGTTTGACCATCGGAATATGTGTTAGTTTGTTCTTGGGTACCGATTTGAACTTGAGGAAAGTTGCCTTGAGAGCTGAGAGCTTGGCGAAGAACCCCAAGTTGCTCCGAACCAGAAAGACCGGAAGAGCTTAGGATGTTTTGAATGCTGGAAGCTGCATCTTTCGGCAGGAAGTTGTACAGCTTCAGCTGAGAGGGAACATCGGTTGGGGCTGCGGGAGCACCCGTGACACTTGCAAGGTTTGCAGACTGGGCGCTGGTTGGAGAAGCGAAATTCTGGCCAAGATAGGAATAGACCTGAACGGGTTGGCCTTGGATTACGTTCCTGATTAGTGATGAGAGCTCGGCTCTGGTCCCAAGAACCGTTTCACCGCCAAGATTGACCTGAAAGCCGCCAACGGTGTTGGGAGAAGGCGTTAGGCTCGAATAGGCTGTTGCATAATTTGCGCCAGTCTGAGACGCGAAGTTGCGACCACCGACTGAAAAGTATTGAGGATTTTTCCCTTGCACAACCCCACGGATGAATGAGGAGAGGTCTGCTTCCGTGCCTTGAATAGGGGCGAGACCTCCGCCCAAATTCAACTGCGCAGTCCAGGGCTTGTTAGGTAGGGCGGGCGTGACTTCAGAGTGAAGCTGCGCATAACCGGCACCTGTTGGGGAGACGTAGTTCTTGCCATTAACGGGATAGTAGGTTGGATTCTGGCCTGCAACTAGCTGATTGATGAAATCGGTTAGGTGAGATTGGGTGCCGTAGTATGTCTGGCCCGCGTAAGGCACTGAATATTGGTACGCCTTTGGATTAGGGACCGTTGGTGATATCTGGGCGGTTAGCTGTGCCGATTGGTCCGCAACGAGGCTGGCTTGGGAGACATAATTCTGGCCGTTCTGAGCTGTGTAATAGGTCGCCGGAGAACCTGACTGGACTGCCTGCAGGAAGGTGTTGACTTCGGCTGGTGTCCCAACAAATTTGCCCTGACCCTGGATTTCGACTTGTGAAAGGCCGTTCTGCGCAGGCGTGACCTTAGCGGAGAGTGTTTGACCGGGTTGAAGCGTGACAACAGTTGGAGCCACAGACTTTGCGGTTGCAGTCGCAGGAGTCACTGAGGAAGCTTGTGCCGTGACTGTATTCGATGCTGAAACGGGACTCCCGTTTCCTGTTGCGTTCGGGACGCTTGGAGATGCCGGAGCCGGAGTGACTAGAAAATCTTTGATTGCTGCGAGGGTTGTAGCAGATGGAAGGGCTGAGCTTCCGAGTGTTGTTGCGGTGGGAAGCGGGCCTTTTTGCTGAACGCTCGAATCGCTCACCAGATTCTCCGTCCCGTTGGAGACCAGTAGTCGGTCTTGCGACGCTTCGGAGCCGGTGGAGGAGGCGGAGCCTGAATCGGAGTTGTGTCCTTTGGCAGCTTCACCTTGAGGGTGCGAACCTTGATGTGAGGCGACATGACTTGCGCTGGCGGGCCTTTCTGCGACGGTTGTTGCCTTCCAAAGCCAGCGTGAAGGTTCGCTCTGAAAGAGGGCTTGCCAAGATTACCAGTCGCTAATTGCTGAGGTGAAGTAACAGCCGTTAGTCGCCAAGGACTAGGACGTGAAGCAGAAGCAACAACAGGCCTTGAGCGAGGCTTCATTCTTGCAAGACTGATTTCCATTCCAGAACTTTTCATTGCCGGATTCTTCCGCATGAAACCAGCTTGCATCGGACGATAGGCTGCCGAAGCGGTCTGAAGAGCGCCCACTACTTGTTGAGCACGACTGCCCTGATAGGGTTGAGCCGGAGGTTGCTGGCCTACTCCGATGATAGCCTGTTTTAGTCGGCTTGCCTTGCTTGTTGGTGAAGGTGCAGACACTGCAGGGGATTCTTCGACTGGAGCGACTTGAAGTTCTTCGGGGACCTGGGGGTTCTCATATCTCTTTCTCCGCTCGTTCCAGATGAGCTTCGGAGTTTGTGGTTCTCCTTGGGGCGTAATCGGAGGCTGTGGAGGTTCAGACATCGCTCAAAGTCTCCGCTGAGTTTGAAGGATTGTGTGGACATTGCTGTTCGTGCGTCCAGAGATTGAATTCGAGGTCTTCATCCCCGAGGCGATAGGACTTGTGACAATATTGGCAGACGTGCGAAATCATCATTTCTGTTTCACTCGCTTGCCAGTGAAGATGTCACGCTTTGGCGATGGGAGAAAATTCAGCGGATTATTCTTGCCTTTATTCCAGATGCAGCCCGCTTCATGCTTCATCAGATTGTAGCTGAGGATTAGCTCGCGTTCGTGGCGTAGCTTTCGGCCACAATGCCGACATTCCTTGACGAAGAGGCGTTGCATCGCTGAAGTGGAGGTCTTGTCTCCAAGACTTAAGTAAAGTCAATCGAGATTGACGGAGGACATCAAGAGGTTCCCGCTAATGGTCTTTCAGCAATATCCAACATCAGGCCAACTACGGCGAGCAGAGCGCCTCCACCTAGTTCCGTGACCCATTCTTTGAAGGGGATACCTTCAATGATAGTCGAATTGCCAGTCACGAGTGCCTGATTGACGTTGTTTGAGGCGAACCATACTGTAGCGATGTCTCCTGCGCTCAAACAAAATAAGAATAGAGCGCCACCAAGCACGACGATGCGAGCACGCCTAAGCCGATTCCAACCCCGCCATTCTCGGGCATACAAGTCCCGCATAATGAGGAATACCCCGCCTAGAACAAGTAAGGCCATTGCAGCGAACAGTGCTTCGGTGAATTCGACAGACACGGTGGACCGCATTTCATCTGCCCTTACAATTGCAAGAGAAATGAGGGCGGCTATGATGATTCCTGTTCCAAATGCCGCTTGAACATCTCGACCGAACAAAGTGAGGCTCGAAGTGCGTTCGACAATTTCTACGATTTTAATGTTGGCTAGGCGGCACCGGTTTCAACCTAGGACTTTTCTTCGATACATCATAGGTCGGGAAATCGTAATCCGGCAAAATCCAAGGCGGAGGCGTTCCAAATCTTCCGACCTCCTTGTCAGGAACCCAGCCGGAGCACCACCACCGTTTCAAATCGACAACTGCGCGGTCAGTATCGTCTTTCCACGGATAATTCGTGTAGACGAACAGCACGAGTTTTCCGCGATGCCAGCCATTCTCAACAGTGCCGAAGGTGCAACTAAGCAGTTGTGTGAGCTGCAACACCTCTGTGGAATATGAGAGTCCATCCAGAAATTCCTTGATTTCTACCGGTGGATGTGCTGACCGATAGACGAGGACGTTGCTGTGGCCATAAAAGTCCAACTTTAGGATGCTATCGCGAACGTAATCGGGAATCTTCAATCCTGTCGTTCCTCTTCATCGGCAGTGTGGCCGGACATGTGCGACCATGCGATTCTCACAGCAAGGGTTACACTCTGTCCCAATGGGAAGCTATCCGAGAACGAGCACCGTGGGCACCTCCACAGGTACAGCTGGCTAGGTGCTGGCGCTTCGAACGTCTCATCGTCATCATATCGTCTTGATTCATTTCGAGCAGGCATCAGGAACTCGAAAGTTAGGCTGAAGGGCTGGGTGACATCGAACTTAGGTGCGTGAATGGGTTGTTGGAGCCGAGGTTTGAGCAAGTAGAGAACCCCATTCGCCCTGTCGTAGCCAATATCTGCAGAGTATCGCCTTCGAGCCTCGTTGAGTAGCTCTTCACAACCCGGAGGCTCCAAATCCAAAGCTTCGGGGAGGAATCTGATGAAGACCACACCTTTCGCTTCGAGAATGCCCATCAACTTCGCCAGCGGTAATTTGAGATATTCGGGCAACTGATTGTCGGTCATGTTGCTACACCCTCGTTACATTCTTGGCAGATTTCCAAATCGCCATCAGACCAGAACGTCAGGTTAGTCCGTTTACCACATCTATCACAATAGAAGGGATACTTCAAAGAAAAGTCTGAACCGAGGAAGGTCATCTCACTAGAGCCTCCGCTGGGAGAGATTGGTGGAGGGACATGACTCTACGTGCCTGTTTCCTCAACTGACTCTAGGAAATAATGCTTGACTGTTTCCCACTTAGTGAGGCGACTTGTTTCTGGCTTCTTTTCGACCTCTTCCTTGAACGTTGGCAAGGCAATTAGATTGGCAAAGACCTTGCCTCTTCTTTGGCGGAAGAAGCAGACCTCGCCTCGGTCAAACAGGAATCGGAATATCTGCCCTTTTGATTTCGTGTCCCACCCGAATTTCCTGTTGAAGTCCCTGAGGGTGATTCCTTCCTTGAATTCCTCAAGAAACGTTGTTGCCTTTGAGGCATAGAAGGAGTACGAGAAGACATCAGGCTCCTTCTCCATTACGGAACCGCGGCCCCAATCCTTGAGCATTTTCTTGAAGTGCTCCACGTGCCTCCAGACCTTCTCTCCAGCCCAGGTCAAATCATCGTCACGAGGCACGATAAACGGCATTGAGATGGATTTCGCCGATTCTGTTTGAATCTGACCAAATGCCCTTAGTGCAATGAGCTTGATTGTCATTTCGTTCGCACGCTTGAGATAGCCTTTCAGGAAGGAGTCTGAAGTCGTGTTGTAAGTATCCGCTATTCTCTTTTTGTTATTGAAGAGAAACTCCTCAGTCTTTTCTGTCCCAATATTGATGAAGGTCGTCTTCGAATTGCGGAGGGAGACTAGCCATTCTGCGAAGCTCCCGATTGTTCTTTCTTCTTCCTCAAGTTCCTCCAGAGGGTCATCACCCGAAGTGATATCAGAGTCCCCCTTGTGAACTTCCATCGGCTTGTATTCGCCAGTGAGATGTAGGATTCTATTGGCCGTGCCTTGAACTGAATAGTCTTCGGGAAGATACTTGTACAGGATTGGGGTACCCGCAATCAAGACAGTAACATAGGGTTCTCTGATGGGCTTGTACTTGCCGAGCTTGACGAATGTTGCTCTGACGGTCTCGCAGTCATAGAGCTTTGAGAGTGTTTCATAGGCATCCGCATTGTAACCCTTGATTTTGATGTCCTTGATGTATCCGCTTACCTCATCATGGGAGATGAGGCCTTCCTTTTGGCCGTCATTCATGTGCTTGATTATTGCCTCAACGGAGAATGTGTTAGGAAGCATTAGGTCAACTTCCTCCTTCTTTGTCGTCAGAGCTGTGCTGATTGCTTCGACTGTGGGATAGACGAAATACTTGAGAGGATTGGTCTTGTCCGTTCCCGATGGGCTAAAGTTTGCGTGCCACACATTCAGATGAAGAAGTCCCGTGTTCGTCTTGGTAAACTTCCTAGGTCCAAGGCCGACACTGAGAAGGCTGGTGGCGCACGCCTCAGCCCATTCCGGGTCACAGTTGTTGACCCTCTTCAGGATGGCACAGGTGTACCGGTCAATGAAGTTGGTACTTGTTTCAAGTTCAGCGCGACTCTTCATCGTCGTTGAGGACATCACTGTGCCAAACTCCTTGAGGAAAGACGGCTAAGGCGACAAATCTCATTCGCCGTCTTTAGGAGCGAGGAATAGCTTCCTTTTGGCTGAATCAGCGAGGAACTGGCTATTCTAGGAAAGGAGACATAGACGACATTGGTCCCGCCCTTGCAATTATACAAGACATTCTCCTTTGCCGCCTTTCTTCTTGCCGTCTTTCCTAGAAGGTCGAAACCTTGGCACTCTACTGCGAAAGCGCCTTTTTTGGACCCGTTTGCCATTGTCGGCTTTGCAGTCTTCATTGCCGCCTTTCCTCCTTTCGGAAGATTATCGCCGCCCCCGTCTGGTCAACGAACCTGCCGACTACGACCAAGCCCCGAGATTCGAAGAAATTACGGTGCCTTGCGATGTCTTCGACTCTCTCGACGGAGCCGTGGTAGGCATAGTTACCGCTGTCGCACAACTTCAGCCTGTTGAGAATCCGCTTCAGGTCGGAGGAAGCTTCCGCTGTATGAGTAATTTTATAGACTTCGGCACTATTACTCATTTGAAGTTCTCACTCTGCCACTATCAGAGGATGGACTAGAGACTGGGGAAGTTGGACCTTCCTCAGCCTCACGGATTTTCTTATCCTGCTGTCGTCTTGCGCAATTCCTGCTGCTCATGTGAATGCCTAGAAGGAATCTGGCCTTGTCTGGACCGGCTGGGCTCTTCTGCGCATACCCGCATCGCGGGCAGATTGCAGTCCAGACTTTGGTCATTTCCATTCTCTCTTCGACCGCCACTGTGCTCATACCACGACACATGGTGTGCAGGTCTTTAGAGGCACCGCGTCCAAAGTCATTTTCAGACTTTTTACGGATAAGTAAGTCTGAATCCACCTTATGCGTAAAATCTGGGGCGAAATTAGAGCTTTCAAGTCTCATGATAGCCTATCATCCAGTGCTTTTCGGGTCAAGGCTTCACTCAACTCGCTGCTCGACACCGCCTCTCCCACATTTCGATGACCCTGCGAGCGGCCTCGACTGTCACCCCGTCGATGACTACTCTGTCGGCGGCTTGCTTGCGAAGACGGTGAGTTGCTCTTGCGCTGAGATGGACTTTGCCGCAGTCGCAGAGTTTCGAGTTTCGCTTGTGGTGTTCGTTCCAGCGCTTAAGCCCGTAGAAAGCCTTGGGCCATTGCGCAATCCCCTGACATGTCTTGGAACAGTAGACCCTGTTGAACGTCCACGCGGCGCAGATGCGGCACTTGTTAGTCGGAATCTTTCTCGATGGTCCTATGTAGTCCAGCTTTGCGCTTTCAATAGGGCCAGTGTCGGCTTGACCTTCAGCCGAAGCGCTCATGCCTTCTCTTCCTCCTTCGTCAGTGCGTCCCTAACGTCCATCAGCAACGCTGTCAGGTTGTTGTTTTCGTCCAGCGGCTGCGTCTCGATTTCGAGGTTCTTCAGAGCCTCCCAGNNCTCCCAGATTGCGTCCCAGTCGGGAGCAATGGGTTCGTCCTTCGCTCTTTCTGACCTCTTCCTAGTCACTGACATTCTAGTCGTCCCTCCTTCTTCCTAGCATCAACTTCCCAAGCTCTTCCATCTCAGCCTTGGTCAGTGAAATATCAGGAGTGTATACGCTGACTTTGGGATATTTGGGCGGTGTTCGTATGTCGATGGTTTTGGCTCCCTTTGACACGAGGTAATCGATTGCCAAAGCGATTTGCTCCATCATGTTGGTCGGGGGGAATCTGATTTTGGCCGATTGAGAATCGTACGTCGGCTCAGCGTCCGCATCTTTCGATGAAGAGTCTCCTATGGAGTTCATTGGTTTTCAACGGTTCGGAATTGCTTTTGAAGGTCGGCTCACGGAGCTGGACGTTTGGTGAGCTAAACCCAAATTGGGCCACAGTCGAGAATTCCATCGTTCTGTCGAGAATAACGTCCTGGTCTACATTGCCCTATACGGTCCCCAATCCGGTCCTGACTTATTCAGGGGTGAAGACCGGAGCCTGAAAACTACAGTACGGGGCGAAATTTGGTCACCTCTGAATAAAAGTGTAATATCAAAAGGCGAGTGGCAGAAGGTAAGGACGTCGTTATTGAGACAGGGACTGATTGCGCCGGCAAAGATGCGAGTACAACAAGCAGAGGCGTCTGGAAGACCGCGTGTCTATTATGACCTGACCGTCGAAGGCTCCAAGGTAGTGTCTCTTCTTACCCGCCTAGACGATTGGGGCAAGGACGTTGAGAATTTCAGGAACAAGCTTGCCACGAAACTCGACTCCTCACGGCAGGCAGAAAATGCTTTTCGCTTTTCACCTAGGGCGATTCAGGCTGAACTTGAATTAGCAAAGACAGACTTTCCATGGCTCTATTCGAGGACTCGCGATGGGATTCTAGCTCTCGCAGAATTCATCAACGAGCTTGAGGGCGAACCTAGCAAGTTGACCGGAAGTGCAAAGCATAAGGAATAGACGGCAAAGTTAGTTGATATGGCTGACGCCGCCAAAGCTGAACCGACTATTGAAGAAAAGATACTCGCCGACCTGAAAAAGAGTGGGTTCCCTCTAGAAATTTGGGCCGCTTCGGAATTGCGGGCTAGGGGCTGGAACGTCAGGCATCAAGGCTACTATGAGGATTCTGACACAAAGAAAGGCGGGACAATCGACATTATCGCGGGAAGAGCTATTGCGTTGGAAGGCAGGGTGCCTGACAGGATAACAACTCAGTGCATCCTTGAGTGCAAGCAGAAAGGAGAGAACGTCAAAGACCGAATGAAAGAAGACAAGGAGTTGAAGCCATGGGTCTTCTATGTTCCGGGAGTGCCACCCGTCGATGACAAACTCCTTGGGGCACTAGACCTAATCAAAACGGTATCGAACCTTGACATATCCACGGTATTGCAATACACGTATCACAGCCATCAAGTCATCAAAGAAAACCACTACGCGGTAATCGCATTGGAAGCATTCTCTGGAGGCTGGAACAAGACGACTCATGATGCTATCAGTCAGGTGACAAAGGCGACGCTCCATCGTCAGGCGGAAGTGCAAAAGACGTACGGCCGTCTCAAGCAAATCAAGGGGATGGAAAACTCATTATTGGTTCTGTACCCTGTGATACTCTTCGACGGCCCGATGTTTGAGCTGGCAGTTGATGCTAAAGGCGAGTTATCCGTCACTGCCACAGACCACGTTGTCTACTACCATGAAGCCGGCCCCGACCAGAGACTGCTAATCGATGTCGTAAAGCGAGAGTACCTATCAAAGCTGTTGACCGCGATAGATTACGAATCTGATAGATTTGCTAAGAACCCAATGCCTTTCAAGGAAACAGCCCCGGCAACGCCAGCACCTAGGGGCTAGACTGCCTTTCCTCCTTCACGAGCTTCTCTAGCTTATCAGGTTTCCCGCTTCACTCTCTTCAGGTACGCGATTCTCTCTTCGGCACTTTTCTTTGTGGCCTGCCACTTTTCGCGGCTCTCGGGGTCTTGCAGACTCTCAGCCATAGTCGCCATCAGGCTCCGCAGCTGCTCGATAGATTTCTCCTGCTCGTCGCTCTTAGCTTGCATCCTCAGCAGGGTTCCGCCAATCAACTTGTCTCGCTCGTCAAGGTCTGTCTTCAGCTTGGCCACGTGCGTCTGGTCGCTGAAGACCGCTAGGACGTGTTCGTTGTCGCTGTAGAACTTGGCGATGTCATCGACGGTGTAGCGACGATAGGCAGATGTGAGATAGGCCTCGTGGCCCATCAAGGCTTCCGTCAGGTCAACGTTGATTTTTCCTAGGAGCGTCCGGAATAGCTTACGCATCACATGGGGATGCAGCGTGGCCCGTCCTGTGCTCGGGTCTTTCTGGAATAGTCCGGGCACCTTCTTCACTGCGTTATTGAAAATCTCCTGTGCGACGTTCTTCGAGAATGGGAATAGCCTGTCGCCCGCAACCTTGTCGTAGCCTAATGTCTTCTTTGTCTTCTCGGAGCTATTTTCAATGTAGCCCGCCCGTTGCGGCAGCCATTTCTCGATGAACTCCTTAGTCTCAGCAGAGACGAATGTTATTCGCGGATTGCCGGACTTTGTATACTCGCCACGAATGCTGATTCGGGCAGGGTCGGCTGCTAAGTCGATGTCACCGACTTTTAGTTCGAGCAGTTCGCCTATCCTCATGCCGGATGAGGCCAGCATCATGTAGAAGGTTCTCCCTTGGATGGGCATATTCATGATAATCTGCCGAAGCTCGGCACCGTTGGGGATTCTATCAATGGTNNGAGGCTCTTCCAGAATTTTGCCGGTAGTTCCACATCATTCTCGGAGAGGAGCGTCTTCACGGCAGCAGTGATTGTCCTGATGCTGGTCGGCGCTCTGCCCTTCACTGATTCGAATAGCTGCGCGACATCTGCCTTGTAGTCCCGCCCCGTGGTGAAGTAGCGTTCACAGAGTGCCTCAACTTCGGCTCTTGACTGCACCACCTTCGGGTCCAGGCTGTAAATTTCTCGGAAGTAGCCCCGATAATAGGAAAGATACATCCCCACGCTGGATGGTTGCAGCTGCTCCAAGAAGCCGAGCCGAGTCAATTTTCAAGACTCCCGAAGTCGTCGTGATTATTTATATCACCTGTTTGCAGAGTTAAAATATTATATATATCATGCGAGGCTGATGCGCACCGGTTCTCGCGCTTTTGGCCAAAAAAGATCTAGAATTCCTAGATAGGATAGAGGTCAAGACCAAAGACTACCTCGAAAGGATCAACGGGGCCATAGATGGAGAGCTAAACAGGTACTCAGACTCGAGGTTCCACGGGCCGCTGAAGTACGCCCTCGACGGGGGCAAGCGCATCCGGCCGCTCGTCTTGCTTCTTGCCGCTGAGACGGTGGGCCACTCGGATGACGAGAAGGTCCTCGACGCGGCGGTGGCGGTCGAGCTCCTCCATGCCGAGTCCATCATCCACGACGACATCATCGACCAGGAGGCGTCGAGGAGGGGGAGGGCGGCCTTCCACGTAAAGTACGGCTACAGCACTTCGCTCCTCACCGCCGACTTTGTGTTTGCCATGATACTCGCGATAGCGGCGAGATATCCCGACAGGAGGGTCGCGACGACCATCAGCAACGCGGCGATGAACATGTGCGAAGGCGAGTACGCCGAGCTGACGATAGATCCGGAAGTTTACAAGCTTGACTGGGAGGAGTACCTTGAGGTCATCTCCAAGAAGACAGCCGCCCTCTTCGAGACCGCGGTGAGGTTGGGAGGCCTCGCGGGCGGCGCGTCGCCGGAGAAGCTCGAGGCGCTCACGGAGTACGGAAGGTATCTCGGGATCGCTTATCAGATACACGACGACATCCTAGACTGGGGGACGGAGGACAAGATCACTGCCGCGCTCAAGCGGAAGGGAGAAGAGAGGCTGCTCCTCGCTCGGCTTCAATCCATGAGGCACTCGTACGCCAAGAAAGCGAAGGACAGGCTCGCCCTTCTTGACGAGAGCGCCGCGACCTCGCTCCTGCGGGAGCTCACCGACTTTTCTGTAGAGCGGGACTTTTAGGCTCGCCTAATGGCCTGCGAGCGCAGGCACCGCGTTCTGGGCGAACGATATGATGGGTCCCGGGAATATGCCGAACGCGACTATCAGCGCGACGAGCACCCCGAGTATCAGGACGAACGACAAGGGCTCTTGCATCGGGCTCGCGTCTCCGTCCGGCTCGTCCATGTACATGCGCTTGATCACCCATCCGTAGTAGCCGACGCTCAGCGCGCTGTTGAGGACGCCCGCGACGGCGAGCCAGGCGTAAGGGCCATTGAGGACCGAGGTGAAGAGGAGGAGCTTGCTCCAGAACCCGCTGAGCGGTGGGACGCCCGCTAGCGAGAGGAAGGAGACTGCCATCGCTAGGGCCGTCACTGGCATGCGCTTCCCAAGCCCGTCGAAGGCTTCGACGGTACCGCTCCCGAGCTTGAGGATCACGAGGCCAGCACCGAGGAACGCCGCGCCCTTCATGACGGAGTGATTGATGATGTGGAAGAGGGCCCCTGTCATCCCCAGCTGAGCCTGCTGCGAGAAGGCCGCGTTCCCCTGCCCGTAGGAGTAGATCACAAAGCCGATGAGGATGTAGCCCGCCTGCGCGATGCTGGAGTAGGCAAGGAGTCGCGTCATGCTCTTCTGAGTGAGCGCGGCCAGGTTCCCGAGGGTCATGGTCGCCAGGGCGAGGACGGCAAGGACGTTCGGGATCGTGAAGAGGCCTCCCTGAGGAGTGAGAGCGTAGACCGTAGAGATCGCCAGGACCACCCGGATGCTGGCCACGAATCCTGCCTTCTTGGTGGCAGCCGCGAAGAGCGCGGCGATGGGCGTGGGGGCCCCCTCGTACGCATCGGGGGCCCACATGTGGAACGGGACGATAGACATCTTGAAGCCGAAGCCGACGATGAAGAGGAGCACCGCGATGCCAGCGACTGGGTTCGTGAGCTGCGAGCCCAGAGAGGTGGCGGCCGCGGCGATACCTGTAGTCCCCGTGAGGCCGTATGTGAGGCTGATCGCATAGAGGATGATCGCAGACGAGAGTGCGCCGAGGACTGCGTACTTGACGGCCGCCTCGTTGGACTCTTCCCGGTGCTTCTGGAAACCGGCGAGAGCGTAGGTTGGGATGCTCATCAGCTCCCAAGCGACGAAGAGCATCAGGAGGTCGGTGGAATACGACAGGAGCAGCATCCCGAGCGCCGCGAAAGACAGCAGAGAATAGTAGAACGGGGAGTTGCTCTCTGTGCTCGACGGTACGAGCGTGAGGGAGCCGACCGCGACGAAGAGGGTGACGAAGAGCGTCAGGATCGCGAAAAGGTTCCCCAAAGAGTCGGAGGCCAGCAGCGTGCCGAACGGCGACGAGCCCCCGGGTCCCGCAAGCGCGTTGAGAGCGATGGATGCGAGGGCCACGGTGAGCGTGGCGATGAGCAGGTAGCCTGCGAGGTTACCACGCTTCCCGAAGAACTGGAGGAACGGCGTCCCGAGAGCGGCGACCGCGAGGGCCGCGACGGCGAACAGGATGTAGTAGGCCATCAGCCGTGCAGGCCTCCTTGTACCAGGCTGGTCGTCCACTGGGCGACCGGCGCAGCGGGGGAGAGCACCAAGAACGAGAATGCCGTGAGGAGGACGAGCGGGACGAGGTAGAGCGCGACTATCGTGGCGTCGGCCCTCGAGATGTCCTTCGAGGCCCCGGCTGTCGCGGCTCCGGGTGGCGCGGGGTCTATGATGACGCGCTTTAGCATCCAGAGGAAGTATGCCCCGGTTATCACGGGGACCAGGATGGTGACCGCTGTCGACACATAGGCGGAGATGCCACCCGAGATCACCATGAGCTCAGCCAGGAAGCTGGCGAACGGAGGGATGCCCATGGCGGCGCAGCTCGAGGCCGCGAGCAGAGCCGCGGTCAAAGGCGCTCTCTGCCCCATCCCTCCGAGAAGCGGGATCTTCCTTGTGCCGGACTGGCTCTCGACGAACCCGGAGAGGGTGAAGAGCGCCCCGACCGCGAGGGCGTGGGTGAACATGAGGAAGATGGCCCCCTCGATCCCCAGCGGGTTCCCTGAGGCGACGGACGCGAAGGCCCCGAAGAGCACGAAGCCCATGTGGCTGATGCTGGTGTAGGCGAACATCCGCTTCAGGTCGCTTGTGAGGAGGGCAACGATCGCCCCGTAGAACATGGAGACTATCGCGACGATGATGAAGGCCCAGGCGTACTGGAACGACGCCTGCGGGAAGAGGCCGATCGCGATCCTGATCACGCCGTATCCTGCGAACTTGGGGAGGATGCCCGAGAGGAGGACGTTGACGGGGGCGGGCGCCTGCTCGTAGGCGTCCGGCTGCCAGCTATGCAGGGGGAAGATTGGGAGCTCGACCGCGAGACCCACGAAGACCGCGAGGAGAGGGAGGTACTGGAGGCCCGCCGGGATCTTCCCGACCAGGTTGGGGATGTCGAACGTCGATGGCGACGTCCCAATGTATAGGCTCAGGAAGCCGAGGAGCATGACCGCGCTGCCGGCGAACGTGAAGATGATGAACTTCAGGGCGGCGTACCTCCTCCTGTCTCCGCCCCAGATGCCGATGAGGAAGAACATCGGGATCAGGGTCAGCTCCCAGAAGAGGTAGAAGACGACGAGATTGAGAGACGTGAACGCCCCCATGATCGAGGCCTCTACGAAGAGGAGGAGCGAGTAGAATGCGGGCTCCCTCTTGGAAATTAGCGACCTCGAACTCAGGATCGAGAGGACCGCTAGGATCGCAGAGACTAAGAGGAGAGGGGCGCTCAGCCCGTCCGTCCCCAGGAGGATGTCGACTCCGAACCCTTGGAGGCTGATCCATGGGTGGTCCTCCATGAGTGCGTACTGGCCTAGCGAAGGCGTGCTCGAATAGACCGACCAGAAGGCGTACCCTGCGACCAGGAGAGTCGCGCAAGCGAAAGCGGCGGCCAGGTATGAGGCGGTCTTGCGTCCCGTTCCCAGGCTGGAGAGCGCGTAGGTGACGGCGCTCCCGACGAGCGGGAGGAGGATGAGAAACGAAAGGACGTAGCTCATCGCTAGCCGAGCACCCCTGTCGTCAAGATGAACAAGATGAGGATGACCGCGAGGCCGATGGCGAAGATCAGTGTGTATCTCTCAAGGACGCCGTTCTGGATCCTCCTGATGGCCCTCGAGATGGACTCGCCGTCGATGGCGACGTCGGTCGCAAGCGCATCGACTACGTTCCCATCGACCCAGTTGCCTGCACGCGAGACATAGACGCCTAGGGCAGCAGTGGCGGAGTTGACGCGCTCCAGCCCGCGCAGCTCAAAGCCGTTGAAGAGCCACCGCGAGATGGCGAGCACTGGGTCCACGAAGACCCTGTAGTAGAGCGCGTTGAGGTACCACCTGTTCTCGAGGAACTTGTAGAGCCCGTGCATAAGGCCGGTCTGGCCCACCATGGTGCTCGGCTCCACCCGCCTCGCGATGTAGACCATGTAGGCCGCTGCGAGGCCGACGAGGATGAACGCGAAGGCGATGGCCGACGACTCCACGTTGAAGGAGAACGCGGTCGAGGCTCCCGAGAGGACGGCGTTCGGGAAAAGGCCCTTGAGATAGGCCGTGGAGGCTCCCTGAAGCGCCCCATCGATGTTGAGGAGGGGAGCTAGGACACCGATGAGGACTGTCATGCCCCCCAAGATGGCGTATGGGATCCAGCCCAAGGGGCCGGTCTCGTGCGGCGGATGTTCTTGTTGCTGCTCGCTGCTCTTGCCGAAGAATATCAGGCCGAACATCCTGAACGTGTAGAAGGCGGTTATCCCTGCTGTGACGGCGCCGACCGCGAACAGGCCCCACTGCCCCGCGTCCCATGCGGTCGCGAGGACGGCGTCCTTGCTCCAGAACCCGCTGAAGGGAGGGATGCCCGAGAGCGAGGCCGCGGCGATGAGGAAGACCGCGAAGGTCAGTCTCATCTTGTCCTTGAGGCCGCCCATCCCGTTCACGTACTTCGTCCCGGTGACGTGGATGAGTACTCCGGCGGCCATGAAGAGGCAGGCCTTGAAGATGGCATGGGAGGTCAGGTGGAAGAGCCCGGCTGAGAGGCCCTGAGCGAAGTTCGAGGAGAGCCCAGTAATGCCGAGCGCCATTATCATGTATCCGATCTGCGATGCTGTCGAGTACGCAAGGATCTTCTTCAGCTCGAACCCTACCATGCCTTGGGTCGCCATCAGGAAGGCGGTGATCGCGCCGATCCACGCGACGGTAAGGAAGAACGGCTGGATGAGGCCTGGGTTAGCCTGCATCGCGAAGTAGAAGATGGGGCCGATCCTCGCGACTAGGACCACACCCGCGTTCACCATCGTCGCTGCGTGTATGAGGGCGGACACGGGGGCTGGGCCTGCCATCGCGTCAGGCAGCCATTCTTGGAGCGGGAACTGGGCCGACTTGCCGATCGCGCCCCCGAAGAGCAGGAGGGCCGCGGGGACCAGCAGGCCTGCGTTCGAGAGGGAGGTCGCCCAAGAGTTGCTGCTCGCGAGCGCCTGGAAGCTGAAGGTGTGAGCGTAGATGAAGACGAGGAAAAGGCCGACGAGCATCGCCATGTCGCCTATCCTTGTCATGACGAACGCCTTCATGCCGGCGTGCGACGGGGAGTAGGCCTGCTCCTCTCCCAAGGCTTTCTGCCCCGGCGTGCCCACCCAGGAGTCCGCCTCGTCGTGGTAATGGAAGCCTATCAGCGCGTAGCTGCAGAGCCCGACGCCCTCCCAGCCGATGAAGAGCGAAAGGAGGTTGTTTGAGAGAACTATGAGGAGCATGTTCCCGAGGAAGAAGTTCATGAAGAACCAGTAGCGAGTGAGCCCGTGCTCGCCCCGCATGTAGTCGAGGCTGTAGACCATGATGAGCAGGCCGATGGCCGT
>PLCG01000017.1:0-594 GCA_003135575.1 Nitrososphaerota archaeon
GATTCGGCGCACGCCTGGTTCGGCCCCAGGCCGGGCTGGTGGCCGTCGTGGCTGCTGTTCTCACCGGCGATCCTGATCCTCTGGGCACCGGGCGGCTTCCGGTTCACCTGTTACTACTACCGCGGTGCCTATTACAAGGCTTTCTGGGCCGATCCCCCGAATTGTGCCGTTGGTGAGCCGCGATCGTCGTATCGGGGAGAGCGCCACTTTCCGCTGATCCTGCAGAACGTGCATCGCTTCTTCCTCTACTTCGCCATCCTCTTCCTGGTGATCCTGCTGCGCGACGTGTGGGACGCGATGTGGTTCACCGATGCCACTGGTCATCGCACGTTCGGGATCGGCGTCGGCACCCTGGTACTGGCCGTGAACGTGACACTGCTCGGTGGCTACACGCTCGGATGCCACTCGTTGCGGCACATGGTGGGCGGAATCCTGGACCGCATTGCGGAGCGTCCAGTGCGGCAGGCGGTATACGATTGCTCCAGCTGCCTCAACCGCAACCACATGCAGTGGGCACGGCTGTCCCTCGTGATGGTGATGTTCGCCGACCTGTACATTCGTCTCTGCTCATTGGGCGTCTGGACCGACTGGAGA
>PLCG01000017.1:695-24434 GCA_003135575.1 Nitrososphaerota archaeon
TTCGCCGACACGATGCGCGGCGGGCAGTATCTCAATAACTGGCGGATGGCGGAGATTCACGCGAAGGAAGCACCCGCGCGGGTCAATGAGCTCGAAGCCTGGGGTGCCGTATTCGACCGCACCCCGGATGGCCGGATCCTGCAGCGCAACTTCGGTGGGCACCGGTATCCCCGCCTCGCCCACGTGGGCGATCGCACCGGCCTCGAGATGATCCGCACGCTGCAGGATCACGCCGTCCACCTCGGCATCGACGTCCACATGGAAGTCACTGTCATCGCGCTACTCACCGACGGCAACCGCGTGTGCGGCGCCGTCGCGTACGACCGCGAACATGGGCGTTTCCGTCTGTTCCACGCGAGGGCGGTCATACTGGCGACCGGTGGCGTGGGTCGCGCGTTCAGCGTGACCAGCAATAGCTGGGAATACACCGCCGACGGGCAAATGCTCGCCTACAACGCCGGCGCGGCACTGCAGGATATGGAGTTCGTGCAGTTCCATCCGTCTGGCCTAATCCCGTCAGGGATATTGATCACGGAGGGAGCGAGGGCCGACGGCGGAGTCCTGCTCAACAGGGACGGCGAGAGGTTCATGGGAAGGTACGCTCCCGAGAAGCTTGAGCTGGCTTCGCGCGACGTGGTCTCGCGGGCCATAGTAACCGAGATGGAGGAGGGGAGAGGCTTCAAGGACGAGGCGAGCGGCTACGACTACGTCGAGCTCGACCTGACGAAGATCGGCGCCGAGAAGGTGAAGGCGAGGCTCGCGGGGATAAGGGAGATCGCGATGAAGTTCACGGGGATCGACCCGGTCGAGCGGCCCCTGCCCGTGAGGCCTGTCTGCCACTACATGATGGGAGGGCTGGACGTTGACATGGACGGGGCGACAGGGGTCAAGGGGCTCTGGGCTGCGGGGGAGGCTGCGTGCGTGAGCATCAACGGGGCGAACAGGCTGGGCGCGAACTCGACGGCGGAGTGCCTGGTCTGGGGGAGGATAACAGGGGCCGAGGCGGCCCGCCACGCGGTGGGGAAGGGGCCGGCGGCAATCCCGAAAGAGCAGGTCATGGCCGAGGAGAAGCGCATCTTCGACGGGATATTTCACGGGCGGGGAGGGACCAATCCATATGACGTGAGGGACTCCGTCCAGAGGGCGATGGAGAAAGGCGCCTTCGTCTACAGGACGAGAGAGGGGCTGCTTGAGGCGACGAAGGCGATTCAATCGCTCCGCGAAAGCGACTATCTCCACTGCGACGACCACAGCAAGCGATACAACACCAACCTCACCAACGTCCTCGAGGTCGAGGCGATGCTGATGGCCGCAGAGGCCATCCTCAGGTGCGCGGTGGCGAGGACGGAGAGCCGTGGAGCACATGCTCGCAGGGATTTTCCGAAGAGGGACGACGCGAACTGGCTGAAGCACAGCCTCGCCTTCTACTCGGCAGAAGAGACCGAGGGTGGCCACGTGAGGCTTGGCTACTCACCCGTCAAGATAACCAGGTATCAGCCTGCCGAACGCCACTACTAGCTTTAATAGAAAAACGCGGAGCGAGAAGGAGACGGGTGAGCTCGCAAAGTGGAAGACCAACAGAAGGGTGCCCCTGATGAGGTTGGGACGAAGGCGGCCCAGAACAAAAGAGGGGTCGCAGGATGGTTGAACCCGCTCCATACCAACATCGAGCGCTGGGCGTACGTCTTCCAGAGAGTGACGGGCCTCGCGGTCCTGGCCTACGTCGTCGGGCACATCGGGGACACGAGCTTCTTTGTAGGGGGGCCCTTCGGTCAGGGCCCTAGCTCCGCGAGCTGGGCTCTCGACCTGAGCGTGACGGAGAACGTCTTCGGGCACATTGTGCTGGCGATGGTCGTCCTGGTCGTGGTCTACCACGGCATAAACGGCATGCGGCTGATATTGGCCGAGTACGGTGTGATATTCGAGAAGCCCACGAGGCCTGAGTATCCCTACAAGGCCAAGTCGCAAAGGGCCTTGCAGAAGCACCTCATCTGGGTCGCGATCGTCGGAGCGATACTGGCCTCTCTCTACTCTGGAGGGATCCTCTTTGGGTGATGGCCTGAGATGAGGGAGTCAGCGATGATGCAGATCCAATACGTGACCGCCATACTAGCGATCGGCCTGGTGACGGTCCATCTGCTCATGCAGGGGGTGCTGGTGCCCTACGGCGAGGCCGTCAAGTTCCAGCAGGTGCTCTCGGTCTACCGCGACTCGGTCAACGGGGCACTCCTTGAAATCCTCTTGATCGTGATACTTGCGCACGGGTTCAACGGCCTCAGGATAATCCTGCTCGAGTGGCGCCAGAGCTCGGCGTGGACCAGAGGCGTGAACTGGGGCGTGCTGGTCGTCACGCTCGCGACCATCGCGTACGGGACTAGAACCGTAATCCTCGCCGCGACGGGGCAGGTGAGCTGATCGGTGGGAAAGGAGCTCTCGCTAAAGGTCCAGAGGTTCGACCCCTCTGTCGAGAAGGGCCCCCGCTTCCAGGAGTATGCCGTGCCGTGGAAGGACGGGATGACCGTCCTCGACGCGCTCCTCTACGCGAGGGACAAGCTCGACCACGGGATTGCGATGCGCTTCTCGTGCAGGATGGCCTCGTGCGGCTCCTGCGGGATGAAGGTCAATGGGAGGCCACGCCTCGCGTGCGAGACGCAGGTCGCGGACCTCCGCTCCGAGACGATAACGGTCCAGCCGATGGACAACTTCCCCGTAGTGAGGGACTTGGTGGTCGACCTCGAGTCCTTCTTCGCGAAGCATGCGGGGCTCTCGCCGGGCCTCGCGAGGAAGAGCGACCCGCAGGAGCAGGAGTCGCCGACCGGCGAGTACCTCATGACCCCCAAAGAGCTAGACTCGTTCGTCCAGTTCACCTACTGCATAAAGTGCGGGCTTTGTAGCTCGTCGTGCCCGACCAGCTCCACCGACTCGCTCTTCCCCGGGCCCCAGGCGCTCGCACAGGCATACAGGTTCCTTGAGGACGTCAGGGACGAGGCGACGGAGGAAAGGCTCGACTCGGTGGACTCCCAGCACGGGGTATGGAGGTGCCACTTCGCGGGGACGTGCTCCGCGGTCTGTCCCAAGGGCGTGGACCCGGCGCTTGGGATCCAGCTGCTGAAGAGGCACGTGATGGCCGCGCGGTCGCCGCTCGGGCGAAGAAAGGCGAAGAGGAAGACGGGGACGGAGCTGTTCCCCAACCCGAACAAGGACCTGCTGAAGAGCCCCTAGATCTCAGTCGGTGGGGTCGGAATACTGGGCGCCCATGTAGGTGTACACGCCCGTCTTGAGGACCTTCACCGACAGCATGGCGCACTTTATCCTCGCGGGTCCGAGGTCGGACGTGCCCAGCATCTTCAGGATGTCGTCCCTTGAGAGAGTCTTCACCCACTCGAGAGTCTTTCCCTTGGCGAGCTCTGTGAGCATCGAGGCGGAGGCCTGGCTGATCGCGCAGCCCTTGCCGATGAACTTGATCTCCTCGATCTTGTCCTTCTCAGCCGACACGCGGATCTGCATCTCGATCTCGTCCCCGCAGAGAGGGTTCAGGTCTTTGGCGTCGATGTCGTGCGGGTCGAGCTTCCCGAAGTTCCTCGGGTTCCTGTAGTAGTCCAGGATGAGCTCCCGGTAAAAGTCGCTGCTCAAACGCTGAACACGCTCTTGGCCTTTAGGAGGGCGCCTATGAAGACGTCGATGTCGCTGGTGGTGTTGTAGACGTAGAAGCTGGCGCGGCTGGTCCCGGGGATGTCGAGGTGCTCCATGAGGGGCTGCGCGCAGTGGTGCCCTGACCTGATGGCGACCCCCTCCTCGTCAAGGATCGACGCCATGTCGTGTGGGTGTATGTCCGCGAGGTTGAACGAGATCACGCCTCCCCGCATGTCGAGGTCCATCGGGCCGTAGAGCTTGATGTTGGGGATCCGCGAGAGCTTCTCGAAGGCATACCTGAGCAGCTCGACTTCGTGCCTGCGCACGTTCTCCATCCCGATCGAGGAGAGGTACTCCACCGCGACGCCCAGCCCTATCGCGTCCGCGATGTTTGTCGTCCCGGCCTCGAACTTGTAGGGGACGTCGTTCCACTTTGCGCCGTCCAAGTGGACTTCCTTGATCATGTCTCCACCGGACTGGAACGGGTCCATCGAGTTCAGGAGCTCCTTCTTGCCGAAGAGGGCGCCTATCCCCGTCGGGCCGAGCATCTTGTGCCCTGAGAACGCGAGGAAGTCGCAGCCCATCTTCTGCACGTCGACCGGCATGTGGGGGACGGACTGCGCTGCGTCCACTACTGTGGTCGCGCCCGCGCTCTTCGCCATAGAGCAGATCCTCTCCGCGTCGTTAATCGTCCCAAGGACGTTCGAACAGTGTGTGAACGCTACGAGCGAGGGAGAGAGGCCGAGCAGACGCTCGAACTCGGCCATGTCCAGCCTCCCGTCGGTTGTGACTGGCGCGTACTCGATCCTAGCGCCCTTCTCCTTTGCGAGTAGCTGCCACGGCACCATGTTGCTATGGTGCTCCATCAGGGTGAGCAGTATCACGTCGCCTTGCTTGACGAACTTCGAGCCCCACGCGAACTTGACGAGGTTTATCGACTCGGTGGTCCCTCTAGTGAAGATGACCTCTTGCGCCGAAGGCGAATTGATGAACTTGGCCACCTTCTTCCTCGAGTTCTCGTAGGTCTCCGTTGCCTCGATGCTCAGCTGGTGCACGCCGCGGTGCACGTTCGCGTTGTATCTCGAATAGTAGTCGACGAGCGCATCAATCACGACCTTCGGCTTTTGGGTGGTCGCGGCGTTGTCGAGGTAGACCAGGCGCTTGCCGTTGACCTTCCGGTTCAAGATGGGAAAGTCGTTCTTGACACGCTCCACGTCAACCGTCTTGGTCGATTCTAGCATTCTTGTCTCACGAAGCGCCTTCGATGTCAACGAAAATGCTGCCTTCCTCTATTTTAACATTGAAACGCCTCAGCGGCTCGGTCGCCGGAGGGTTGTAGACCTCTCCCGTCTTCAGGTCGAACTGCGAGAGGTGGAGCTGGCACACGACCCGTTCCTCGATCATGAACCCTTGGGCGAGCTTCGCATACTCGTGGGANNCTCGTGGGAGCATATCCCGTCGACAGCGAAGACCTCTCCCCCGAGGTTCGACAGCAGGATCTCCTTCCCCTCGACCTCGACGCCGGCCATCTTCCCGGGTGCAAGCTTCGACAGCTCGAGGGCCTTCACGAACCTTGGCAAGCCAGCGCTAACCCCTGTACTTGTAGTGGCGCTCGAAGATGTCGCCTCCGTGCTTCACCTCGGTGGGCGCCTCTCCGGTCAGCGCAACCAGGGTCTCCCTGTCGACCAGGCGCCTGCGCTCCCCCGACCACTTTCCCTCGACGGTGAACTTGGCGCCTTCGCGGGCGAACTCTATCGGTATCCTAGAGAGAACAGGCTCGAAGAATCCGACGATGATTAGCTTCCTCGCCTCTTCATGCGGGAGGCCCCTCGCCATCAGGTAGAAGATCTGCTCTTCGTCCATCTGCGCGACGGAGGCGGAGTGCGTCGCCTTCACCTCGTTGGTGTCGATGTCGAGGCCTGGGATGGCGTCGGAACGCGCGCGCTTGTCGATGAGCATCGCGTGGTGGGCGAGGTACGAGTGCGAGTTCTTCGCCCCCTTTTGGATCTTGACCATGCCCTTGAAGATCGATTGGGACGCGTCCTTCAGGACCCCCCTAGCGGTGAGGGAGCCCGAAGAGTCCGGCGAGTTGTGGCCAAGGTAGGCGTCGAGGTCGTATCGCTGCTCGCCGTCGCAGAAGAAGACCTGGTATCCCTCGAACGTCGAGCCTCTGCCGTTCAGGCCGAGGTTGAACCTGGACCTGGTAATCTTTCCGCCGAGGAGGATCGAGGCGAGAGTGGCTTTGGCGTTTCCCGCCACTGAGACGCCACCGTTGTAGAGGTAGACCGCCTTTTCGTCGAGGAACTGGAGGGCGCTCGTGTCCACCTGCGCGCCCGGCTCCACGAAGACGTCGAGGGTCGAGCTCACGAGGAATGGGCCCTTGCTCTCGGCCGTGTAGAGCTCCTCGAGGTAGCTCAGGCTCGAGGACTCTTCCGCGTAGATCATCGTCATCTCCACGATGCTCGAGGAAGGGTTCCTCGTCACGAGCATGCGCCTGAGTGAGGAGGGTGCGCGGACCCCTCTCGGGACGCGAATGAAGGTCCCCGACTCGAAGAAAGCCGCGTTGAAGGCCGCGTACTTCTCCTTCGAGGGGTCGGCGAGCCGCCTGTGGAGCAGGTCGCGCAGGAGGGGCTCGTGCTTTGAAAGCGCCTCGCGCATGCTGAGAACCTCTACCCCACTCTTCGCGAATTCCTGGTCGAGGTCGACGTGGACGGTGGTGGAGTTCCCCTGGAGGACGATGTTGGTCTCCTTGCCGGTGAGGAAGCCTTTGAAGTGCTCCCTCAGGTCGATGCGCTCGTCGGCGGGCTGCACGGAGAACTGCTCCGGGTCGAAGGCCGAGACGCCCTCGTACTTCTTGTAGAGCGGCGAGGTCTCGAGCGGGAGCGAGGAGAAGCTGCGGAGCGCGTCAAGCCTGTACTCCTTGAGCCAGCTGGGTTCGCCCAGGCTCTTCGAGAGCGACTCCACCTGCCCCTCGGTGAAACGGGAGACAGAGCGCTGTGCCATGAGCGTCACGTTGCGAAGGGAGGTCTAACCGACCGCGCCGGTCATCTCGAGCGCCATGAGCCTGTTGATCTCGATGGCGTAGGTCATGGGGAGCTCCTTGGTGAAGGGCTCNNAGGTAGAAGATCTGCTCCTCGCCCACCTTGCCGACGCTCGCCTCGTGGGTGACCGTCGCGTCGTCTGCCATGACCTCGACGTATGGGATGGTGGAGGTCTTCGACCTGTCGTCGAGCAGGAGCGCGTCGCACCTCACCGTGGCCTTCACGTTGTGCGCGCCCTTTGCGATGTGGAGCAGGCCCCGGTAGATCGCCTCTCCCCCGTCCTTTGAGACGGACTTTGAGATTATCTTGGACGACGTGTCGGAGGCGAGATGGATTATCTTTCCTCCGGTGTCTTGGATCTGGTTTGCGCCGGCGTATGCCATCGAGAGTATTTCGGCCGATGCGCCCTTTCCGAGCAGATAGATCGAGGGGTACTTCATGTTCCGGCCCGAACCCACCTCTCCGTTGAGCCACGTCACGCTCGCGTTCTCGTAGGCGTGCGCCCTCTTCGTGACGAGGTTGTAGACGTTCTTGCTCCAGTTCTGGATCGTGATGTAGCGGATCTTGGCGCCCTTCTTGGCGACGAGCTCGACTATGGCTGCGTGGAGCATCGACTTTTGGTACATGGCGGCGGTGCAGCCCTCGATGTAGTGGACCTCGCTGTCGGGCTCCGCGACGATGAGCGTCCTCTCGAACTGCCCCATGCCTTGCGCGTTTATCCTGAAGTAGGACTGGAGAGGCATCGCGATCTTGACGCCCTCGGGGATGTAGATGAACGGCCCATCGCTCCAGACGGCGCTGTTGAGCGCTGCGAATTTGTTGTCGTTAGCGGGGACGATCGTCCCGATGTATTGCTTGATGAGCTCTGGGTAGTCTCTCACCGCGTTGCTGACGCTTGTGAAGATGACGCCCTGCTTCTGGAGGTCCTTCTGGAGGCTGTTGTAGACTTCCTGGCTCTCGTAGATTGCGCCCACGCCCGCGAGGAACTTCCTCTCCGCCTCGGGGATGCCGAGCTTCTCGAAGGTGTTCCTGATCTCCGGGGGGACGTCCTCCCATTTCTTCGCGGTCTCCTTGGACGGCTGAGCGTAGTAGTAGAATTCGTTGAACTTGATGGGGGAAAGATCCACGCCCCATGTCGGGACCGGCCTTGCCTCGAAGGCCTTGAACGCCTTTAGCCTGAAATCTAGCATCCAGGTTGGCTCGTCGCGCAGCCTCGAGATCTCGCGGACGACTTCTTCGCTCAGGCCCATCCTTCTGGAGTCTAGGTAACCGGTCGAATCCGCGAAACCATATTTTGTCTTGTAATCGTCGGTCACAATGTCGGCGGCTGCTGTCATAAACCGATTTGGTATTACCTATGTTATACTATAAAAACGATTCGAGGTCGGGCTTTGTCCAATTTACTGCACCTATCCGGGCTGTAAAGTGCTGGACTCGGCCCTTTGCGTTCTGAATCACGGTCATCCAAAGGTTCTCGACCTTGATTCCAGCGGCCTCGGCTGGGGTCTTGCCATCTGGACCCCTTACCAGATAGAACATTCTTCCATATCCGCTCAAGACGCGACCTACAGCACAAGAGGCCTGCATCTTGCCTCCAGGCTTTCCTTGGTTCAAGAACGGCACTTGTTCCAAGCGCGGAAGGACATCCATGAGGAGGGAGAGTACTCATGCAGGCATGAGCGCAATCGTGGAAGACGTCTGTAGCGGATGCAACAAACTGACTCCTATGTGCACGTGTCCGGATACCTTCCGTTAGAGGCCGGCAAGCAGTTTCGACGACGGCCAGGCCTAGGGCCGCTCAAAGGACTAATTACAAATAGACGAAGTTGTCGCTGGTGAGACATCCATGGGCGAGAAGCCAAACTTGCTTGTGACGAGCTCGCACGTCAAAGGCAGGTTCGACGAGCTGACTACATACACGAAGGTCTACTGGCTCGACGAACTTGATGACAAGGGGCTCGACCGACTGCTCCCGTCGATTGACTCCATTCTCGTGCAGACGCTGTGGCCGGACTCTCTGACGCCCGAAAGGATCTCTAAAATGGCCCGCCTCCGCTTCATCCAGTCCGGGTGGGCGGGGGCGAACCACATCCCGTTCAAGCACCTCGGCAAACGCGTCATGGTCAGCAGCAACGCTGGAGGGTTTTCCGTAGGGGTCGCGGAGTTCGCGATCTCTCTGTTGTTAGCCGCGGCCAAGCGGGTAGTCAGGCTCGACAATGCCATGAGGTCAGGCGAGTTCGGCCAAGCGGACTGGGAGCGCTTCGCGCGCGAGGTGGTGC
The DNA here is from genome assembly GCA_003135575.1 of Nitrososphaerota archaeon. Classification (GTDB taxonomy): domain Archaea; phylum Thermoproteota; class Nitrososphaeria; order Nitrososphaerales; family Gagatemarchaeaceae; genus Gagatemarchaeum. The sequence continues at coordinate 9,649 of PLCG01000017.1, forward strand.
AGCTGAGGGGAAGGACGACTCTCGGCATCCTTGGATACGGAGGGATAGGGCGAGCGGTCGGCTCGCTCGGTCGCGCGCTCGGGATGAACCTCATCGCCTTCTCAAGACATCCGAGCACGGAGAGCGACGTCAGGATGTTTCATGGCGGCGAGGGCCTCCTGAGGGTCCTGGCCAAGAGCGACGCGATCGTGATAGCGTTGCCTCTGTCCAAGCTGACCGTCGGGCTAATCGGGCCCAAGGAGTTCGCGGCGATGAAGAGCGACGCGGTGTTGGTCAATGTCGCGCGTGCCGAGATAGTCGACGAGGAAGCGCTCTACAAGCACCTGCTGAAGCACCCCCGGTTCACGTACGCGACCGACGTCTGGCAGATCAAGAGGGGCAAGGAGACATACACGTCCAAGTTTCCACTAGTGAAACTCCCGAATTTCATCGGGACTCCGCACGTGGCGGGCGGGAGCTCCGCCCTGACAGGCGACCCTGGGAAGATGGCCGCCGAGAACCTGATGAGGTACCTGCGGGGCGAGGCGCCCCAGAACGTCGTCGATCCTTCCGAATACATCTGAGGGCGCTAGGCGACGACTCCGGCTTGCTCCTTGAGCCAGCCGTAGCCTTTCTCCTCGAGTTTGAGAGAGAGCTCCTGCCCACCCGAGGCGGTGATCCTGCCCTCGTACATGACATGGACGAAGGTAGGCTGGATGTACTTCAGGATCCTCTGGTAGTGGGTGATTACGAGTATGCCCAGATCCTTGTTGGCTATCTTCGTGACGCCTTCCGCGACGACGCGGAGAGCGTCGATGTCCAGCCCCGAGTCCGTCTCGTCGAGCACGGCGAACTTGGGCTTTAGCATAGCGAGCTGGAGGATCTCCGCACGCTTCTTCTCCCCTCCTGAGAAGCCCTCGTTCAGGTATCGGTTCATGAAGGACTGGTCCATCTCTAGCAGCTTCATCCTCTCCTCGAGGGTGTCCTTGAAGTCGAAGATGGTCGGCGCCTGGTTCTTCTCGTCTGTGTGAACCGCGTTGTAAGCGGCGCGAAGGAAGGAGAACATGGTCACCCCGGGGACCGCTACCGGGTACTGGAACGCGAGGAATAGACCCTTCTTCGCCCTCTTGTCCGGGCTCAGTTCGATGACGCTCTCGCCGTCGATCAGGACGTCGCCCTTGGTGACCTTGTACTTCGGGTGCCCCAGGAGCGTGTTGGCCAGCGTGCTCTTCCCCGAGCCGTTGGGGCCCATGAGCGCATGTGTCTCACCTTGGTTTATCGTAAGGTCGACTCCCTTGAGTATCTCCGTGCCCTCCACGGTCGCGTGGAGGTCTCGAATCTCGAGCTTTGCCATCTTTTCCTGAGCGAGCCTGTTAGTTATTTAAGTCTATAACCTAAGTTATAATAGTTGGGCGACGGATCCTCGCAGGAACCTCCTCCAAGTCCACTCCGTTTGGGCAATCGGCCCAACATTCTATATACCCCTGCCAGGCCCCTTTCCTCATGGCAGGCCAATACAAGGCACCCGACGTCCCTAAGGAGAGGGTCACACCTACTCTAGTGAGGGACGAGCTCCTAAAGTGCTTCGAGAGCGCGAACAAGGAGTTCATGCACGTCCTCAACCAGCCGACGAACGACCAGGCGCTAAAGGCCCAGGTAAGGCAGTTCGTCACAGGGTCGTTCCAGAGCTGCGGCGCGAGCTTCGACCAGCCAACGAGGCAGGGGATAGTCTCCGCCATCGGCCAGTGCAAGTCCAACGCCGAGGCGAAGATGGGCCAAAAGGGGGCCGACATAATTAGGCACCACTACGACGAGATGATGAAGCTCGTCAACAAGCTTCCTGAAAGCAAGTAACTCGGCCGGAAGAGGACGCCTTCGTGGCGGCAGTGCGTTGAGTGTCGAATTTCGAGGAACCCTTATTATTCTTCGACAGTCGCTGGCAGTCGTGGAACAGCCCGACGCTGCATGCGCTTCCCTGACCATTACGCAGAAGCAATCCTCGGTCTACCGATAAGTTAGTAATCCCAGAAGATGTTTGAACCGGATGAAAACAATCCAGAGCGGACCCACGAAGCCTCGGAAAGGTCCGAGCTTCTTCAAGCTGTTCGGGGGAGTGGGGGCGCTCAGCTTCCTCACTTACGTGGGCGAGTATGCCTCCTTCATCATCGTACTGGTCTTCTTGTCTGACAAGTTCACCGTCACCTTCGGACTGGGGACGTTTGGGTACGCCTTCGTAGGCCTGATCTCAGGAGGATTCCTCGTCTCCTCGGGGCTGATTGCGATCGGCGCAGGTCATCTGGCGGACAAGTACGGGAGGAGGAAGATGATGATCATAGGCTGCTTGCTGGGGGCCGTCGCGCTGATTTCGTTGATAGTCGCCGACAGCTTCAACCAGCTGCTGCCGTTCGCCGTCGCCACCGCCATCTCTCTGACCGGCTTAGGCATCGCCCACGGCACGTATACGGCGAGCACCCTCGCCTACGGCGGCGACATCGCGGAAAAGCACCAGACGATGGGGAAGGCCTACGGGTTGGTAGACGGGGCGGAGTTCGCGGGGTTCGCCTTCGGACCTGCTCTGGGCACCACGGTCGCGGTCCTCGCGAGCCGGACGGCGGTCTTTGAGCTGTCGACGCTGCTCCTTCTCATCGCGGCGGGTCTCGCCGTGGTCGTCATGCCTGAGATCAGGTCTGCCTCGCACGTCGAGGCGGCGGCGCATCATGAAGGCGAGAAGGATGAAGGGGAGAGTGCCCACGCGGAGGCCCACAGCCACAGCGCCAGCTGGGCAGACTACGTCAACGCGTTCAGGACACCAATTGTTGGCGTCGCCCTCCTTACCACTCTTGTCGGTGCGGTGGGATTCTCGGTTTTCTTCTACTACGTCCCCCTCTATGCGCACTCGCTGTCGAGGGCCGTACCGGAGTTCGGGCTCTACTTCGGATACTTCGCGTCGATCATGGCCATCACAGGCGTCCTCTTCATGGTCCCCTTCGGGCATTATGAGGACAGAACGAACAGAAGGATGCCCTACCTCGTCTTCGGGCTGATCGCCGGAGCTGCATCGCTCGCGCTGGTCTTCTTCACGGCGACAGTCGCGACGTTCTTCATCGCGGCGGTGGCCTTCGGGCTCGCCATAGGAGTTGTCAGGGTCAGCCAGCTGGTGATACTTGCGGAGGCGAGCCATCCGTCGAACCGTGCCGCGATCATGGGGACCAACCACGCGCTCGAGCATGTTGGATATGGACTCGCTTCTGCTACGTTCGGCACGCTCGTCGCCTTTCTGGGGTTCGTGTCGGCCTTCCGGTTCATCTCGCTCCTGCTCTTGTTGGCTGGCGTGGCCTTCCTGCTCTACGCTCGCCAAGCGAAGGTCAAGTAGAGCCTTCTCTGTGTGCCCGCGGCATGAGGCCGGGCTCGACTCTCAGACGCAGAAGCGCGCGATCTTCGCGGCGAGAGCCTCGAGGAACTCCCTGTCCACGGAAGAGTGGGCGTTGACGATGTCCCCGTCTATGTCGATCTCAGCCACGACCTTCCCTTGGTTCGCAACGGGCACCACGATCTCAGACTTTGTGTTCGCGAAGCACTGGAGGTATCGGGGGTCTTTGGAGACGTCGGAGACGATCTCGGTCCGCCCTGACTTTGCCGCCCACCCGCAAATGCCCTTCCCCAGCGGGATCGAGGTGTGCGTCGTGGGTGCGGGTCCGCTCCACGCGTCGAGGCGAAGCTCCCCGCCCCTGACCAGGTAGAGCCCCACCCAGTTGTAGGTCGGCTCGAGGTTGAGGAGCTGCACCACGCTCTTCCTGAGAGCAGCCGGCAGCTGCGCGCGAGAGATGAGCAAGTCCACTTCAGCAAGGAGCTCNNCTCTCTCACGGTTCATCCTCGGCTGGGACTTCATCTTGCTACACGCGCTTGAACATGAGCTTGTAAAGTTGCGCAGCGAGCAGCCCCCCAAGGATCGGGCCTACCACGTAGATCCAATAGTTGAGAATCGGGGCGCTGTCGAAGAGTAGCGAGACTATGGCCGGCCCGAAGCTCCTGGCCGGGTTCAGGGAAGCGCCTGAGATCGGGGCGAGCGCCCAGATGATGGCTGCCAATACGACTCCGATCCCGGAGCTTGCCCAAGGGATGCTCGAAGAGTCCGGGTCAGTGGAGCCTAGCACGGTCATCGCTAGGATCATCGTGCCGACTATCTCGGCGAGGACGGCCGCGAAGACGGGCATCGGAAGGGAGCCGTTGGGGAGGTTGCTCCCCAGGTCGACCCCCGGGATTGACGCGGCGCTCATGCCCACCAGAGCCAGCTCGACGACCGCCGCGATGGTGGCCCCGATGAACTGGGCGACGATGTAAACTGGGACCCTCTTCCGTGGGAGCCTTCCAGAAGAGAAGACCGAGATGGTGACGGCCGGGTTGAAGTGCGCCCCGGAGATCGCCCCCACGGAGGCGATGCCGGCGAGAAGGGCGAAACCAAAGGCAAGCCCAACGAAGCCCAGCCCGAGGGTCGGGCCGGCCGAGAAGAGCGCCGCGTCGTTCGCGATCGTGATAGAGGTGGCCCCGATGAACGTGAGCAGGAAGGTCCCGTAGGCCTCTGCCACCATGACGCTGGAAAGAGAGCGCTCCATTCTTTGCGTTCCCTCGGGTGGTTTTTCGTTATTTAAGGCCCTTGAGGATTGGCTTGTCACACTTAGGCGCATGGGCGGTTTTATGGGTTTTTTGTGTATGGATTAGTCTTTGCGAGCGACGAAGTGCGTCACCCAACCACATTCCAGCGAGCAGCTTGCTAGCATGCTTGCTGAGTGCCTGAGCGCGACCTACAACGCGATCCACTACGCCAAAGATCATGGGATTGACAATCGCCGGGGGATGAAGGGGTTCTATCATACGCTNNCATACGCTAAAGGACATGGAGCTGCTTTCGTGCTACAAGGTTGCTTCCATAAATCGAGCGTGCGCTGTCGTCCAGAGTCGCAAAAAGGGCGAGACGCGAGGGGTCAAGGTTCGCCATCCCAAACCTCTCAGGCCGATGATCTGCATCATCTCTGGCTTCTTTGTAACAATGAAGGGGAGGCTGTTCGTCCCATTGAGACGAGACAAGTATTTCGACCTGCAGCTCAACCACCACGTCATTCGGACCCTCGAAGGGAAGAGGATGAGGAGTCTCACGATCACTCCGGACTCGCTGTCGTTCTGCTACTCACAAGACATCGAAGAGGCCCGCGTGAGGACGGTCTACGGCGTTGATAGGAACGAGAAGAACCTGACCTTTGGAGACAGTTCGAAAGTGGTGCAGGTCGACATGGCAGAGGTGGTCAAGGTCAAGCAGACGACGAGAGAGATCCTCGGCTCGTTCAGGAGGAACGATGTGAGGGTGAGGGGGCGGCTGGCTCGCAAGTACTGGAAGAGGGCGAACAACAGGACAGGTCAGCTCCTTCATGCGGCCACCAATATCATCGTGGATGCGGCCGTGAGAGATGGGGCCGCACTCGCCATAGAAGACCTGACAGACATCAGGAAGATGTATCGCAAAGGGAACGGCCAAGGCGAGGACTATCGGTTCAGGCTCAACTCATGGCCTCATAGAAAGGCGAAGCACATGCTCGAATACAAATCAGCATGGAAAGGCGTGACCGTCATTCCGCTTACGAAGTCTGAGACCTACGGCTCCTCGTCGACGTGCTCGGCGTGTGGGGAGAAGCTCCACAACCCTGCGAAGGGCGATGTCGCGCACGCGAGGATGCTATGGTGCCCGAGGTGTAAGGTATGGATGCACAGGGACGTGAACGGTGCCCTGAATCTATCCGAACGGGGACTGGCAAGGTTCGTCAGTTCCCATCCCCAATCGGGAGAGAAGGAGGAAAGTCGCTCGCAAGCCTCTACCTCCCTTGTCCAAGCTGGGGAAGAAGGGCTGGCAGGTGAAGCAATGAGGGGGAACGGGACGAAGACCCTAATCCTCAGAGTCGATGCCAGCAAGTTGATTCGACGCGTGAGCCGAAGGATTGACAGAACCTGAGGATTACGGCGCCGCCTCGCCAGGCTGATGAGCCTCCGGCTTGCCCCAGCGACCGACCTTGGGGAGGCCCTTGGTCCGGAAGAGCATCATCCCCTCCTTGTATCTTCGAAGCTCGACCTCCATGAACCCTATCTCCGACTCCAGCACCTCGATCCTCTTGTGGTTCTTCCCCTTGCCGGCCTTCAGCGAATCGAGCTTCTCCCTCCTTTCCTTGAGCATGTCCTCGAGAAGTTGCTCGTATTCTGTGACCAAGGATGAGACGCCGTCGCTCCGCCAAAATCTATAAACCCATCGACGTGCTTGCGAAGAACATGCGCTCCAGCCTGGTGGTCTCCGGGGGGATCCTCACCGTCACAGGGATCGTGCTCTTCGTCGCGCTCGCGGGCGAGGCGTGGCTCGCGCTGACTGCGGGAGGAGTGATCGTGCTCGTAGCAGGGTTCTTCCTCAAGGAGCTCACTGACCGTGTCGAGGCTCCGCAGGGATTTCACTTCTGTCCGTTTTGCTCGACGCTTGTAGCGGAGGGAGCGGAGAGGTGCGACCACTGCAACGGCCTCCAATCGGCGGCAACTCAGGCGAACGCGGCGCCTGCTTAACCAAATCATTAATCAGGGCTCGTCTGTGGCCGCATCGTTGGAGATGTCGAATCGGATGAAGGCGCCACCTGAGACCGTCTCAGTGGTGGAGGAGATTCCGTTCGTTGGCCACCCCCTCGTAAGGGCGATGCACGGCAGGACGATAGAGATCACTACCGAGGACCACCTGACGCTCCAAGGGGACTGCATCATCGGCGTCCGCGCTGCGAAGGGCATATCCCAGCTCTCGCCTGCGATCAAGAGGGCGCTGAAATCGGACGAGGCGAGGGTGAGGTTCACCATCGTGGCTCCGGGCGGCGAGTACTCTTTCTCGGCGAGAGGGAGCAAGGACCTGTCGTTCGAGAGCCCGACCGACATGGTCATCAGGATGAGCGAGTTTGTCTGCGGGAGGACGCTGGCGATCCGTGCGGACTCCTCCGCGAGGGAGATCCCTCGCGGGCTGGTGGGAAGTTTGAAATCCCCGGAGGCGGCGGGGCTGCTCAGGATAGAAGTCCTCGTTTGACGCCCTTCAAGTCGACGGCCAACACGATGCAGGCGCTCGTGAAGTATCACGGCCTGAAGGACTGGAAGCTTAGGCTCCCGTACCACGACAGCATCTCGGTGAACACGACATCGCTGGGGAGCGAGGTCGCCGTCCGCGAGGCGAAGGGGACGAAAGGCGACATGCTGGTTGGGGGGAAGAAGAACCAGGATGCGCTCAGGAGGATCCAGAGCGTCTCGAAGCAACTTACAGGGAAGGGCTTCGAGGAACTGGGCCTCCATCTCGACTCTAGCAATTTCCCTGACCTAGACGCGAAAGGCCTGGGCTTCTCCTCCTCAGCTGGCGCGGCCCTGACGCTTGCCCTGTTCCACGCCACGAGCAAGGAGGAGCCCGACTACACCGAGCTCTCCAAGGTGGCGCGACTGTTTGCGGGGTCGGCCTCCAGGACGGTGGTGGGAGGGTTCTCAAGGCTCTACGCGGGCAAAGGATACGAAGACACCTACGCTGAGAAGTTTGCCGACGAGAAGGAGCTGCCACTGAGGATGGTCATCGTGCCCCTGACCTCGACGGTCCACACCGAGGACGCTCATCGTGAAGTCGAGAGCTCTCCCTTCTTCAAGTCTCGAATTGAGTCCGCGACCAAGAGGTGCGAGGAGATGCAGAAGGCCATAATGGGAGGCGACCTCCGGAAGGTCGGGGAGCTCACCGAGCAGGACACGCTCGAGCTCCACAGCATCACTATGACAGGCACGAACAGGCTCGTGATAATGAGCCCGGACACCATCCGGATCATCACCAAGGTGCGCGAGATGCGCTCGAACAGCGTCGAGGCCTACTTCTCGATGCAGACCGGCCCGTCCGTCTTCATCAACACGAGCGAGGAGGACCAGGACAAGGTGAGAAGGGCCATCTCCCACATGGGCTACAAGACCATCCTCTCAGGCGTCGGGAAGGGCGCCAGAATCGGCCGCGCTGGGAACTAGCAGCGATTAATTACCAATCCACTATGTCTTGGTGAGGTTCTGAGATGCCGGGAAAGCCGAACATGGTGGTGAAGGGGTATCTCGACCAGCTCAAGGAGACGAAGAAGGGAAAGCCGGCCCAGATCAGGGACGCTCTCGACATCTACATCGAGCTCTGGGAGAAGGCCATCGAGAACGGCACGGTCCTTGAGAGCGACGAGATCGACGTCGCGCTGTCGAAGATAGACAAGGCGGGCGGCCTCTACGAGGCTGCAGGCTAGACCGTCAGTGTGTCACTTCGCCGCCGTCTAGGACGATGCCCTGGCCCGTCATGTAGCTCGACTCCGCGCTTGCAAGGAAAACTGCCAGGTTGGCCACGTCCTCAGGCTCCCCGAAGCGCCCCATCGGTATGGAAGAGCGGAGTGCGTCCACGGCGGCCTTGTCGAACCACTGCAGCCACCCGGTCTTGATGGAGCCCAGTATCATGCAGTTGACCCTGATCCTCTTCGGTGCTAGCGTCTTTGCCAGCATCTTCGTCATCGTGAGGACCGCTCCCTTTCCGCAGGCGTAGACCAACCCCTGCGTGTCGCCCGCGAGGACCGGGGTCGAGGAGACGTTGACAATGGCCCCTCCGTCGGGCATCATCTGAAGGGCGTTCTGCGAGCAGTCGAATGCGCCGAAGACGTCCACGGAGAAAACGCGCTCCCACATCTCTCGGGTGATCTTCTCGATGGGAGAGTTCCAGATGCTGCCGTCGGCAAGCCCTGCGTTGTTTACAAGGACGTCGACCCTCCCGAACTTCCTCTTGATCTCCTTGAACATCGCCTCCGTCTCGGCGCGAATCGCGATGTCTCCCCTTACGGCGATGGAGTCGCGCCCCGCCTTCTTGACGGCTGCGACGACCTTCTTGGCCTCCGAGTCCGAACTCCTGTAGTGGACGACGACGTCCGCGCCTTCCTTTGCGAAGGCGCGCGCGATGGCGGCCCCGTTGCCCGTGCTCGAGCCGGTTACGACCGCGACCTTGCCTTTTAGCCTCACGACGGGCGAGCGAATCTCTGGCCGGACTTAAGTATTTGACAGGGCGTCTCGGGATTCCTATCGACGGGAGAGAATGTGGGCATCGATCGTAGAGTCGCTGAGGCGTAGACGGTGCTCCCCCCATGTGCGCCTCGCCGAGGTCGGGGTCGCCAAAGGGATGAAAATCGCGGACGTCGGCGCGGGATACGGCTTTTTTGCGTTTCCGGCCGCGGAGGTCGTGGGGGACGAGGGCCTAGTCTATGCGATAGAGCCCGACCCCAAGAGGGCCGCAGAGATGACCAAGGACGCAGAGGAGGAAGGAGTGAAGAACTTGAAGGTGCTTGAGGCGGGTGCTGAGGACCTAAGCCGTATAGCGACGGGGGATGTGGACATCGCGATGTCGATGTCGTCATTCCACCATTTTGTGGATCACAGGAAGGCGCTTCTCGAGATGAAGCGAATCGTAAAGCCCGGCGGGTTGGTCTACCTCAGAGACATCAAGCCGGGGAGGGTGTTCAAGCACGGGAGCCGAAGTGATGAGTTCAGGAGGACCGTCTCGCATGAGTTGCCTAACGCTGAGTTCGAGGAAGACCCCCACTACATCGCCGCGCGGTTCAGAGCCTGAGAGCTTTTGGTCAGGGCCTTGGAGCGCGGTCCCTTGCGGTTCCCCCGATTGAGAACGTTTCCAGGAACTCAAGGTTGAAGAGGGATGCGGCTGCCGAATTCGACACGAGCGCGTCTGGGTCCTTGAGGGCCTTCTGCAGCGCCAACTTCGCGGACTGGCTCCCGATCGAGCCGAGCGCCGCCGCTGACTCATGGCGGACTATTGGGTCCTTGTCCGTCAATGTGGCTTCCTCCAACCCCTTCACTCCTGAGGTCAGGCCTATCTGGCCCATCGTGAAAGCTGCCTCGTGCCTCACGAGCGGGTCGGGGTCGTGGAGCAAGACATCTGTGAGCGCGGGAATCGCCGCCTCACCGCCTAGGTCGGCGAGGATTGTGACCGCGTGCACCCTGAGCACCAAGCTGGGCTCATCCTGAATCACCTTGACGAAGAAGGCCTCGTTTCCTTTTTTGAACTCCTCCTCCATCTGCCTCATCACCTCGAGGCAGTGCTTCTTGTCATCAACTACGACCGTGGTGTACTTCATGCTGCTCGAACGACCCCCTAAAGACGAATCTAATAACAAGAGCGAGACGTCTAGAAGAGGGTAAGCGCAGCCGCCAGAGTCCCAAGCTCTGCAGCCTCCTCCGAATCTGCGCCCACCACAATCAAGACGTCGCCTTCCTGCGGTCCGGCAGACCTCGCCGCTGACCAGAGCTCCCGCGGTCCGCCCTTCTCGCTGTCGGTGTCCTCGCCCGGCAAAGTGAACCGCCCTTTCGTGAAGACTGCGGTGAGAACCCCGATCGCACCGACCCTGATGCCGGCGTCTCGTTGCTCGATACCTTTCTTCACACTCTTCGCCGCGTCCCTCACCAGCACCGCTGAGCACTTGTCGCCGATTCCAAGCGACTTTGCCTTTACGCTCGAGGACCAAGGTATCTTCTCCTTGAGCTTGAGGAACTCCTTCTCCCCCTTCCTGCTCAGCTTGCACCCGTCCGGCTCGATGACAATAAGGTCGTTCTCCTTCATCCGCTTGATGAGAGTCCTCACCTCGCCTTGCCCTAGCCCGACGAGGCTCCCGAGCCTGCCACGGCCGACCGCGCCGCTGTTGCCAATGACGAGGAGGGCTCTCAGGACGTGGACCTCTGAAAAGACCGCACGAGGCCCCTTGTATTCCGACGAGAGGACGTCGCGCAAGACTTGGAGGGGCATGGGTCGATTGACGTACCGCATGTCCGTCGTATTTCTCCTTTTTTGGGGCTAAGCCAGACTAAAATCTCCGTAAGCTCACTTGCTGCGCTTATCACTTAATAACGCCCAAGGGGATTGAGAGGGGTGTAGGATGGCCTCGAAGACCACGAAGATAGGGATGCTCGTGTTCGTCCTAATCTTGGCCGGCGGAATCGGTTACTTTGCCTTCTCGACTTCTGCAAGCAGCTCGACGGAGGTCCAGATCACCCTCGGAGCTGGCTCGACGTATTTCATGCCGACGAACGCCACGGTCAACTTTGGCCAGACCGTTACTTTCGTGATCTTCAACACCGACAACAACCCGCACGCGTTCGCGATCAAGTCCTTCAACGCCAGCACAGGCGAGATCCCACCCGGCAGGAGCGGCCGGTTGACCTTCGTGGCGAACCAGGCGGGGAACTTTCCGTTCTACTCGCCCCTCACGGCCGACGACGCCAAGGGGCTGACCAACATCAACGGGACGCTGACGGTGAAAGGCTAGATTGGAGCCAACCCCAGAACGCAAGAAAGGAGTCCAGGCTTACTGGTATCTCCTCCTGTTGCCCATCTTCGCGGTCCTTTCGGTGGTGGAATTCTATCCTCTCGCGTATGGCGTCTACCTTAGCCTGACGGGGCCTACCGGAGGCCTGACTCTTTCCAACTATTCGCAGATGGTAGCGGACAGGAACTTCTGGAATTCGGTGGCCGTCTCGTTGACATACTCGTCATTCAGCACGGCTTTGGCAATCGTGTTGGGACTCGGCCTGACATTCCTGGTCACCCAAGAGGTCAAAGGTAGACGCATCTTCGAGGCCATTTTCATTCTTCCCATGGCTGCCGCTCCCATCATGGTGGGCATAGTATGGGGGCCAGCGGCCGTCTGGGACGACTTCCAGACCTTCTCCCACTTCGTGCTCGGCTTGCCGTATTTCCAAGAGGTCCAGATTCTCTTCTACTTCCCAGTGATGGCGTTCTCAGAGGGGTGGGAGTGGGCGCCTCTCATGATGCTGGTCTCCCTAAGCATCATGAGGTCGACCCCCAAGGAGATCTACGAGGCCGCGAGGCTCCATGGTGCCACAAGCTGGCAGCAGTTCAAGATGATCACCGTGCCGGCTGTCCTCGGGTCCCCAGTGATGCAGTTTGTGATCCTGTTGAGGTTCATCGACGCGATGCGAGCCTTCGAGATACCCTTGTCATGGTCTACATGGGTCGGGTTCGAGACGTCGGTAGGCTCGCCCGTTGACACCCTGAGCCTCTACCTCTACAAGCTCCTCTTCATCCCGAGCTTTGGCTTCCCGCTGCCGATGGTCTCGGCGATTGCGGTGGCCTTGCTGGTGGTGACTCTGGTCTCAGCGACAATCATGATGCGACTGTTGGGCTCAATAGGGAGATAAGATGGACTCATGAAATCCCAAGATGAAGGCAAAGCGGCAAGCCCGAAACAAGCGACCGGTCGGCATCCAGAAAGAAGAGGCAACAGGCTGTTACTCTACACTGCCTTTATTCTTGCCACACTCTACTCTCTCTATCCTATCGTAGCGGTGGCGCTGGACGGGATGGACTTGAACCTAGCCGCCTTGTTCGCTGGGAATCAGCTCGTGTATATCGCGGGCGTTCCTTTCCACCAAGGCGCTTGGACTTTCAATCCGATAGCGTATGTCGATGCCCTGACTTTCAACGCATTCCCCGCACGGGTGACGAATAGCCTCATCATAGGGGGCATCGCCGTCTCCACCGCGCTAGTCGTCGGAATTCCCGTGTCCTACGCGCTGGCGAGGGTTGACATCAAGGGAAAGAGCGTCGTCTCTTTCGTGCTCCTGGCACTGAGGACCGTCTCCCCCTTCGCGGTGGTCGTGCCTCTCTACATCTTCTTCAACCAGATAGGCCTGTGGGACACGTATCCGGGCGTGGCGCTGGCCGAGCTCCTGCTGGTGCTCACGGTGGTGGTGTGGATGGTCAAAGGATTCTTCGCGGACATACCCAAGCAGATCTACGAGGCGGCTTCGATGTCCGGGGCGTCGGAGGGCCAGATATTCAGGAGGGTCGCCCTTCCCATGGTCATTCAGGGGATCGTAATCACGGCGATATTCGGATTCATACTCGTCTGGAACGAGTATCTCATATCAGTCATCATGACTGGCCCTTTCACCAAGCCCGTCTCTGTAGGAGTGTGGTCAGGGTTGGGGGCCACGAACAAGACCCCGGACTTTGTGGAGCTAGAGGCTGCGGGAACTCTCGCCTTCATCCCTGCGGCGATAGTGATGCTTGCGATAAGGAAGTACCTGGCCAAGGGCTTCAGTCTTGGAGCGGCCAAGTAGAGCTTGCCTTGCGCTGAAGTTCAGATAACGCCCCTGCGCCGGCAATAGGCCGAAAGAGCGCGCCCCGTCTGCCAATCCTGCTAACAGACTAGACCAGGTCGACGTACTTGAAGAGGAGTATCATCAGGCCCATCGCAAGGACTCCCCAGAGGATGAGAGAGAGGCCCATGATGTAGAGCCCGTTAGCGATCCCGAAGGCGTTCTGGATGATCTCGCCTGTGAGCGCCAGCTCGGCGCCATAGGCGTTGAGGTGGATCTCCGAGATGAGGCCCGCGGCCTCGATCGGGTTCAGAAGCGCGCTGATGAGTGCGATCTTCGTGCCGTTCGCGATGGAGACGATGACTCCGAACGAGCCGCCAAAGTCTGAGATGAGCACGAGCAGGAACCACAGGAAAATCGCGATGCTAAGGGCCGTGACCTTCCTCTTGCTCATGGTCGAGATGATTATCGCGACCGCCAGCATTATCACGTTGAGCCCAAGCGAGATGCCCACGATGAAAGCGAGGCCGGTGAGCACCGAGGTCTTGACGTTGAACGCGACGAGTGCGGCGATCGCGTAGCCCGCGACAAGCACCATGGACGTCGAGACCGTGAGGCCGATGAACCTGCCGGCGAGGAACTGCATCCTGGAGAGCGGGTTGGAAAGCAGGTACTGGAGGGTGCCAGATTCCTTCTCCTCGACGATGCTAAGCGCTCCCAGAGGCAGCGAGAGCAACGGCAGGAACGGGTACGACGTCGTCCCGAGGTAGACCAGGTAGCTGTTGAGCGTCGTCGGCGGTAGCAGCCTCTCGATAATGAGCACGAGGAACGGGACATTGATCGTGACCAAGAAGTAGACGATCGTGAACATGATGAGCCACTTGGCCCGGATCGACTCCTTGAAGGTCTGCCCGGCGATGGCGCTGATTATCCTGGGAGAGTTCATGCCGCCTTCTCCTCGAGGAACTTTGTGTAAGCTCCTTCTATCTTGGATGGTTCGATTGAGATGTCGTCGAGTATCCCCCCGTTAGAGAAGAGGCTGTTTAGGAGGGCGAACTTCTTGCTCATGGGTACCGAGACGACAATCGTCAGGCTCTTGTCGTTGATTATCTTTGCGTTCATGCTCGCTAGGATCTCTGAGACCTGCTTCTCCTTCCCCACCTTCGGCCTAAGGTAGATGGTCTGGTCCGCGTCGAGCTGCGAGAGAAGAACGTCCGGGGCGCCCTCTGCAATTTTCCTCCCACGGTTCAGGACGATTACCTGATCGGCGAACTCGCTCAGGCCGGTCAGATGGGTCGCGATGAGAAGCGTGTGCCCGCCCAAGGCGAGGTTTCTCACTAGCCCGAGGAAGTCGAGCTGACCCTTGAGGTCTATNNAGGTCTATGTTGGCGAGAGGCTCGTCGAAGATGAGCACCGGGGGATTGGTAAGGAGTGCCATTGCGAGCGCGAATCTCTGTCTCATGCCGCCCGAGAGCGCCTTCATCGTCTTCTTGGTGGCGTCTGTAAGCCCGACGATGGCTAGCTTCTCCTGAATTGCATCTCTGCTGGCACCCTTGATCTTCGCGATGAATCTTGATTCTTGGTCTACTGTGAGGTTCTCGTAAAAAGCGCTATACTGAGGAACG
>PLCG01000019.1 GCA_003135575.1 Nitrososphaerota archaeon
ATGCACGACGCGTTGTGGTCGCGTCTTAGGTGACGGCCACAGCCAACGCAGTCGAACTCTCTGACATCGAGAGCGACCTTGTTGAGAGCGCCACAGTGGAAACACTCTTGGGTCGTGTACGCCGGGTCGACTTTGACGACGCGCTTCCCCTTCGAGAGTGCCTTGTACTCTGTGAACCTGACAAGCTGGCCCCATCCAGCATCATGTATCGATTTCGCCAGTTTGGGGTTCCTCACCATGCTCCTGACTCGAAGGTCCTCAAAAGCAATGAAATCATGGGCCTTGACAAAATCAAAAGAGAGCTTGTGGTTCAAGTCCGACCGCTGACGCCTGACCTTGGCGTGTTGTGAAGCGACCCTCTGTCTGGCCTTGAACCAGTTCTTCGAGCCCTTCTTCTTACGCGAGAACGCGTGTTGAAGGCGCTTGAGTCTCTTCTCCGCCTTCCTGAGAAATCGGGGATGAGAGACTTCAATTCCCTCGCTGGTGACTATCAAGGATCTGAGGCCGAGGTCGACGCCTACCGGCGAGACGAACCTCATGACGACGTTCTGAAGTGGCACGACGTCCTCGAAGACGAGCGACGCGAACCACTTTCCGTCGGGTTCTCTCACGACGGTGCACGTCTTCAGGAGTGCGTCTTTCGGGAGCGGCCTGTGGAAGACCGTCTTGACATTGCCGATCTTTGAGAGGAAGAGCCTCCGTCCCAACGTGTCAGGCTTCGCCGAGCCGTTGTAGGCCTGGGGGTACGCGAAAGAACCAGTGCTGGAGCGCTTCTTGAACCTCGGATACCTCGATCTGTGCTTGAAGAACCCCTGAAATGCCCTGTCAAGCCTCTTGAGAACATCCTGGGCGACCTGAGAGTGCACTGAGCCCAATCCTGCGTCATGCTCGCGCTCAGATGTGAGGATTGCCGCCTGCATGTTGTACGACGTCGGTCTGCTGTCTGATTCCCATCTTGTCTTCCTGTGCGCAAGGGCATCGTTCCAGAGGCGCCTCGTCGCCTCAATTGTGTGCACCATCTTCGCCTCCTGCTTGGACGAAGGATAAAGGCGGAAGCGGAGGACTGCCGGCAATATCATTATGTTGCCATTAGCATATTTAGCCGCCCATGCCTCGGTTTGCTCGCTCGCTTTCATGCCACGGCTGAAGCACGCAAGTTTTCTCGTTAGGATTGATAAGCCGGGCGGCGGACCTGGCACTCGGGCACCCATTGGAGAACTCGACAAAGGCCTTCGCCCTCGTCTGCGCCATATCGACCACTGCCATACTCTCAGTGGTGATTTGGGCCATCGCCAAGTACCCCACGGAGCCGACTGTCGGCCAGAGGTTCGTCATGGACGAGATCCCCATAATTCCCTGGGTGGGTATCTACTTCAAGCCGATCACGATAATTGTATTCTTGGGGTTCCTCGCTTGGGCAAGCGGACTAGAATCAGTCCGCGAGTACGCCGAGCGGCTGCCCCTTCAAGTGTGTCGCCTACTTGTGATAGCGTTCTCTCTAATCGCTCCAGTCTATGCGTACGAGGTTGCCTGGAACTTTGTCATGTGGTCCGACGCGCACATCTTGGCCCCAAGTACTCCCGTAGACCTTCTTTACAACAACTTGAACGCCTCAATGTCGCTTCCGATTGACTTCACTTTTGCTACCAAGCGGGACACCCTCTATCTTGCAGTCAGCTTGTACTCGGTATTCTTCATCCAGACCCTGAGATCAGTGACGAGACCACAAGGTTGAGTCCGCCTCCCCGTTGGCTAGATTTCGGCATTCGGAGGTTCGGTGTGGGTGTCTCCGACCGGAGTGTTGTCGACAGCCTTGTTGGCCATGAATTGGCCGGTGATCGAGCCGACGTCCGGCCTGGAGAGCCGTGTGTAGAGCTTTTCGAAGAAAAAGTAATAGTCCTCGGCGGCGTACTTCTTCCGCATGCCCATGATGAACGGCTTTGTCAAGTCCCATGCCAGCTTCGTCGCGAACATGTCGTCGACTATGTCGGGCTTCACGAACTCCCTCGCGACGAGGAAGCCCAGAGACTCGAATAGAGACGCGATTTGGAAGAACGCGAGCTGCTTCTCTTCGGGAAGCTTCTCGAACTCCTCGAACGTCGTTATCTTCGAACGAAGCACCGTGAGGTAGGACTCTTGGACCTCCTTGCTGTCGGCGAACTCGTACATCCTCATCACGAGGTCCATCGTGGCGAACTCGCTATTCTGGAGGAACTGCTTCATGGTGAGCTCCGCTTGCTTCGCGTTCGCATCGGCCTGCCTGACCGAGGCCTGAAGCATCTCCTTGTCCTGTCTTATCTGGTAGACGACGAAGACGGAACCGAGGATGATCGCCATAGAGCTGAGGATCGAGGTATCTGTGGCGATCGCTCCGATGTCGACTTGCAGCGGTGAAAGGAGCAAACTCGTCGGAAGCTTGGTGCCTCCGATTCCATATAAGCTCTCTTCCGCTCTTGGCTATCTCAAGCTCGCACGACTAGGCCTAAAGCGTGTAGCCGCAGTTGGGACACAACCATCGTTGAACCTCGCCGTCCTTGTTCGTGATCTTTCCAAGGAACGCGCTTCGACAGTTAGGACAGAGGAACTCCTTGTCCTCGGACTCATTACGGCTTCTCAAGGCGTCTATCAACCTCTTCTTGCCGAACTCCCTTGTCAGGTCCGCGAGCGAGACCCACCCGAGGAAATTCTCGCCATCGAAGACGCCGAGCCTTGTTATGTGGTGTTCGACGATCCTTCTGGCCGCCTCTCTCGTCGATGCGTTTGGAGCGATTCGATAGAAGGGGCCCATCACCTGGCACATGGTTACCTCCTCCGGCCTCTTGTTCAAGGGGAAGAACTCCCTTTGCAGTCGCAAGGCGGTGATGAGGCCGACTACCCGGCCATTTTCGTCCACCACGGCGGCGCCGCTCGAGTCTGCGTCGTTCATCAATTCTACGGCTTCCAAAACCGTCGCCGAGGTCTTTACCCGCGCCACGTCCGTCGTCATGACATCTTTTACTCGAGCCAGGTCACGTCAGCCCCTGCTTATCTTATCTTGGCGACGACTTGCTGCAGCTGGTCCAGGCTCTCGGCCATTGGTTCTTTCTTCTCAGACTTCGCCACCAATTCTTGGACCAAGTCGTCGACGATGACTTGGATGACGCTGTCGAGTGCCGACCGGACCGCGACGAGCTGATGGACTATCTCTGAATATGACCTTCCGTCCTCTAGCATGCCGCTTACCGCGTGCACGTGGCCGTGAATTCTGGCCACCCTCCTCGCAGCGTCCTTCCTCTTGGAGCTTGTCATTTATGCCATCCGGGGGGAGGGGATACTCGTATATACCTATCGCCTCGTTGGACTGCATACCCTGAGCTTTCCCACCGCGAGTGGAATCGCTACGGACGCCTTCACAGGCTCGAATAGATCAGATATGAGTTGAAGGCGAGAATGATAGCGACTGAAACGACGGCGATGAAGTTCGTGCTGTTTCTGTTGACGAACTCACCCATGAACTTCTTTTTGGAAGTGTAATAGACGAGCGGGATCATGGGCAACGGAATCAGAAGGCTGAGAACCACTTGACTGTAGATCAGCAGGTGGAGCGGGTCGACCCNNACGATCCTCCTCGCCCAGATGTTCCAGTGCTTCCCGATCAGCCCCTCCATGATCACTTGTCCTGCAATGGTCCCGAGCGTCGACGCAGAGAGGCCAGAGGCGAGCAGGGTCACGATAAAGACGATGCCGACGAGGGGGCCGAATATCTGGTCGAGCTGCATCACCGACTGCCCTATGGTGAGGTTGACGTTCGGATAAAGAGGGATTGCGACCAGCAATATCCCGACGTTGACCACGCCTGCAATCGTCAACATGAGGATGGTCTCCCACTTGTGCAGGTTCAGCGTCCTGTGCTTCTCCTCTGATGTGAACTGGTCGTCTCCCTCCTTCACGCCTGGGATCTTCCTTCCCGCGAGACCCATCTTGTTCTTCGTAAGCCATGAGTGGACGAACAACGCGTGGGGCATGACCGTCGCCCCGATGATCCCCACGACCAATAACAGGGCATCGCTGCCCATCGAGCCGATGGTCACGGAGTGGATTGCGACCTGGCCTAGGTCTGGTCTGACGACGACCAGCTGGTAGAGGAAGCCAACGACGAGGACGCTCACGAGCAGCAAGAACATCTGCTCTATGACGTGGTATCTCCTCGTCATCAGGGTCATTATCAAGAGGACGTCGAGCGCGCCGAAGATAGAGGCGTAGAGAAGCGGGATTCCGAAGAGCAGGTTGAGGGCAATGACCGTCCCCAGGTATTCAGCGAGGTCCGTTGCCGTCGCCGCTGCCTCGGCTGCAAGCCAGTATGGGAACACGAACGCCTTCCGCCTCAAGGACCCCCTCACCAGCTCGGGGAGCGATTGGCCGGAAGCTATCCCGAGTTTGCCCGAGAGATACTGAAGTATCATGGCCATCGCCGAGGCGAGCCAGACCGCCCAGATGAGGTCGTACTTGAAACCGGCACCAGCGGCCAGGTCTGTCCCGTAGTTGCCAGGGTCCATGTACGCGATCGAAACCATCAGCGCAGGACCCATGTAGACGAGGAAGTCGCGGAGGGATCTGCGGGTACCTCCCGGCTGTCGCACATTCGCTTTCAGGATGTCCTCTGGCGGTTCCAGAGTCCTCCTGCTGCGAAGTGTCAAGGCATCTTCTCAAGCTGAACCTGTGAGTACTTAAGTTAGACGAATCTAAGATTGTTTGCGTACTCTAACTAGTTCAGATTGCTCTAATTTCTTTAGCCTTGGAGAGCCTGCCAAGCTTTTTATCTTGAGACGAGCCTGGGCGCAGTCGAAGTCCGGTGGCGAAGGCCGCTCCTCTGAAGACTGAGACTCCCCGACTAGAGGACTACCTCGAGGCGATCTACTCCCTGTTTGAGGAGAAGGGCTACGCCAGCACGGTCGACATCTCGGACCGTCTGCAGGTGAGGCCGCCCACGGTGACGAGCATGGTGCAGAAGCTCGCCAGGAAGGGATACCTCATCCACGAGCCCTACAGAGGGATGCGGCTTACCGAGAACGGCGAGACCCTCGCCAAGTCGGTAATCTCGAGGCACCAGGTCATCTCAGAGTTCCTTTCCATGATCGGTGTGGGGAGGAGGGTAGCTTACCAGGACACCGAAGGGATAGAGCATCACATCCAGCCAGTCACCTTCCGCAAGATAGAGCGCCTCGTCGAGTTCCTTCGAAAGAATCCGGGTCAACTCAAAGCGATTCGCGATTACGTTGACAGATGAAACCGGACGGAAGGCGTCCTATCCGCCAATCCTTATCTCCGCCAGGCGATTTGGCTCGTGGGCGGTTGAGATTCCTCAAGCTGGAATACGCACCTACCATAGCCCTGATCTTGGCCGTCGCCCAAATGGCCTCCTTCGCAGACCAGGGAGTCTTCCAGCTGAGCTACGCCGTCGCGGGTCTCTTCAGCTTCGTCTCGCTGGCGAGCGGCTTAGGGGTCTTCCTCTATCTCAGGACCAAGGATTTGATGGCGGCCCGCGTGGCAATAACGACGGGGGTTCTATTCTTCATCGTGCTCTTCGCCCTCGGCGAGTATCTCTTCGCGACGTATTTTCCAAACTGAGAGAAAGCCGTCTCCCCCCAGAAAATCCCTCGGGTCTACTTCGCGGGCTTGACAAGCATCGGGAGCGGCTTGTGGCTCACCTGTGCCAACTTGGTGATCCCCCCGGACAGGCTCTGGCTCTTAATCCCCTTGGACTCTAGGAGCTGCGCAGCCCTGAGAGATGTGTTCCCTGCCATGCAGACAAGAAGGACTCTCCCGCCGCTCTTCGGCTCAGATTTTCCGTCGAGGACCGCCATCAGTCCTGTCGGGATCTCTTGGGCCGTGATCAACTTCACGACATCTCGAGCATCTGCTATCTTCACAGTGCTTTCGGGGAGGCCCAGAGAGCTTGCGATGAGCCGCACCCCTTCTTCGCTTGGCACGTATCCCATGTGCGTCCAGACGACCTTCTCGAACCTCCCCGGCCTCGACTTGGCGCTCTCTAGTGTAACTTCAAGGCCCTCCTCTTCTTCCTCCTGATTGAGAGCGGACTCCAGCGTGCGTCGGTACTTTTTCGCGCCATCCGCGAGTATGACCACGAACCCCCCGTCCATCCCGAAGTTTACCATCTGGAGCACCGCGTACAGCGCGAGCGCGCTGCTCTCTCCGATGTCAATACCCCTCCGCACAAAGAAGCCGAAGAGCTTCTTGGCTTGCTCAAAGTCGACCTCGTGCTCGCCTGCGTACCTCGCCGGCTCATAGAACGTGAGCCCCGTTGCCTTGCCCTTCGTGCGGATGCCGGCGACATCGTGCCCTTCGGGAGGAAACACGACGTGGACCGGCTTGTTGCCGTATGTCTCCTGCGTGTACCGGCTCAGCCCGCCAGATGTCCCCCCTGTCCCGAAAGTGCAAACGACGCGAAAATCGGCGAGGGAACTCCCTAGCCCGTGGAGCTGCTGGTCTATCTCGGGGCCCGTGACGGTTGCGTGCGCTTTCACGTTCTGCTCGTTGTCGTATTGCTCCGGGCAGAATCCGCGATAGACCTCGGCGAAGACCTTCGCCAGGTTGATGACATCCTGTCTGGCCAGGAGCTCCTCGACCTTCCCGCGTGAGGCATCGAAGACTGAAGTATCCAGTCCTATCTCAGCGAATCTTTCGCGCATGTTCGTTGCGACGACCTTCGCGAGCAGCATGTTAGGGTCCATCGGCATCCCTGGGGCGGGGCAGACGTCGACGTCGAGGTCCACGGTCTTGACGTTGCTCCTGTCGAGCTCTTCTAGCACGCCATCCTGGAGTTTCCTCGACACCAACACCACTACTTCAATTCCCAGAGAACCGAGGAGTCCGAGAGCGATGCCGAAGTTGCCCGATGTGGCCTCGAAGACCACCATCCCCTTCCTGAGCCTGCCTGTCCTAATCGCCTCGTGGACGATTTGCACGGCGGCCCTGCTCTTGACCGAGCCGCCCAGAAGCGGGGCTTCGAGCTTCCCAAAGACACGAAAGTCCCTTTCAGAGAGGTCCAAGCCATACTCCTCGTTCGCGCAGTCCCTCAGTGTCTGCGTGAGGTCGACGAGCGGCGTGGGGTTGACGATTTTTCCATCTTCGACGTGAGGGATCCTGCCCAGTATCTCCTTCTCGAATTCGCGGAGAAGCTCCGCGTCGGGATTGGCTGGCGCCTGCAACTTTCCGAGCGTTCCCCCTCCGGCCTCAATATAAGGCCAGTGATTCTTTTTGCCAAGTCTCCACGTGAATCCTCCAGCCGGTCCATCACTGCAGCGAGCCTCTGGCAAGGCAATCAGTTTATCAGTGGTTTCAGGGAGCGAGCCATTCCATGAGCGGTCGCAAGCCTCTCAATTTCATCGCAGAAGACGCCGAACTGGGGAAGAACGTGAAGATTTGGCATTTCTCGTACGTGGGATCCCGGACGCGAATTGGCGACAACGTCTCGATAGGGTCGCTCGCCCACGTGGACTACAACGTGAAAATCGGAGCGAACACAAGGATCGAGGGTTCGGTCTACATCCCTCCCTTGACTCGAATCGGGAAGAACGTCTTCATCGGGCCTGCGGCCGTAATAACCAATGACCCCTATCCCATGAGCAAGAAGATGGTGGGAGTGACGATAGAGGACGGCGCCATAGTGGGGGGCGGGGCGGTCATCAAGGCAGGGGTCACCATAGGCAAGAGGAGCGTGGTAGCGATGGGCGCCGTGGTCACAAAGGACGTGCCGGCGGACGTGGTCGTTCTCGGCGTCCCCGCGAAGGTCGTTTACACGAGGAAGGAATACGACGCCAAGAAGCTCAAGTGGGAGTCCGGTGAGCCCTCAAGTAGAGCCACCAGATCCCGAACATGACGGCTACCCAGAGCAATCCCAACAACGCGGTGAGCGCGACCTTCAATATGCTCGAGGGCAACAGCGCTTCGTGAATCGGCGGGCCGAGTGGCCTCACGATCACGAAGAAGACGTAGGTCTCGCCAAGGATCAGCAACCAGGAGGCCGTGATCACGAGGATCATGCTCAACGTGCTCCCGTCCCCCTTCCTTGGCTTCTCCTTCTCCATCATAGCAACCACGTCATGATCGATGTGACCACCGAAAGAAAAGCCGCGTAGGCGGTGAGCGTCAGGATCCTCCTGACCAGGGACCTCTCATCCAACGCGCCGGTGAGGAGGATCATCCTAGCGAGAGTGGTCGGCGCCCTCGCCTCCGTGGACGCATAGAGCTTCCCGTCTTTCCCTAGGGAGGTGGGTCTGGCCGCCATCTTCTTCCTTTCCACCAGGCCCCGCACGCTCGAGAGGATGTAATACGAGTTCAGGACTGCCGGGATGAGGGCGACCAGGGCCGCTATCTCGACCCCTCCGACGATGGAGAGGATCACGAACATCGCCCCCAGTGCGAGGCTGCCGCTGTCCCCGTCGAATATCCTCGACGGGTACCTGTTGTAGTAGTAGAATGCGAGGGAGACAGCGAGCAGAGGCAGGGCGATTGCGACGGTCGCGGCGGATGTGTCCCCCAAGTCGAAGGACCTCATGAGTATCCCGATGACTAGCGCGCCCGTGACTATCGCGGTGAACCCGGCGAGCTCGCCGTTGAACGCGTCGAGCATGTTGAACGCATTGGATGCGACGGGGATTGACGCGATGACGATGAGGCCGAAGATGATGAAGTGGGTGCCCGTCCGGGTGAAGAGAGGGAAGTACAACGTGGGGTCGTAGACGTTGGGATAGTATTGCTCCACTAGGACCACGAAGAGCCCCACTAGGGCAAGGAGCGCCGGCTTGACCACCCCTCCCAGGCCGCGAAGGTCGTCGTAGAGCCCGATCAGCCCAGCGCACAGCACGACGACGATGAGCACCAGAGGGACGACGGACCCGTAGAATGCCCACACCGCCAGCTCCCCCAGGGCTATGGCGAATATCAGGAGCGGGCCGGCGGGCGTCGGGACCCTCACGTCCCCTCCCTTGTGGGCGTCGTTCGTCGTCTTGCCCTTGCGGTAGAGGAACCCGATGTAACGGGGCATCAGGAGGAAGACCGCCGCCGCGGGAATTACTAGGGCGAGGGCAAGCGGGATGACGTCGCCAGCGCCAGGGAGCAAATCGGCTCGCTCCCCCCTGGCCGAACCTTAAAGCCTTGGATGCTCTGGCGGCATCCCAGACGCCCTAATCAAGAATAAATATCTCTCGCAGATGGGTACCACGCGACTAGACTAAGATGAACATCAAAGATCTCCGCGACGGAATGAGGACAGTAGAAGCAGAGGGGGAACCAATCGATATTTCACCCGCGAGGGAAGTTGCCTTGCGCACAGGTGGCAATGCAAAGGTTGCGGATGCTACTTTGAAGGACGAGACAGGCACCATAAAGCTCTCGCTTTGGGACAACCAAATCGAGCAGGTTTCGAAGGGAGTCCACGTGAAGGTCACCAACGGTTACATCAACACCTTCAGGGGAGAGAGGCAGCTCAATGTGGGCCGCTATGGAAAGCTCGAGATTCTACAGCCCTAATAACGCTCTCTTCATCCAGTTGCAATTAGCGCAAAGCAGCTGATATCTGCCCTCTCTGCGTTTGTCGCTTTCCATTATTCTACGATAGTATCTGGCCCGCCTAGGCGCGCCATCTATCGATTGCAATACCTCTTTCTTGCCGCCACCTATCAAATGATCAAATTGGAGTATCCTGTGGTCCGTGACGACGCAGGAGCCCATGTGCCAGCAGACTTCAAGCGAACAATTGCACTTGCCTCCGAGGGCTTCCATGGCAGCTAGCTTGACCTTCATGTATCTTGTCCTTGCTCGTCGGTTTACGATTGAGCGATGAGATTTCGCCCATCTTGTGTTATAGTTGCTTCTGTATTTCTTCCCGCAAGGATTGCACCACGACTTTCCAAGCCAAGGGTCCTGGTTTTCCCCTGTTATCTTTGCGTGGCAGCGCTTGCAGTTCATTATCAACCTACAAGGAGTCTTTACTTAACGAGCCATGTGGGTTTGAAAGAGCGAAGTCCGTCCAGCGCGAGATGCTGATTTCAGACCCGAGCTCGAAATCATAACTGCCTGAGTCATCCAACACCGTTATACGGTCCTCCTCTCGGCGGTCAGCAGAACATGGGGCGGACTGGGAGGGCTTATCGAGTCATCCGGGCCAACTTCACCGACAAACCGACCTTCTTCAGTTGGGTCAGGGACGGGAAGCTCGCTGCATCTGGGCGGCCGTCTTCGAAGCAGCAGATCCAGTGGCTGCGAGAGAACGGCGTGACGGCAATACTCAGCTTGACGGNNCGCCGGGATGGAGACGAAACACATCTCCATGAAGGACCACGCTCCCCCTAGCGTCCCAGAAATGCGCCTCGCGGCTGACTACCTGTCATCAGCGCTCTCCGAAGGCAAGGTCGTCTTGGTCCACTGCCTGGCAGGAAAGGGAAGGACCGGAAGCGCGCTTGCCGCATACATGATGGCTTACGAAGGGAAGACGGCTCGCCAGGCGCTGGAAGAGCTCCGCTCGATGCGGGGCGGCTCCGTGGAGCGCGCGCAAGAGCCCGGTGTGCTCCAGTTCGAGGCCGAGGCCCTCAAGGGAAGGTCGACAAAAGCCCCAGGCCGAGGAACCAAACCCCAAAGCACACCATGATTATCGCCGAGCCATACGCGATGAGAGGCGCCACGCGCTCGTACCTAGTGACCCCAGCATGGACGATGGCGGAGAAGATCAAGGTCCACGCCAGAATCCCGATGAAGAACCCGGCAGCGATGCTGCTCCCGAACGTCGCGACCATCCCGGCGCCTATCGCGATCCACCATCCAAGCTGGAACGGGTTCGTCAATCCGATGGAGAGGCCGAGCAGGAAGGGGGACCTCCCGGACATCGCCCACCTGCCGCGTCGTGGAGGCGAGGCCCCGATCTGGCGCTTCCTGGCGTTCCTGACCGTCGAGATCGCAAGGTATAGCATGAGAACCCCGCCAAATACGAAGAGCAGGCTCCTGAATGTCGGGGTGACGAACCTCGCTAGCCCGTAGAACGTCAGGACGAAGAAGACCCCGTCCGCGACCGTCGCACCGAGGAGGACCAGCCATCCGGAGAGCCACGAACGCGAGACCACCTGCTGTGCCGACAGCGCGGCGACTGGGCCGGGAGGCGCGGCAATCGAGACGCCCAGCGCGACGCCGGTCAGGAGAACTTGGAGCGTGTCAGCTAATCGCCAGACACCTCGAGAGGAAGGCACAGCCTGCGGCGCACACCATCATCTTCCCTTCGTGAATGCTTGGAAGCGGGGGTGCCTTGTAGCCAGCCGGCTCCACAGGGAAGAGGAGACCTGCCGGATTATCAGGTACTCGACAAGGCTGAGCAGCAATAGCGAGAGTATTGCGATGGCCGAGACGGTCGTCGGGTTGTCGATAGAAGGAAAGCCGCCTAGGGCAGCGAAGATCACCGCGTATGCGACGAAGTAGAGCCCTAGGACGCCGTTGAGCTTGATCGGGTTGAAGTTGTAGACAAAGACAAGTGCAAGTGTGAGCTTGTCGCCGACTATCGGATTTGCGATCGCGAGGACTGACGCGTCAAGAAGAATCCCGAAGACGTTCGGGAAGGGAAGCAGCACGATGACTGTCGCCATCCCAACGAAGAAGAGGCTCTCGTATCGCCGCCGGACGTCGGTCGGTCCGGTCGTCAACGGGTCCGGCGGGGGCGCGCGCTCTAAAAAAAGCTTGGTCGCCCGATACCGAGTCCGAACGGTCTCCACTGTGAGAATTCGCACAAAGGGAAAGCTCGGCCGTTCATGGGTATACGCTTAAATCGCAGAAGGGTCTCTCGGAGTGGTCATGACTCTAGATGAGAAGGTAAAATACGGAATGATGGCTCTGACTGGTGCATCGGTCGTTTTCGCGACCCTGGGAGTGCATTTCTCACCCCTGATGGTCGCAAACGGATACGGAGACTAGGGCAATAAGCCTGGACGGTCTGTCTTAGCGCCCGCTCTTTATCTGCATCAGAAGCCGCTCGAACTTGGCGAGGATCTCGGACTGATTGAAGGTCCACATCCTCGACTCGTTGTCGTAGAGCTTGGGCTCGAAGGTGAACGCGAGCGAGTGCTTCTGATCGACCATGAACCAGCGCGCCCTGTCCTTCACCGGTAGAAGAGCTCGCGCCAGGAACTCCATGGCCTCGGAGATGGTCTCCGTCGGGAAGACAAGCTGCGCGTAGTAGCTGCTCCTTCCTGACGCTTCAAACCACAGGAACGGCAGTGCGTTGGTCAACCCCATTATCCTCGACTTTTCGCTTGGAGTGATGCCGTTTAGTATGATGTCTATCGGCTGATACGTGTGCCTTCTGTGCTTGCCTCTGTCGCTCTGAGGGTTGTAGCTGGTGCCGATCCAGTTGACCTTGTGCCCCTTCAGCATCTGCCTCCCTAGCACGTGCTTCCTGTGATGGAAGCTGAGCGTCTTGTAGTTTATCCCGGTCTCCTTCTGGATCTCCGAAAGCGGCTTGGTCTCGTCCCGCTGCAGCCACTTCATGATCTCCAAGTCGATTCTATCGACCTGCGCCTTGGGGGAAGGCCCTTCCAAGACGTCCGGGTAGACCTTGGCCGGCGTTGACCATTCGAACTCCCAGCGACCTGCATCGAAGTCGTAGAGATCCGACTTCATGGGGGCGTTCCTGGCCGAGTCGTATGTGGAGAACTCCAGCGAGGTGAAGAGCCCCTGGTCGCCCAGGCGGCGCAGCATGTCGATCCACGGGTTCACGAACTCGTTGGGGACCGTTGCTTTGATAATGAAATGCCCGTCCGGAAGGGTCTTGACGAAGCTCTGGACGTAGCAGAGCTGGCTCATGGCGATGAGAATTGCCTCAGCCTGGCTCTCATACTCGCTCGCGAAATCGGCGACGGCGACCACCCTCGTCAACCCGAGCCTTTCGAAGTTGACCGAAGCTTGAATCACGATGCCTTGCTTCAGGAGCTTCTTGAACCAATAGCGGACTGACTCCTTGTGCTCCCCCATCCTCTTTGCCACGCNNGGCCGACCTCCGTAACTATCTTCACGAACTCTGCGATCTTCGCGTTGATATCCTTCGGCTTCTTGGCATGCTGCATCGCGGGTTCGGACACCATTGAAGTGATTCCATGACATCTTAGTATATAATCTTGTGTGGATTCCCAGTAGTTCCCAATAGGCACTATACTTGATTTCGGCAACCGCCACAAATGTCCCCCCAGGCCTTTATGGCGGCTCGAAGGCCATCAAGGAGACCGGGATGCTGCCATGAAGATAGGACGTTTCTCGACCCTGCTCCTGATACTTCTCACCTTGTTCTCGCTAGGCTTCTTATTCATCGTCATCGTCTCGCCGTCCCCCCGTCTCTTCGAGCTGGGCTCACTCGCGGACCTCTTCGGTTTCCTGGCGCTTGGCCTCGTCGCCGCCACGGGAGCGATGATGCTCTTCAAGGCGCCTCTCGCCGTCTGGTTGGGCAGTTCCGAGAGGCTCTGGCGCCTGCACGTGGTCATCGCTGGTGCCGGGGGATTCTTCCTCGGGCTGCACGTCGTGATCTTCCTCGCCTTCCCGCTGTCGCTTCCAGTCTTGCTAGGCTACGGCGCCACGGGGGCGGCGCTCTTCGTCTGGGTCACCGGCGGGGTGTATTTTCAGGGGGTCCGCAACTCCATGTTCTACCATGGCCTGCTCTCAATCGGCGCGATCTTCCTCATGGTGGTGCACACGTTCGGGGCAGGCAGGAACATCCCCATGGAGCTGTCTGGAATCAGCCTCGCCCTCATCGCGATCATAGTCCTAGCCGGCGTCGCGAGGCAAGTCGTGAAGACTTGGAAAAGCGGACCGTGAGCCTACTCATCACTCGAAGTCGACTTCCATCTCCCAAGTGCGCTCCCAGCCCAACTGCGAGTAGACCTTTCTCCCCGTCAACGACGCGTGGAGTGTCATTCCGGTGTACCCGTTCTCTTTCGCCCATTTCATCGTCTCCTTGACTATCATGCTCGCCAAGCCCTTTCGCCTGAATTTGGGGACCGTGTACATGGACATCAGGTATGGGACCAAGGACGCCGGCCGGCCGCGGGAGGGCTGGACTTGCCGCAGCCACACGCAGCCGCTCGCAGCGACATGCCCCCGAGTATCGGTGACGACATAGCCATGGTAGAGCTTCTGCTCCATCATCTCCTTCGCCCACGTGCGGTACGCCTCCCCAGCAAGGTCGACGTTCTTCCGCTTGGGGCGGGCCATCTCCTCGAAC
>PLCG01000066.1 GCA_003135575.1 Nitrososphaerota archaeon
GCATCTGGATACGACCCCAACGTCACCGTGCAGGACGCGCAGTCTCAGATTCCCCGGATAAGCGGCGCGACCGGGATACCCGCATCCGCTCTTCAGGGAGTGGTGAACCAGAACGTGGAAGGTGTCTGGTCGATATTCGGGGCCCCGTACGTGAACGTGCAGAAGGTGAACCTCCAGCTCGTCGCCCAATTCCCCTCGGTGTATTCCAACTACACGCGCTAGTGCTGCTTCTTCGCGTTGCGCTGCCTCTTCTCTTCGTCGGCCTTGAGCTTCTTCGCCTTCGCCTCTGCCTTCTTCTTGTCGAAGACCCCAAGGGGCGCATCGCTCTCCACGAAACCGTGCGCTATGATGATGATGTTCTTGACCAGCTTGTTCGTCTCGGAGTCCTTCTTAGAAAGGACCACTCTCAAGTTCCTCCTGTCAAGCACCGCGAACTCCGGAGGCTTGTCCATCTTCTTGATCTCGTCGACGGCGCGCTCGAGGGCGTACTCGTTCCCAAAAAGTCCCCTGACCTCCCAGTCTCCTCCGGGCATAGGCGCAGCGCCCAAGGGGTGGAAATAAAAGCATTCGAAGGAGGCTGGGAAAGTCCGAAGACGCCCTCGCGCGCGGCTCATGCGTTAAATACCGCTGCTCGGAATCGGCTTTTTCATGACGGGCGGCGAGAGCTCATTCGACTTTGCCGTTGACAGGCTCGAGACCTACAAGGGGAGGGCGGACTTTTGCAACCTCCGAAAGGTCTCCGAGAGGGGGCACGACATCAGCCGCCTGCCCTACTCGATAAGGATCCTCCTTGAGAACGCAATCCGCCACTCTAAGAGAGTCCCCGGCGCGACCGAGGCCGCCAACGCGCTCTTGGAGTGGCCGAGGAGCGTCGGCTCCGAGTTTCCTTTCATGCCATACAGGGTCCTCCTGCAGGACTACACCGGAGTCCCGCTCATCGTTGACCTCGCCGCGATGCGAGACGCGATGGCGAAGCAGGGGAAGGACCCGTCCAAGATCAACTCTATCGCCCCGCTTGACCTTGTAATCGACCACTCGGTCCAGGTGGACAGGTGGGGGACCTCCCTCGCGTTCGAATACAACATCGAGAGGGAGTACGAGCGCAACTCGGAGAGGTACGCGCTGCTGAAATGGGCTCAGGACTCTTTCAAGAACATGAGGGTTTTTCCGCCGGGGAAAGGGATATGCCATCAGGTCAACCTGGAGTATCTCTCCACGGTGGTGGCCGTCGGCGAAAGGGACGGGAGGCGCTTCGTCTGCCCCGACACGCTCGTCGGGACCGACTCCCACACCCCGATGGTGAACGGCCTAGGGGTGCTGGGTTGGGGCGCGGGCGGCATCGAAGCGGAGGCCGTCATGCTGGGCGAACCCTACCACATGTCAACACCGCGCGTCGTGGGCGTGGAGCTCAAAGGCGAGCTCAAGGAAGGAGCGACGACCACCGACCTCGTTCTCGTCGTCACTGAGCTCCTCAGGAGCAAGAACGTGGTCGACGCTTTCGTCGAGTTCTTCGGAGAAGGATACCTGAGGCTCTCCGTCCCGGACCGGGCGACCCTCGGGAACATGTCGCCGGAATACGGCGCGACCGTCGCGTTCTCGCCCGTCGACAAGGCCACCTTGCGCTACCTCTACGACACTGGGAGGGACGAGGCACAGATCAAGTTGGTCGAGGAGTATTGCCGCCTGCAGAGCCTCTTCCTCACGCCCGAGTCGCCCGACCCGAGCTACTCGGAGGTCTTGGTGGTCGACATGGGCAAGATCGAGCCCTCCATCGCCGGCCCGAGGAACCCCGAGGAGAGGCATGACCTCAAGGCAGTCCCCTCGTTTGCGCGGTCTCTGATTGCGGACCAGCTAAGATCCCGAAAGCCGACTGCTCTCACGCAAGGCCAAGGTCAGTCCTCCAACGCCGGCGGCACTCTCCAGTTTGTCCAAGAGGAGGGACGAGGGCAGAGCGCGGAAGGCCTGGCAGACGGCTCGGTCATCCTCGCCGCGATAACAAGTTGCACGAACACGTCGAACCCGACCGTCATGATCGGGGCTGCGCTCCTTGCACGCAACGCGATTCGCAAGGGTCTCCTGCCGAAGCCGTTCGTGAAATGCAGCCTCGCCCCCGGGTCGACCGTCGTTAAGGACTACCTGGAAGGCTCTGGGCTCCTGACCTACCTCGACCAGCTCGGCTTCAACCTCGTCGGATACGGGTGCACCACGTGCATAGGCAACAGCGGCCCGCTCTCCCCCGCCGTCGAAAAAGCGGTCACCGAGAGGGACCTCTACGTCGTGGCCGCCTTGAGCGGCAACAGGAACTTCGACGGCCGGATCCACCCTCTCGCAAAGGGGGCGTTCCTGATGTCGCCCATGCTCGTGGTGGGCTACGCCCTCGCCGGCAGCATCAATTTCGATTTCTTCAAGCAGCCGCTCGGGGTCGGGAAGGACGACGGAAAGGAGGTGTTCCTAAAGGACCTCTGGCCGAGCCTGAAGGAGATCAAGGATGTCGCCGAACGATCGCTCAGCCGCGACCTCTACAAGAAGAGATATGCCGAAGCGCTGGTCGGCGACGTGAA
This sequence comes from Nitrososphaerota archaeon, assembly GCA_003135575.1. Taxonomy (GTDB): domain Archaea; phylum Thermoproteota; class Nitrososphaeria; order Nitrososphaerales; family Gagatemarchaeaceae; genus Gagatemarchaeum. The sequence goes on from PLCG01000066.1 coordinate 2,562, forward strand.
ATGGGAGGAGCTCTCCGCGAAGCCTAGCGCCACGTTTCCTTGGGACGAGTCTTCGACATACGTTAGGAACCCGCCATGGTTTGCGTCCTCCATCGGAGGGGCGCAAGCCGACCCGACCCAGGTCATCAAAGACGCGCGCGTCCTCGGGCTCTTCGAGGACAAGATAACCACCGACCACATTTCACCAGCGGGCCTCATCCCAGCCGACAGCCCCGCTGGGGAGTACCTTCTCGAGCACGGAGTCGACATCGCCCACTTCAGCACCTATGGGAGCAGGAGGGGCAACCACGAGGTGATGGTGAGGGGAGGGTTCGCCAACACGCGCCTTAGGAACCTGCTCGCAGAGGGCAGGGTCGGCGGCTACACGAAGCACTTCCCCACCGGAGAAGCGTCGAGGATATTCGACGCCTCAGTTAGATATCAGAAAGAAGGAGTCCCCCTTCTTGTCATCGCGGGCAAGCAATACGGAGCCGGCTCCTCGCGCGACTGGGCGGCNNGAGAGCTTCGAGAGGATCCACCGGAGCAACCTCGTTGCCATGGGCGTGCTCCCATTGGAGTTCCTCCCGGGGCAGAGCGCGAAGACTCTTGGCTTGAAGGGGGATGAGCTCTACACCATAGAAGGGATGAAGGCGCTAAAGCCCGGCGCGACCTTGGAGGCGACCGCGAGGTCGGACGGCCGGGAGGTCAAGTTCAGGCTGAAGGCTAGGATCGACAACGAGGCCGATATGGGTTACTTCAGAAGCGGAGGAGTTCTTCCCTATGTGCTGAGCCGGCTCGCGAGCTGACTCGACGCCCAAGGCCAGAACCTCCTCACCGCAAGGCCCAGCTCCACGTGGTGGATTAGCATTAGGGCGGACAGGGTCAGTATCGGGATGAAGGTGTAGTAGTATGGCGGGGTCGGGAGGCCGGACGTGAACACCATCTCGATGAAGCCGAGCCCCATAGCAGGATAGAGGAGCGGCGCGTTGATCAGGAGGAAGGTGAGAGACGCGTACGCCAAGGACCTCCTGACGGTCTTGCTGTTGCTGTAAGTGATGAAGAGGGGTATCGCCAGGAGCGCGAACCGTGGGTCGAAGGCGGCGAAGGCAAGGGCCACTCCCGCGGACCGGGTCCTGTTGGACTTGGCCAGATACAATGCGGAGAGAATCAGGAAGGTGTCCAGAACCTTAGACTGCCCTTCTGCCCATTGCCAGTAGTAGCTTATGGAGATCGTCCACTGCGGGGCAGGGAGAGGCAACGGGACGAGCAGAATCGCTATCGCTGCTGGGATCATGATCTCCAGCCTCCGGTCCTTGATCAGCTCGTAGAGCAGGAGCGCGATTAGCGGGAGAAGAAGGAACTGGAAAGCGTCGAACGCCAGAAGCGCGCTCTGGTACGGGATGAGGAGGAGGGGCGAAGTCATGAGCAGGAACGACGGGAGGTACTTGTAGCCCTCGGGTTGCGGCAGTGTCTGGTACCCGCCGTCATTCACAAGGCCGTGCGTGTAGACCTGCGTCGGGTCATAGAAGAGCCTCCACGCGGCCGTGTAGTAGGCCGAGAAGTCCTTCGCGAGAGCCACGTTGGGAGCACAGCAGCCGGAGTCGACCTCGAACGTCTCCGGATAAGCGGCAACCAGCGTCAAGAAGTTCAACGCCAAAAGCACGGCCACGACAGCGGCAAAGGCTCGCTTCTTCGTTTCGGGCGATTGGAACCCGCTGCGCTTCGTCAGGTCATTGGACAGCCCTTTGACACCTCGGTGGTCAACTCTTTGCTAGCTCCGGTTATTATTTCTTAGTAACCACAATACTCCAAACGACCCGAGGCCCACCATTCCCAAAATGCCCGAGGCGATGATTACCCATACGGAGGCTACCACCGTCCCGGAGGGATTCGCGAGAGCTTGAAGCGCGGTCATTCCGATTGCGGCGACGGAGCCTATCAGCGCGACGCCCGCCGCCACAAGCATCGCCTTCTCGATCGAGTCCAAAGCCTCCAATCAACCTAGATTGGCACAGGCCTTCTCGAGTNNCATTAAAAATCTCATAACGACCGCGCCGCAGCCTCCCCGCCCGTAAATGACAAGCGATTTCTGCGGTATTTTGGACTCTGGAATCCAGTGCTACGGCTCTCAAAATTCTTATATAACTCCCCCAACTCGAGTTTTTTTGGGTCCTTTAGAATGTATTCTAGACCTATGCTAGGGTCAACTTTGAATGTGGGAGCGAGTTTCTGATGCCGACGAAAGCGAAAGCTACGCGGGCGAAGAAGAAGGAAGAGGAGCTTCCCTTCAAGATCACCGACCACCTGCTCGTCCCCAAGCACGAGCTCATGCCGCCAGACGAGGCAGCTGCTACTTTGAAAAAATATAACGCATCACCGCATGAATTCCCGTTCGTCCTCTCGACCGACGCAGCGGCGAAAGGAATCGGCGCCAAGCCGGGTGACTTTGTGAAGGTCACGAGGGCTAGCGAGACCGCGGGCGAGACGGTCTACTACAGATACGTGGTGGAGGCATAGCGACATGGCCACCACAACAAAACAGCTAGACTCATGGGCAGTCCTCCGCGATATCCTCCAGAGGGAGGGCGTCGCGAGGCAGCACCTCAACAGCTACAACGAGTTCATCGCAAAGGGACTGCAGTCGATCATCGACGAGATCGGGGAGACCGAGATCGAGACCGTAAGCACTCCCTACAAGGTAAAGTTCGGCAGGGTCGAGCTCGGCAGGCCCAGGATCGTGGAGATCGACGGGTCAGTGAGCAACATATTCCCGATGGAGGCCCGCCTCAGGAACCTCTCCTATTCGTCCCCCATCTACCTCGACATGACGATCGAGGAAGAGGGCATGTCCCGAGAAGCCACGCGGCAGCACATAGGAGACCTCCCGGTCATGGTCAAGTCAGACCTGTGCCAGCTCTCGAAGATGAGCAAGGACCAGCTGGTCATGTCGGGCGAAGACCCGAACGACCCCGGAGGCTATTTCATAATCAACGGCTCAGAGAGGGTCATCGTAGGGCTCGAGGACCTCTCACCCAACAAGATCCTCGTCGACCAAGAGAAGGTCGGGGCGGTCTCAACCTACAAAGCCAGAGTCTACTCGTCAGTGGTCGGCTACAGGTCGAAGATGGAGGTCACCCTGAAGCAAGACGGCTCCATCAACGTGAAGGTGCCTAGCTGCCCCATCGACATCCCGTTCGTCATAATCATGCGAGCGATGGGCTTCAAGTCCGACAAGGACATCGCCAACGCGGTATCTCCAAAGCCGGAGATCCAGGACCTCCTCGAGGTCTCGTTCGACAAGGCGAACGAGGCGCCCACCGAGAAGGACGCGCTCGTCTACATCGGCAACAGGGTCGCCCACGGCATGCTCGAAGAGTACAGGATCAAGCGCGCTCTCTCGATGCTCGACTGGGGATTCCTGCCTCACCTCGGCAAGTCCGACGACAGGAGGTACGACAAGGCCATGTTCCTCGGCGAGGCAGTCTGCAAGCTCCTCGAGCTGAGGCTGGGCTGGATCGAGGCCGACGACAAGGACCACTATGGCAACAAGGTAATCAAGTTCGCAGGGCAGATGCTCGCAGACCTCTTCCGCACGTCATTCAGGAACCTCGTGCGCGACATGAAGTACCAGCTCGAGAGGGCCGGTCAGAAGAGGGGCGGTAACGTGGTCGGCGCCGCCATCAGGACTGGCATCATCACTGACAAGCTCAACAACGCTATCGCGACGGGCAACTGGGGCCGGGGGAAGGTGGGGGTCACTCAGCTCCTTGACAGGACCAATTACCTCAGCACCCTGTCTCACCTGAGAAGGATCCAGTCGCCTCTTAGCAGGTCGCAGCCCAACTTCGAGGCCAGAGACCTCCACGCGACCCACTTCGGTAGGGTCTGCCCTTCCGAGACGCCTGAGGGCGTCAACTGCGGGCTCGTGAAGAACCTGGCGCTCTCCGCGACCATCTCGGTCAGCGTCCCGCCGGCCGAGGTCGAAGAGAGGCTTTGGGAGCTCGGGGCCAAGTCGATACGCGACATCCCTGAGAAGCTCGCCATGGATGGGTGCAAGCTCTTCATGGACGGGAGGTTCATCGGTTACGTCGACGACGGAGAGAGACTGGCAAAGGCCTTCAGGAAGCTGCGCAGGGAAGGGCAGATCCACCCCAGCGCGAGCGTCATGCATTACGAGGCCGGGAACAAGAAGGGATACTCGCGCCTCTACATCAGCCTGAGCGCAGGCAGGGTCATACGCCCGCTCATAGTCGTCGAGAACGGCAAGCCGCTCCTCACACAGGAGATGGTCGGAAAGATAGCCTCGAACGAGCTCACCTGGAGGGACATCGTAGAGAGAGGAATCATCGAGATGCTCGACGCCAACGAGGAGGAGAACTGCCTCGTCGCGATGTCAGCAGAGGAAGCGACGTCGAAGCACACGCATCTTGAGCTCTACCCGGGAGCCATGTTCGGAATCGCCGCCTCGATCATCCCATACCCTGAGCACAACCAGTCTCCGAGAAACACATACGAGTCCGCGATGGCGAAGCAGAGCCTCGGATTCTCCACCCCGACCTTCCCGCTCTCCACGTTCGTCAGGCAGCACCTCTTGGTCAACCCGCAGTCCCCCATGGTCCGCACGAAGAGCACCGAGCTCCTCAACATCGACGAGAGGCCGTTCGGGACCAATGCAGTCGTCGCGGTCCTCTCTTTCGAGGGCTACAACATAGAGGACGCCATCATCATGAACAAGTCCAGCATCGAGCGGGGGTTCGCTCGGTCGTTCTTCTACAGGCTCTACGAGGCGGAGTCAAAGCAATACCTAGGCGGGATGAGAGACACCTTCGAGGTCCCGTCCGCCGAGTCCAACATCCGCGGCTACCGCGGGGAGAAGTTCTACCGCCTGCTCGAGGCGGACGGAGTGGTCATGCACGAGGCCACTGTGACCGGCGGAGACGCGGTCATCGGAAGGACGAGCCCTCCGAGGTTCATGGAGGAGTACAAGGAGTTCGAGATCAAAGGGCCCTACAGGCGTGACACTTCCGTCGCGGTCCGGCCTACTGAGACCGGGACCGTCGACGCCGTCTTCATGACGGAGAACGTCGAGGGCGGCAAGATGTACAAGGTCAGGGTACGCGACATGAGGACTCCAGAGATCGGCGACAAGTTCGCGTCGCGCCACGGGCAAAAGGGAGTGATGGGGCTTCTAGTCCCACAAGAGGACATGCCGTACACGGCGGACGGAGTCGTCCCAGACGTAATCATCAACCCGCACGCCTTCCCTTCGAGAATGACCGTCGGCCAGTTCATCGAGTCGATCTCAGGAAAGGCCGCGTCGCTCAGAGGNNCTCCGCAGACGGCACAGCGTTCGCGGGGGAGACCCCAGACGAGGTCAGCAAGGAACTCACCGCGAGGGGCTTCGAATCGACGGGAAGGGAGGTCATGTACGACGGAAAGACCGGGAAGAAGTTCGCGGTTGAGGTCTTCATCGGCGTAGTCTACTACCAGAAGCTGCACCACATGGTCGCAGACAAGATCCACGCCAGAGCGAGGGGACAGGTCCAAATGCTCACAAAGCAGCCCACCGAGGGAAGGGCCCGAGGAGGAGGTCTCAGGTTCGGAGAGATGGAGAGAGACTGCCTCATCGCGTACAGAGCGTCGATGGTCCTGAAGGACAGGCTCCTCGACGAGGCCGACAAGACCGAGATCAACGTCTGCGAAAAGTGCGGGCTCATCGCGTACTACGACGCCAAGCAGCGCAAGTACGCATGCAAGATCGACGGCGACCAGGCCAAGATCTCGACTNNCTGCAGGAGATGATGAGCCTGAACATTGCGCCCCGCCTGAGGCTGAAGGACGCAGTGTAGGTTGATGGTGAAATAAGATGGCCATGCAAGAAGCTCTAAGAACGATACGCGCGATCGACTTCGCACTGCTCTCCCCGACCGAGATACGCAAGTACTCCGTGGCAGAGATAACTCAGCCCGAGACCTACGACGAGGACGGGATGCCGGTGCAAGGCGGCCTCATGGACTCGAGACTAGGGACGCTAGAGCCCGGACAAAAGTGCGGGACTTGCGGGAACACCGCGTCGAGGTGCCCGGGGCACTTTGGCCACGTCGAGCTCGCCGAATCCGTCCTTCACATGGCGTTCGTCTCAGACATCAACAAGATGATCCAGGCGACCTGCAGGACGTGCGGGAGGATCCTGCTCGCTCAGCAGGAGCTGGACGCCTACGCCCAGCGGCTCAAGAACATCACCGAGTTCACCCCCACGATGAAGGAGGTGATCGCCAAGGAGATCCTCACAAAGGCGAAGAAGGTCAAGCTGTGCCCGCACTGCGGAAAGCAGCAATACCAGATAGAGCTCACAAAGCCGACGATCTTCCACGAGATCACCGAGGAAGGAGGCGCCACGAGGCTCCTACCAGGCGCCATCAGGGAGCGCCTCGAGAGAATCACCAACGAGGACATCGAGCTGCTGGGCTACAACCCGCGGGTCGCGCGGCCCGAATGGTTCGTGCTCCAGGTCCTGCCCGTCCCTCCTCTCACGGTAAGGCCTTCGATAACGCTAGAGTCGGGAATCAGGTCAGAGGACGACCTCACCCACAAGATAGTCGACATACTCCGCGTCAACCAGAGGGTTAGGGAAGCGAAAGAGTCAGGTACGCCGCACCTCATCGTCCAGGACCTCGTCGACCTTCTTCACTATCACGTTACGACTTACTTCGACAACGAGGTCTCGGGAATCCCGCAGGCGCACCACCGCTCCGGAAGGCCGCTCAAGACCCTGAGCCAGAGGCTAAAGGGCAAGGAAGGAAGGTTCAGAGGCTCCCTCTCAGGCAAGAGGGTCGACTTTTCGAGCAGGACCGTAATCAGCCCCGACCCCAGCCTCGACATCGCCGAGGTCGGAATCCCATTCGAGGTCGCCAAGAAACTCACAATCCCAGACAAGGTCTCGAGCTGGAACATAGAGTCGCTCAAGAAGCTGGTCGTGACGGGGCCCTTCGAGCACCCAGGCGCCAACTACGTCATCCGCCCCGACGGCGTGAAGATCAGGCTCGACTTCGCCAGCGACAGAAAGGCCCTAGCCGACTCGCTCGCGCCGGGCTACGTCGTCGAGAGACACCTCATGGACGGCGACATCGTCCTCTTCAACAGGCAGCCTTCGCTCCACAGGATGTCGGTCATGGCGCACAGCGTCCGAGTGCTCCCGTACCGGACTTTCAGGCTACACCCGTCGGTCTGCCCTCCCTACAACGCGGACTTCGACGGCGACGAGATGAACCTCCACGTCCCTCAGAGCGAGGAGTCGAGGTCAGAGGCGATGATGCTCATGCGCGTCCAGGACCAGATACTCTCGCCGAGATATGGCGGGCCAATCATCGGCGCGATCAGAGACTTCCTCACCGGAGCTTACCTTCTAACGCGCGACGAGACCATGCTCACCGCAGACCAGTTCTCTAACCTTGCCCTCCAGGGCGGATACACTGGAGACCTCCCCGAGCCGAAGACCAAGGGCGCCAACCCCCTGTACACGGGGAAGCAGCTCTTCTCGTTGTTCCTGCCAAAGGACATGAACCTTGTCCNNATCCATTCTCTCCGTCCTGAAGGAGTACATCACGAGGAGGGGCTTCAGCTACGGGTACGACGAGCTCAAGCTCTCCGACGAGGCCATGGGCAAGATCGCAGAGACGCTCAAGGAGGCCTACGACAACTGCAACGACCTGATCAAGAAGTACAAGAACAGCACTCTCCCGCTCACGAGAGGACTCTCCCCCGAGGGCTCGCTCGAGTTCTATATAGTGAACGAGCTGTCAAAGGCGAGAGACAGGGCAGGCAGGATAGCCGACAGGTCGTTCTCGCTCGAGAACTCCGGAGTCATCATGGCGCGCACTGGCGCCAGAGGCTCGAGCCTCAACCTCGGACAGATGACCGCCGCCCTCGGGCAGCAGTCGGTCAGAGGAAAGANNCTTCCCACCTGGCGACCTCGCTCCCGAGGCGAAGGGGTTCGTGAAGAGAAACTACCGTGACGGTCTCACCCCGACCGAGTTCTTCTTCCACGCTATGGGCGGCAGGGAAGGCCTCGTGGACACGGCCGTCAGGACGCAACAGAGCGGATACATGCAGAGGAGGCTCGTCAACGCGATGGAACACCTCCGCGTCGAATACGACCTCACCGTCCGGGACCCGACAGGCAACATCATCCAGTTCCTCTACGGAGAGGACGGGATTGACCCGGCCAAGTCCGACCACGGACGTCCGGTGAACCTCGACAGGGTCCTCGGATCAGCGGAGCTCAGCAACCGTTCCCGTTCCAAGTTCGGCGAGAAGGAAGCCGTCGCAATCCTCGCAAAGTACGAGAGCAAGCTCAACAAGCGCCTCTTCAAGGAGCTGGGCCACAGGCTGGCCGAATCAAACCTGGACGAGGACGGCGTGAAGGCTGTGATCGACAAGGTCATGGAGTCAATAGAC
>PLCG01000033.1:0-15533 GCA_003135575.1 Nitrososphaerota archaeon
GCGTTCGGGTGCTGCGCGTTCTTGATGAGCATCGCGTTTGAAGGCGTGATCATGAGTGGCAGCCCGGTGATGTTGAGGAACTTCTCTGGAGCTCCCGCTTGGATGTCGGGTGCGGCTTCTTGCATGTATGCTCCCAGGCATATCGCGTGAGCACCGCCCGCAACGTCTGTAGCGCAGCTGGTCGTCGTCGGCAGGATGGTCGGGTTCGTGGTGGTCTTCAGGCTCTGCAGGAAGCTGTAGACCGTCGAGTTGCCGAGGACCGTCGCCAATGACGCCCAGTATTGCGTGAACGCCGTCCCCGTGGTGGGGTCGTTCATGACGACTTGCCCGTTGAACTTCGCGTTCGCTACCTGGGCCATCGTCGTCGGGACGTCCGCCGGCTTGACGAGCTGAGCGTTATACACCCATCCCAGCGCGAGCTCAATGATCGGTGTGCTCTGGTTGAGCGGGTCGAGGATCGCCTTCGGGAAGCCGCTGGCGTACGAGGAGACGTACGGTATCGCGTTCCCCGCCTGCTCCAACGGGTAGATGGTGGTGGCCGCCTGGAACGCCATGTCCGCGCTGTAGCCCTGCGTAGCCAGCTCGGAGTTGATCTTGGGGACGGCTTGGGGCGGCTGGTAAGAGGTATACTGGACGTTGATGTTGGGATACTGCTTGTTGAATATCGCAGAGATGTTGGCGAACTGCTGGGCCGTGGGGCTCCCGTAGACCACCACCGTCCCCTCCTTCAGAGCCAACTGGTAAAGCGCCGCGTCGGGATCGACCGTCGAGGTGGATGTTGAACTCGTGACCGAAGTAATGGACGTGGTCTGCTCCGTGAAACGGGTAGTGCTCGAGCCAGTGGTGCTCGACACAGGAGTCGTCGAGCTCGTCGCGCTAGTGGTGCCCGAGGACGAATAGACGAGGAAAGCCGCTATTCCAATAATGGCGATTATCACAACGGCCCCGATCACTAGAGGGGCAGAAACTCCGCGCCTTGTTCGCATACGAACATCGCAGCCTCCGTTCTAGTTAAGCATTGCATTAGAATTACTCTAACTGTATTCTTTTTCTGAATTCCAGGGCAGTTCCAGGGGGAAGCACCGCGCAATATTGCGCGGGGAAGGTGACCACTACTTTCTGGCCGTCTGCAAAGGCCATGCCCTCGGATGCCTTCACAGCCCTCACCCTGTGCTGGTCTCTTCCGTCGCCTCCCAAGGAAACGAGGACCTCCGAGAACGCTCCGAGGTAGGACGTAAATTCGACCCTCCCTTCGAAGATATTCTGCCCCCCTCGTTGTCCGTCGTTTGCAGAGACGAGCACGTTCTCGGGCTTNNTGCTTGAAGCCGGCCTCATCAGGTAGCCCGCAGCTGACTTCGCCTATGTCGGCGGAGACCAGGGCGGAGCGCCCGGTAAGGTTCGCGAGCCTCCCCGGGATCAGGTTCGCCTTGCCGACGAATGACGCCACAAAGTCGTTGGACGGCCTCGCGTAGATTTCCTTCGGAGGCCCCACCGCCATCACCTTTCCTGCCCGCATCACCACGACCTTGTCGGAGATCGAGAGAGCCTCCTGCTGGTCATGTGTCACGTAGATCGTCGTGATTCCGAGGGCCTGCTGTATCCTCCTGACCTCCACACGCACTATGTCCCTCAGGCTCGTGTCCAGGTTGCTGAGCGGCTCGTCGAGAAGCAGTATCTCCGGGTCGAACACCAGGGCCCTCGCCAGGGCCACCCTCTGCTGCTGTCCTCCGCTCAACTGCGTGGCTGGCCTGTCGCCCATGCCCGTGAGCCTGACAAGGTCCATAGTCTTCTTCACCTTCCGGTCCACGTCCTGTTTCGACGCGTGCCTGATCTTGAGGGGAAACGCGATGTTGTCGAACACGGACATGTGCGGCCAGATTGCGTAGGACTGGAAGACGATCCCGACCATCCTCTTCTCGGGCGGGACGTTCGTCTCTTGAGAGAAGACGGTGGCGCCGCCTATCGCGATCACCCCCTTGTCAGGCTTCTCGAGGCCTGCGATGCACCGGAGGGTGGTCGTCTTCCCGCACCCGCTCGGGCCGAGCAGGGTCGTCAGCGTCCCCTTCTCAAAGTCCATCGTGACGTCGTCGACCGCGACGATGTCGCCGTATCTCTTGAGGAGGCCGTCGACCCTTACGCCCTGCATTCGCAGTCAGTTTGGCGCCTCTGCGAGTTTAAACGTTCCCTCCAACTTCTGTCGCAGAGCGAGTCCGGCGTAAGCGGCTAGGACNNCTCAGAAAGAGTGCCATGTCGATCTCACTGCGCGACTCGCGTCAGGCCCGCCTCAAGTCGCCCTCAGGATGACCTTCTCCGAGCTGAGGAGGCGCTGGGCCAGCCAGACGAAGATGACGAGCACTGCGACGTTGATGGTCACCGAGACCAGCACCTCGTAGGCAGTGGCCTGTCCCACGATGATGTCTCTTATCAGCACCACGTAGCCGAGCAGAGGTATCGCGGCATACTGAGAGATCTGGTTCTGGGGCAGGAACGAGGTGAAGTAGATCGGGATGAAGAAGATGAAGAAGACCGGGCTCAGGTACTGCTGCGCCTCCTTGATGTTCTTCGAGAACGCTGAGATGCAGAAACCCAGGGCGGAGAGCGAGAGCGCCGCGAGCGNNCCACAATCCCGATGATCGCCGGGAAAGTGTCGTAAGGGATGGTTATCCCGCCGGAGCCCCCGCCGATGACCGAGCCGAGCTCGGTCAGGCTGAAGAGCGTGCCCACGAGGCCGAGTGAGGCGGTCGCCATCGAAAGGACGAAGGCCACGAGGTACTTACCTGCGAAGATGGTCGTCCTGCTGATAGGGAGCGCAAGCAGCGGCTCCAGGCTCCTCCTCTCCTTCTCCCCAGCGATGTCGTCGACCATGAAGTAGAACCCCCCGAGGAACGTGAAGTAGAGCAGAAAGGACGGGAAGAGGCTCCCCGCCGCGAGGACCGACGCGGTCTCCTTCTGCGAGCCGAGGGACAGCGGGTTGATCCCTATGGGGGTTATGTCGGCCTTCGTGACGTTCTTGACCTGGAGCCGCTGGGTCGCAATGCTTTGGGAGAAGCCGGCGACCACTCCTTGGATCACGGACACGCCCTCCTGGGCCCTCCCGTTGGCAGGGTCATAGTAGACCGTCAGGTTGCCTTGGCGGCCCGCCGCTATCGATGCTGAAAAGCCCGTGGGTATCAGGATACCCACGTCGTGGGTACTTTTCGCGATGTCTGAGGTGAGGTTGGCTGGGCTCGGCAAGAGCACCGCGTGGACCACGGCAGAGGAGAGTATCGCCGAGGTAAGGTTGGCGGCAAGCCCGCCCGTGCCGTCGAGGTTCTGCACGGCGATCTGCGAGGGGTTCGAGACCGGGCTGGCGAAGTACCCGACCACGCTGAAGAGGAGAGGGAACGACACCAGGGGGATGACCAGCGCGGTGATGATCGTCCGCCTGTCCCTCAGGAGGTCCAGAAGCTCCTTCCGGGCTATCAGCCTGACTGCCTTAATCCGAGACGCTGGCATCGCTCTTCACCAAGTTGACGAACACTTCCTCCAGGCCGCGGGTCTTCGCAAGCTCCTCCAGGCTCTCGACCGTCCCTGACGCCCTCACAACCCCTTTGTTGATTATCGTGAACTCTCTGCAAAGCATCTGCGCCTCGTGCATGTTGTTGGTGGTCAGCAGGACCGTCTTCCCCTGTTTGACGAAGTCGAGGATGTACTCCCTGATCGCGCGGGTGGACATCACGTCGACCCCCAGCGTTGGCTCGTCGAGGAGCAGGACGTCGGGGTCGTGGATGAGCGCCCGAGCAAGGGCGAGCTTCTGGCGCATCCCCCTCGAAAACTTCCCGACCCTGTCGTCCTTCCTGTCGTAGAGGTTCATGACGCGCAGGAGCTCCTCGATCCTCTGGTCGAGCTTCGGCTGCTCGACGCCTTGGACTCCACCGTAGAACTGGAGCGTCTCGGTCGCTGTGAGCCTGTCGTAGAGCCCCGTGTCCTCAGGGAGGACGCCGATGCTGGATCTCACGACTATAGGCTCTCTGGCGACGTCGTGACCGTTGACTGTCGCCATGCCGCCAGTCGGCTTCAGCAGTGTGGATAGCATGCGGACGACAGTGGTCTTACCCGCGCCGTTCGNNGGTCCCCGCAGGGATGTCCAACGAGATGTTGTCGACCACGACCGGCCCCTTCTTCTCGAAACTCTTCGTGAGGCCCTTCATCGAGATGGCCACGCTGCTCACTTTGTCCCCTCCCCCTTTGTCTGGCCGCCATTACACGATAATAAGCTACCCAACACCAGAGCCCATAGGCAAACGCACCAAACCAATTATATACTGAAAGCGCCTCGAACGGCTTCAGCCCGCCGATCAGGCCGAATATTCAGAATCCAAGTCATCACAAAGGTGCGTTGAAAAAATAATGTCCTCGTCGATGGGGATGGCGTTCAGAAGCCTGAAGAGGCGAAGGCTGAGGACCGCATTCACAGTCTCTGGCATCGTCGTGGGCGTCGCCCTGATCCTCGTGCTCCTCTCCCTCACGTCAGGGACCTCGACGCGCGCGAACGCCCTCATCAACACTCTCTCTCCTGCCCAGATCACGGTGGTCAACTCGACTGGAAGGACCAGCGGGGCAGTTCCTGCAGGCGGTAATCCTGTCTTCATCGGAAGAGGAGGAGGCGTCTTTGGGGGTGCGGGAGGGCTCGCAGGCGGCGGGGCAGCCGCGACGTTCGCGGCTCTCTTCGAAGGGAGCGACACGATGGACCAATCCGTCGTGAGCGCCATCGGAAACCTGACGGGCGTAGCCGTGGCTTCCCCGACGTTGTCCTCGACAGGATATGTCAACGGGAACGCGGCCTTTCTCACCGGCATCAATCCTGCTACCTACAAAGAGGCGACAGGAGGACTAAACATCGTGAATGGGACCGACCTGGCGAACTCGACCACCGGTAGCCAGTTGGTGGTCGGTCAGATTCTCGCCACAAACAGGGGCCTCTCGGTAGGCTCGGTCGTGACCGTCGGGGCGAACAGCACCGGTGGGTCGCAGTTCACCGTCGTCGGAATCTACTCCACCGGCAACGCATTCGGCGAGAGGTTCGCATACCTTCCCTTAACCACAGCGCAGACCATCACCGACAAGCAGGGCAAGGTCTCCGAGGTCTACGTCAAGGCCACCGACCCGAGCCAGGTGGCACAGGTGTCCGGGGAGATCACAGCTTCGATACCAGGCGTCTCTGCGATAGCGCCGTCGACCTTCACCGGGCCGGCCACCGCACTCGCAGGCACCCTCACGACATTCTTCACGATAATCGGTCTTGCCGCCCTCCTCGCGGGGGGCTTCGGAGTGGTAAACACCATGATGATGTCAATAAGCGAGCGGACCCGCGAGATTGGCGCGCTGAAGGCGATTGGAGCGGGGAAAGGACAGATAATGAAGATCTTCATGAGCGAAGCCTTCCTCATCGGGGTCATCGGCGGTGTCGCAGGAGTCGTCGTCGGGGTCTCAATATCCCTGGCATTGCCGTACTTCACTGGGGCCGCGACTTCGAGTAACGTCAGTGGCGTCGGAGCTGGGGTCGGAGGCCTCTTCAGGGCGGCCCTCTCGCCGACGGTGACTCCCGGCATCGTGCTGCTGAGCTTCGGTCTCGGAGTCGTCGTCGGGGTGCTTTCCGGCATCTACCCCGCCTGGCGAGCCTCGAGGATGGATCCAGTGGAGGCGCTTCGGCATGTCTAGCAGCCAAGTCGGCAGCCCGAGCGTCGGCGCGGAGGCGCCGGCGTCGAAGGCCGCGCAGACCCCGGAGGCCAGGCCTGTCGTGGTCCAGACCATCGACCTCGCGAAGCGCTACAAGCATGGACGGATAGCAGTCGCTGCGTTGGACGGCGTAAGCATCACGATCGCGAAGGGCGAGATTATCGGGATAGTGGGCCCGTCGGGGTCGGGAAAGACGACGCTGCTCAACCTCATCGGGGGCCTTGACAGGCCCTCCAACGGAAGGGTCATCGTGGACGGCGTTGACCTCGGCACGCTCGACGAAGGGAAGCTCGCGGACTACCGGCTGAAGAAGATTGGGTTCATCTTCCAGTTCTACAACCTCATGTCGACGCTCACGGCGATCGAGAACGTTGAGCTGCCAATGGGCTTCGCGAACGTCCCGAAGGCGGAACGCGGGGAGCGCGCAGAGGAGCTTCTGAAGACGGTGGGGCTCGAGTTGAGGATGGACCACATGCCGGACGAGCTGAGCGGCGGGGAGCAGCAGAGGGTCGCGGTCGCGCGGGCGCTTTCTAACAGCCCCTCGGTGATTCTGGGTGACGAGCCTACCGGAGACCTCGACTCAAAGTCCGCGAAAGCCCTGATGGATTTGATATGGGCCCTTAGGCGGGAGAAGAAGGTGACCTTCGTGCTCGTGACCCACGACCCCATCGTCGTTGCGCGGTGCGACAGGGTGTACTCCATTCGGGACGGGAAGGTGCTCCGCGAGATAATACCAAAGACTGAGAACGCGAAGCGCCTCTCGGAAGAGGAGAGCCTGATGATGGACACACTATACTGAGCGCAAACACGACTACAGTTACTTAGTGCTTAAGTGGGGGATTCTGCCATCGCGAGAAGAGCGCCATTGGTGTTCTTGGATGGCCAAGGCCCGTACTCCGTACTCCTTCACAAGGTCAGCAACCGAGGTTGTCGACGCAGTCGGGGAGAAGGCGCGCCTTCCATCGCCATCCTCATCTCCGTGCTCATTCTTCTGGCGCCTATTCCTATGTCGCACGCTCCCGGCTCCGCCGCGCGTCTCCCTCTTTCTCCGAGCGCGGCTGCCTTTCACCCCGCCTCTCTGGGGTTCTCGAACGCAATCGCCGGTGTCGCAGCGGCCACGGCAAACCCGGGCTATGACGAGCAGATCGGGACCACCTTCACCCAGGACCTTTCCTCCCTCACCTACAACGTCACGGCCCTTGCCCAGAGCGACTCCGACGGCTACGGCCCCGCCTACATCCTGAACGGCCTGACGAGCGCGGGATACTGGTATCAGGTGGGAATCTCATACCATTGGCCGAGCTCGAACGGGGCCTACAACCCCACCTTCGGCTTCAGCTACCAGGTCTACGGCCCGAACGGCAGGGCGGTGTTCCCGGCGAACGGCGGTGCCGGCCTGGGAAGCTTCTCAAAGGTCGTGCACTCGGGAGACAACGTCCTCCTCAGCCTCACTTTCTCCGGCACGACGGTCCGGATGCTCGCCCAGGACTGGAACACGGGCGCGACCGCCTCGACTAGCTACACCAGCGTCGGCGCGTCGACCTTCGTCGGGAGCACGTCTCATCCTTCCAACGCTCTGGGATTCTTCACCGGGCTGATGACCGAGTGGTATCACGTCCTGCCCTACTCGGGGAACGAGGGGAAGGTGACCTACACCAACCGGATATCCGCCCTCTCCTCGGCTTGGTTGTGGGTGGACGAGTTCGACACCTCTGGTCCTGGGGGCACGGTCTTCATGAACCAGACCCAGGGCCCGGTGACCTTCGCGAACGAGCAGCAGGTCTATCCCTTCGCCTCGAACGGCGCCACCATCTACAGCTCGGCCCACGAGTTCATCACAGGGCTCATGAGCACGGCCTCCTCGCGGGTCATGCTGACGCCCGCGGTCACGGAGACGGCTGCTCCGGCCTTCTCGGCGTCCTACACCATCGCGGGCCTGAGGCAGAGCGCTGAGATCGCCTCCGGGGCGATGACCGTCGTCGAGGCCGACCCGGGGAGCTCCGTCACGATCTCGATCAACTCATCGGCCTCGAGCGCCCTCGAGAGCTGGGTATTCAGGAGCGGCGCGGGGGGCACCGCGGTCACCTTCAAGGCGGGTGCGAACGTGACCTACGTCTACTACCATCTGGTCCAGGAGCTCGTCTCGTATCTGGTGGTCCATGGCAGCCCCATGCCTTCCTCCGCCGCGCCGACACTCACTTACGAGGTGCCGCCGGGAGACGCGGCCGCAATTCCTTCCCAGGTAGCAGTCACGCAAATGCTCGGCGCCTCCCCCGTAGGGATTTTTGCGCTCTTGGGCTCGGTGGCGAGTGCGGGCGGGCCCATCCTTGGAGTGGTCGGCGAGCACTGGGCTCCGATGGCGCAAAATTGGACCGTGTCCGCCCCCGACTCTATCCCAGCCCCGATCAAGTTCTTCCAGCAGTATCGAGTGTCGGTGGGCTACTCCTTGATCGGTGGCGGCACGCCGCCCAGCCCTCCCGCCTTAATCNNGGCGTGCTCAACGGGTCGACGCCCTCCGAGAGGTGGATCGACTCGACCAACTCGTCGAAGTCGGCAATCGCCATTCCGAACTTGACGCTGTCGGCGATCTACACGCACCAGTATTACGCCGACCTGGGGGTGAACGACCCGAGGGGCGGCTCGGTCTCTCCGGCATCTGGCTGGCTCCAGGCCGGAACCAGCCTGCACGCCACGGAGCTCTCCAATCCACAGTGGCAGTTCCAGAGGTGGACCGGCTCGGGCGTGGGAGCATACTCGGGGAGCAGCCCGACCATCGACGTCGCGGTGATGGGGCCGTTGACTGAGAAGGCCGCGTTCTACGTCCAGCTCGCGATCGAGGCAGACCGAGGGACAAGCATCACCTACTCATATGGGTCTGAGACGGGGGGCGTCCAGGCCGGGACCACCAAGACCATCTACGTGCCTCCTTCCTCGAACGTGACCTTGCGCGCGAGCCCCTCCATATTCGTCTACTCGTTCGCCTCTTGGGAAGGGAACGGGATCTTGAGCGACTCCAAACCCCTCTTGTCGCTGGCCGTCGACTCGCCGACCGCGGTGATCGGGACCTCGGCCTACAACTTTCCGGTGATTCTGATTGGTGCGGTGGCAATCCTTGTCGTCGTCCTCGCCGGCTCCGTCTGGATCCGCGGACGGGGAGGGAGAAATAATCTCACGGCCTTCAGCCCAAGCACCACGTCGACTTAGCCTGACAACAAGCGCGTGACGCTACGGGTACCTTTCCCCGATTATCGTGTTCGTGCTGGTAACGGTCTCTATCTTCCGGATCTCCGAGTTCACTAGGTCGTTGAGCTCAGCCATCGTCTCCGCCTCCACGATCGCCACGATGTCGTAGACCGCGTAGACCTCGTAGACTTCCTTGACGCCCTTCATCGTCCTCAGCTTGGCGACGACGTCCCTGTCGGTCCCGACTTTCACGTTCATCATGATGAATGCAAGCTCGGACATGGAAGACGACCTTCGTCGCCAAGGTCCGGGGATATTAAATCCCTCATCGGACTTAAGAACGGCTACGGAACTTCCCAGCAGCGAAGGCGAGCGATTCGAAAAGGAGACGAAGGAGCCGCAACAGATTCTGGCTCGTCATGGCGGTCGTGCTCGTGGCGACAGCCTCGCTCATCGGGCTGGGATACTACGGGACCGCGTTGGGCGTCCCTGGCCTCTCCCACCTCCTATTCGCCACGCCCGCCAACTCTGCTAGCATCTCGAACATCACGCTGACAAGCTTCCCCGATATCCAGGACGGCTTTGGGGGTGTCACCGTCTCCGCGGACGTCACAGACCAGGGGACGGCGAAGGTCCAGAACACGACCATGTGGCTCAATGACTACCTGGTGGGAAGCTGCAACACCATCGTCCAGCCCCAGCACCATGCGATCTGCAAGATCGGGAAGGACGTCCCCTGCGCCAGCCTGGGCAGTGCGCCACCCTACGCGATCAAGGTGATCGTGGCGTTCCAGGACGGCAAGACGTACTCGACCGCCGGCCAGGTCACCAGCACGATAATCTCCTCGTGCTGAGGACCCTCTTTCTGCTCTCGAAGACATCGGCATGATTATTATCGCTGCTCGCAGGGCGAGGAGGATAGACGAAGAGGCGCACGGTGTGAGAACGTTTGCAATACAAATGGGTCGTCCTTTCTAACACGACCCTCGGGACGCTGATGGCGTCGCTCGACACCAACATCGTCCTCATCGCCCTCCCGACCATCGCGAGGGAGCTGAAGGGCACTTCGTTCTTTGACCTCCTCTGGGTCCTCCTCGGCTACCAGCTCGTCAACGGCTCGTTGCTGGTGAACTTCGGCCGCCTTTCTGACATGTACGGGCGTGTCAGGCTCTACACCTTCGGGTTCGCGCTCTTCACCGCGGCGTCTGCCCTCTGCAGCCTTGCCCAGACCGGCGAGCAGCTCATCGCCTTCAGGCTCCTGCAGGGGGTCGGCTCCGCGTTCCTCTTCTCCAACAGCGGCGCCATAATCACGGACGCGTTCCCCGAGGCGGAGCGGGGCAAGGCCCTCGGGATCAACCAGGTCTCCCTCGTGATCGGCTCTGTGCTCGGGCTCGTCCTGGGCGGGGTACTGACCACGGTGGCAGGGTGGCAGTCAATTTTCTACGTCAACATCCCCATCGGCATCTTCGCCAGGGCCTGGTCTCACTACCGCCTGAAGGAGGTCACCGTGATCAGGAAGGGTCAGAAGATAGACATCCTCGGAAACATCACGTTCGCTGGCGGGCTCGCCACCCTGCTCGCGGCGATCACGCTTGAGCCGGTCTCGGCCCTGAGCCCCACCGAGTTCGTCCTCCTCCTCGGGCTGGGCGTGTCCTTCTTGGTCGCGTTCGTCCTCACGGAGCGCAGGGTCAAGGAGCCGATGCTCGACCTCTCGCTCTTCCGCCTGAGGCTCTTCAACGCCGGCATGGTGGCTAGCTTCCTGAACTCGCTCGCGAGGGGGGCGGTGACACTCGTGCTCACGTTCTACCTGCAAGGCCCCTCGATGGGCCTCGACGCGCTCACGGCGGGCATATTCCTCATCCCCCTCTCGCTTTGCCTCGCCTTCGTGGGGCCCGTGAGCGGCTACCTCTCCGACAAGCACGGTCCGAGGCTCTTCGCCACCTCGGGGCTGGTCGTCATGATGATCGGCTTCCTCATCCTTGCGACATTGGGCAGGACGACCACGTTCTGGCAGCTCGCGATCCCGCTCGCGCTCGTCGGCGCGGGGATCGGGCTCTTCCAGTCTCCCAACAGGGCGTCCGTGATGAACTCGGTGCCTGCGCGCTCGAGAGGGATAGCCTCAGGCACGAGCGTGACCGTGCTCGTGGCGGGGATGAGCTTCAGCATCGGCTTGGCGTTCTTCGTGCTGACGTCGTCCGTCCCGATCTCCGAGCTGCAGAAGATATTCGTGGGAGGCACCGCCCTCGACAACGCGCCTTGGATCGACAGCTTCATCACCTCGATCCACAACGTCTACTACCTGTCGACGGTGTTCCTACTGCTTGCTATCATCCCCTCGGCGCTCAGGGGACACCCGCGCGACCGCGGGGGTCAAAATCCGGGCGAACTCGTCCCGGAGTAGCGAAAAACAGGCCCTTTCTTTCACGGGCGAAGGGGGGACTCTAGCCGCCGAAGAAATTCCTGTAGACCGACGCCCAAAAGTTGGCGTTCGGGAACACGGTCGTGATGTCGTTGCCCCAGGCGTTAACTGCAGGGATGCCCGGAGGGACGAGCCCCAAGCTCTGCGCCAAGACAGAGTTGTACGGGGTCCTGCCGCTCGCTGCGGTGGCAGATTGACCGCTCGGGGAGAGCCACCAGTCTATGAATAGCCGTGCCATCTGCGGATGCTGAGCGTTCGCCGCAATCCCCGCCACCGCCGGGTTCTCCAGAGTCGGGGTAGGCGTCACGACGGCCACGTTCGCCCCGGGTGTCGCCTTCGCCGTAAGATAGTCGTTGTAGCTCCCAATCCCGATCGGCACTTGCCCCGTCACCGCGTTGGTCGTCACCGCCCCTCCTGAGCTGGCGATGGTTGGGTTGTTAGCCGCGATGTTCTTCATGAGCTGCGTCCAGCTCGCGTTTCCCATCTGCGTATAGAGCCAGTAGAAAGTGCTACCCGTCGTCGCGAGGTTAGTGCCAGTCTGGAAGTCTATGTGCCCCTTGTAGATGGGGTTTCCCAGGTCAGCCCAAGTAGTCGGCACCGGAAGATTGAGCTGGGTCAGCACCTTCGGATTGTAAACGATGTCGGTCGGAGCCTGGAAGACCACCGTCCACGCCCCGTTCTTGTCGTAGTCCCCCTTGCTGTAATTCAACTGGGGGATAAGGGGGCTGCTGTAATTCTGAATCGCTCCGGCCACGATGTTCGGGTAGTATGGCCCTATCGTGCCTTCGACCACGTCGGCCTGCACAGCCTTGGCTTGGTACTCAGATATCGTCTTTGTGCTGAGCTGCGCCGCTGACAGGGCGACGAACTGGATTTTGCCCTGCGCCCACGGATAGGCTTGGTAGAAGAGAGGCGCAAAGTCGTTCGTCCAGCTACCTGTGTCCATCGTGGAGTATATCGTAAGGCAGACGTTGTTGGTGACCTTCGCGCACTCTGCCTGCGCGAGGTTGGCCTGGTTCTGGAGCGTCGACACTATCGTCGTGGACACAGTGGTGGAAGAAGTGACCGTGTTGGTCAAAGTCGCGGTGTTGGTCAGGGTCGCGGTATTCGTGAGGGTGGCAGTCGTCGTGGCAGTCGTCGTGGCAGTATTGGTGAGAGTCGAAGTGCTGACCAACGTGGTAGTTCCGGTGGGGCCGCTGGAGGTGCCGATGTAATAGGCTGCGCCACCTGTTATCACCAACAACACAATGACTGCGACCGCGATGACCGCCGTGCTGACCGCCCTTCTGGGTGGCCTCAAACGCGGCCAAGTCAGCCGACAGATTATATTAGCCTAGTGTGAGCGAGATTCTAACAAGGGCTCCACAACAAACGTTCCCGTCTCTCATCCTCCGGTGAGGGGGAGTCGTCCTTAATTAGCCAAACCCAGGTCTTGCCCTCGCTTGTACGCGGTAAGGTGGTTGCTTGTCCTCGCAATCATATTATTCGCTCTCTTGATTCTCCCCGTCATCGTTCTGATATTCGGCGTCTCGTTCTTTCCTGTGATAGGTGCGACGACCTTCACCTTTGCGAGCTTCGTCACCTCGCCATACGCAAGAGGGCTCGTGGCGTCTTCCCTTGAGTACGCAATCCCGAGCGCAGTCTTCGCGGTCGTCCTGGCGACGATTTATTGCTGGATTGTTGCGAAAACAGACATCCCCGCGAAGAGGTTCTTCGAAGCGCTGCCAATCCTAGGACTCACCATGCCAATCTTGGTGAAGGCTTTCGCCTGGGAGTTCCTCTTGAACCCGGCGAACGGAATCCTCAACCTAATCTCGCGGACGATCTTTGGAACCTACGCGCCAATCTTCAACGTGGAGAGCCTGGCCGGGCTCATCTTCGTCACCGCAGTGGGCGGGGTTCCACTCGCATACCTGCTCATCATGCCCGCCATGAAATCGATAGACTCCTCCTTCGAAGAAGCCTCCCGAGTCGCGGGGCACGGCTCGCTCGCGACGGCCTTCGCCATCACTTCACGGTTGCTCCTCCCCGCCCTGGGTTCGGCCCTTCTTCTAGCCATCATCGGAGGCCTGAACATATTCGATTACCCCCTCATACTCGGGCAACCTGCAAAAATCCAGACGCTCTCCACCGAGGTATACTACTGGACGAACACCCACACCCCTCCCTCCTACGGAGACGGAGGGCTTGTGAGCATCTTGTACATGTCGATCACCTTGATAGCAGTCACCGCCTACATCTGGTTCACTAGGAGGACGTATCGTTTCGCGACCATCACTGGAGGGGGTCGCCGCCAGATTCTCCTGAAACTCGGGAAGTGGAAACCCGTCGCGGTGGCGGTAGGCCTATCCATCATCCTCTTGGAGTTCCTGCTGCCATTCTCCGCGATAATTCTCGTCTCGATGACAAATATCTACGTGACAGGAAGCTTGGCCTTCGACTGGAACTTCCCTTCATCCTACATACTTGCGTCCCAAGTCCCGTTCTTCTACCAGTCGCTCACCGCTACGATGGAGATTGGGATCGCCGCTGCCCTCGGCGCCACCGGAATCGCCGCAGTGATCTCCTACGCAACCCTAAGGACCAAGACCAAGAGCGCCAGACTGGTCGAGTACATCTCGAGCGTCCCCCTGACGGTGCCCTCGATAGTCTACGGGATCGCGCTCTTCTGGATGTTCCTCATCGTTCCCGGTTTCAACAAGCTGTATGGCACTGTGATCCCACTAGTGATATCCGTGACGTTCGTCCGGCTTCCCTTCGCTACCAGAATAATCTCCGCGAACCTTGTCCAAGTCTCAAACGAGCTCGAGGAAGCCTCACAAGTGGCCGGCGCGAGATTCTCCAAGACCTTCTTCCGAATCTCTCTCCCGCTAATCAGACAGGGGTTGGTCAACAGCTTCGTCTTCGTCCTCGTTGACAGCTTGAGGGAGCTAGGCGCGGTGATAATCCTTGTCACCCCTTCGGCGTTCGCCTACACGGTCCTTCTCTTGACCTACTATCACGTGAATACCTTATCGGGCAACGTCCTCGCAGCTGGCTCGGTGGTGCTCACTCTGATTGTGATGGCAATCCTGTTCGGGCTGCAGACCGTGAACCGCTTGCTAGGCCGAGGCAAGGCTCAGTCGTCCCTTGCGTCCTGATTCTACGTAAGTCATTGAATGGGTTCGCAGAAGACATATCTAGTTTTGATACGTCCGAATGTTGGCATTGATCCCTCGCCCCTTTGAATTGCATTCGCCCTCAACTGTTTCAGAGGCGATATCCCTTCTGAGGAAAATGGATGATTCGAAGGTCATAGCAGGAGGGCAAAGCCTTGTGCCCCTCATGAAGCTGAGGCTCTTCAGTCCAGCAAACGTCATCGACCTAGGGAGGATACCGGGGCTCAGCTACATCAGGAAAACGAAAGGCCGTCTGCTGATAGGTTCCATGACGACACATAACGAGGTGGCCTCTTCCCCGATAGTCAACAAGAGTTGCGAAGCCCTCTCCGAGGCAGCCAGCCTCATCGGAGATCAGCAGGTCAGGAACAGGGGCACCATCGGAGGGACGGTGTGCCATGCCGACCCGGTCGCCGACATACCTGCGGTCATGCTCGCCTTGGACGCTGAGTTCGAGATCGCGGGCCGCTCCAAGGGGCGCACGGTCGTCGCGAGGCACTTCTTCAAGGACGTCTTTACGACCAGTCTCCGCAAGGACGAGATCCTCACCGAGGTCCGGGTCCCCATACTCCCACCCAGAAGCGGCGGAACCTACATGAAGCTCGAGAGGGGGGCGGGCGACATGGCAATCGTGGGGGTGGCAGCGACCGTGACCCTCGACAAAGCCGGGGCCTTCAAGGATGTCAGGCTTGGGTTGGCTGGAGTCGGTCCGACGGCGATACGGGCCACAAAAGCCGAGGACGCGCTCAAGGGAAAGAAACCTAGCGAGCATTTGGTCGCAGAGGCGGGCGAGATTGCCTCCGAGGCGTCTAGTCCTACCTCCGACATAAGGGGAAGCGCAGAATACAAGCGCGAAATGGTCAAGGTCTACGTAAGGAGGGCCATAACACAGAGCCTAAGCAGAATCTGAAGGGGTTGGATCGGTGTTGGGCTCGCCTAAGCAGGTCAATCTGAAAGTCAACGGCCAGGAGTTCTCCGGCCGCGCCGAGGGAAGGACACTCCTGACCTTCTTCCTGAGGGAAGAGCTCGGGCTCACGGGCACCCACATCGGCTGC
>PLCG01000033.1:15579-16633 GCA_003135575.1 Nitrososphaerota archaeon
GGCTACTGCACTCCGGGCATGCTCTTGGCGGCCTACGACCTCCTGCAAAACAACCCCGACCCCAGCGAGGAGGAGATCAGGGAAGGGATCTCGGGGAACCTCTGCATGTGCACGGGTTACGTCGACATCGTGAGGTCAGTAAAGGCCGCGGCGGAAAAGATGGCACGGCCAAAGAAGGCGAATGCTCGCCCCTGAAGGAGCTCTGGCGTCCTAGCCGAGCTTCTTGGCCATGATTCCCGTGAGGCCGGCCTTCTCGATCCGCTGCTTTGACTCTTCGACTGCCTGAGGCACCGTCTTGGACCACCAACCTCTCTCGGCCATCCTGGTCCGGTAGGGAGGCTTCGTCATGGAATAGGTCTCCGTCAGACCCTTCTCGCTCCCCATCATCTCACCCACATAGGCAACAAAGTCGCCAATCAGAGTCTCCCTTGGGAGAGTCAGTGGCTCCTTGCCAAAGGCGGAGCGGGCGGCGTTGTAGCCCGCCAGCGCGCCAGTGATCATGCACTCCTGTATCCCTACGGTGGGGCCGCCCTTCTCGCCTCCCACGAACAGGTTCCTAAAGCCCTGCACCCTCATTGAGTTCTCTCTTGGCGCCATGGACATGAAGCGGACGGCGTTACCCACTCCCCCGCCGAGAGGATCCGAGTACCTTGCGTCCTTGAAGCCCGGTATCTTTCTCACGTCCTCAAGGGGCATGAAGACCATCCCGTTTGCCTTGAAGAAGCCCGGATACGCGACCTTCATCGACTTCACGTGCGACGGGTCGTAGGGAAGGTTGGTGCTCAGGCCGATTTTGGTCATCTGCTGGACCTCCTCGGGAATGGCCACCTTCCAGCTCCCCTCCCTCTTCACGTTGGCCAAGAGCTCGGGCTCTATCGAGTCGTCGTGAAAGGCGCATGCGGAGCTCAGTCCCCCGAAGCCTCCCCCGTGCTTCGAATCTCGTATCTTCTTCAGCTCTGGCGCGCCGGCCTTTGTCGCGATGCTCACCCTGTCTCCGAAAGTGTTGCAGCGGAGCAGGCACTCGACGCACCCGTACCCATACTGCTTGCAAATT
>PLCG01000074.1 GCA_003135575.1 Nitrososphaerota archaeon
CAATCCCTCTCTGCTCAAGCAAAACACTATGCCGTCCAGATATGGTATCCACTTGATCTCCTTGAATCGTCCGCCAAAAATGGTCTCGATAAGGACTATCAGCCCGTAATCATGCCCTACCCATAACCGGAGGAGCGGGGCTTGACGGGCCTTCAAGTCCTTGCTAACGCTGCTTACGACGAACTGCTTTACCTCCGAAGGGGGCTTCATCATCCCGACAGGAAGACTCCCGTCCAGCCACTCTCTAAGGAATGGCAGTCCTCCCACCTTTTCCCTATGTGACTCCATTGCACTTCTGTCCTTGGCGAAAAAGTGCGTCACGGCCAAGGATTCGTCTACTCCAATGTCTGATGTGCTACCGGAATCCACATGCGAGTACCCGTTCATGATGCCGGTCGCCGTCTCTACGCAGCGGGGGACTGGACTAGAGCCTACAACGAGGTTGAGACCTCTAGGGAGCGACTGGCCAAACCTTCTCGATTCGCTGTGCCCGTGAGGGGTCAACCCTGCGACCATATTCGGATTGGCGACCTCGCCTCTTCGACCTTGATCCCTGACGGAGTGTCTGAGGATGACTCCAATCCGATCACAGTCCATGGATTTGATAACGTCAATCAGTCGGTCTCCATAAGGGATTTCTTCGGCAGGCTTCTCCGGCTCCAACCCTCAAACGTCCGATAGGGCCTGAATATGAATCATGTTCAATTTCCTGTACTACGCTCAAGAAGTTCGAATCCGACATCAGGGAGGTATTGGTGGCGGGCCCGGAGAGATTCGAACTCTCGGCCTTCGGCTCTCTCAGCCTTCCAGCTTCGGAGGCCGATGCCCTGATCCGTGCTAGGCTACGGGCCCAACCGGCGGGCCCGACGCGGCGAAAGCTAGTTATGTCTTGAGGCGACCTACGGTCATTTCCCATCGCCGACAGCGGTGCCCAGGCTACGGACCCGACTCGCCGGAGCGAGCACAATAAACGAGTCTGTTCGCGGTTCAAAGCAGAGAATAATAGAAGGGCGGTTTCGAGTCGTGACCAGCCTCCTTGGCCAAATTCGAATGCTGCGGCGTGAAATTCAGGCATAGCAAGGACTTGTCCGAGCACATGCACTCACAGCATCAAATGGCTGACTTCAAGGCCGAACTGAGTTGTTGCAACACCAGCTTCGCGAAGGCATCCGAACTCATGGACCATGTAAGTGTAGTTCATCACTATCAGATGAAATTAGAGACCTGACCCTAGCCGATTACTGTAGGATTTGGTAGCGAGGCCCCTTCCCGACGACCTCGACAAAGCAAGGAGATCCATTGAAAGCTCTTTTGAACTCTCTGAAGGTCTTCCTGAATGCCTCCCATTTCGGCGCTTCCCTCCCCATCACGCGGGTCAGTGTCCGGTGAATCTGGGCGAGAGTGATAGGGGTCTGGGCGGCGATAAGTATCTCGAAGATGTCGTTGTGGAGATAGGTAGCAAAGTCCCAGATGGGCGCCGCGGAGACGATGGGCTCCCCACCAGCACCTACAAAATACTTGAAGGCCGAAACCTCATCTGTAGACGTATGGTGGAGGAAGTGGTAGAGCTGGATGCGCACGGCGTCCTCAATGGCGCTCCGCGATATCTCCGGGCCGGTCGACATGTTGATTCCGACCGAGCCTTGTTTGGTGAACGCGGCGGCCGCTTCGTAGCTCGCCTTGAGATAGGCCTCTAGATATCCGTCCTTTAGCTGCACCACCCTGACGCTGACGCCGATGCTCTCGAGGAATTGCTGAAGGCCGGAGTCTACCCCTTGTATGGCGAAAAGAACCACGTGGTCGGCCTTGAATTTCGACACCCCCGCTAAGTGCGCCCTTCTCTCTTCGGGTCCCGCAAGAATCAAGTGCGTAGTTTCCATCACATCTGGGAAGAATAGTTCCCATATATGGTATCTGGCCATCGAACCAATGTGATCGAGATGAGCCAATTGAACGGATTCGATAAGCAGCAGATGCAGGAGATGGTAGACGCCGTCAGGAAGCAACCGCAACTTGCACAGGCTACTCTATTCGCGAAGGTGGGCTGGAGAAGTGGCTTCTTCACAGAAGCTTCGGTCAAGGATTTTACGGCTGGAGGAGTGAAGAATGAAACAAGTAGACCAAAGCCCTTCTCGATACCACAAGATCACCCGCCTGAGCTCGGGGGCTCGAACAAGGGGGCGACCGCGGGAGAGTTGCTTCTGGCAACACTTGGGCATTGTGTCAGTGGAGGCTTTGCTGCTTCGGGTGCTGCACTGGGAGTTCCAATAGACTCTCTCAACGTTGAGGTTGAGGGTGACGTAGACCTTCAGGGAATGTTGGGTTTGCCCGAGCCCGGAGCGGTGAGGCCTGGTTTCAAAGAGTTCAGAATCAGGTACTTTGTCAAAAGTAGGGCGTCTAGGGAGGAGCTTGAGAAGGTGGCAAAGATGGCCGAAGACCTGTCACCGGTTAAGGACTCGCTGAGGGCTGTCAAGTTCTCCTCGCGACTGATAGCAGTGTAGTCGCGTCCCGCGACGCCAGATAACTCCTTTCACGGGAAGATGGCTGTAGAGCCAGCGGGGTTGGCGATGACTGATTTTGACCGCGCCCAAAGCTAGTCGCGTGATGAGGCGACTGTTACTCTTTCCCAGTCAACGTCGGGCCAACAGCACTGGATAAATGGCCACCCCCACGAGGCAACCACCATCTTTGAAGTTCAGGGAGTTCGAGGCGGAGGCCAGGGATGCCCTCATCGCCGCAGCCAAGGAGAAGGGCTACAAGCTCGTGGAGGTCGAGCTTCTTCGCCCCCCGAATCCTGACCTCGGAGATCTCTCGAGCCCCGTCGGCTTGAGGCTCGCGAAGGAGACCAGGAAGGCCCCCGGAGTGATCGCTAAGGAGATCGCCGAGGCGATAGACGCCGCAACAGGCTGGCATCTCATCGGCGGAGTCGAGGCGCATCCCTCGGGGTATGTCAACTTCAGGGCGAACTGGGGAGTCTTCGCCTCGGAGCTTCTTACCTCGATCCTAAAGCCGGAGGGAGGAATCCTGCAGCTCGAGGGCGCAGGGCCGAAGAAGCGGATCGCAATCGAACACACCAACGTGAACCCCAACAAGGCCCTACACATCGGTCACGCGAGGAACCTTGTGCTAGGTGACTCGCTCGCCAGGACGATGAAGAGGCTCGGGCACGATGTCCAGACGCTCAACTACATCGACGACTCGGGCGCGCAGGTCGCTGACGTAATCGTCGGTCTGAAGTTCCTAAGGTTCTCAGACCAGGCGCCCGCCGGCGTGAAGTTCGACGCATACTGCGGGGACGTGGTCTACACGAAGGTCAATCAAGCTTACGAGAAGGACTCGTCGCTGAAGGAGAAGCAGAGGCTGGTACTCAAGGAGATAGAGAAAGGGACGGGCGAGATAGCCGAGTACGCAGAGAAGATAGTCTCGCGCATCCTCTCCGACCAGCTAGAGACGTGCTGGCGGCTGGGAGCCCGCTACGACCTCCTCAACTGGGAGTCACACATCCTGAAGACGGGCATGTGGAACGAGATCTTCGAGGAGCTCAAAAAGAAGGGCATAGCCGTGTTCGAGACTGAGGGCGAAAACGCCGGCTGCTGGGTCGTGAAGGACGCCGAGCTCGGGGAGGACAAGGTGCTGGTGAGGTCCGACGGGACCATCGTCTACGTTGCGAAGGACATCCCCTACGCCGCCTGGAAGATAGGGCTCGTGGCCGACCACTTCTCGTACCGGGTCTACGCGACGCAGCCCGACGGGAGCACATTGTGGAGCACGACCTCCGCAAAGTCCTCCGGAGTTGCGGGCGCACCTGATCATCCGAAGTTCGGAGGGGCAGACCTTGCGATATCAGTGATAGACTCGAAGCAGAGCAGGCTCCAGAAGATAGTGAGCAGGGTCCTTGGGCGGATCGAAGGGAAGGAGAACGAGAGATACCTCCACAGGGCTTACGAGGTCGTCGCCCTCTCGAAGAGGTCGGCGGAGAGCCTGGGCCTAGAGGTCGAGAAGGAATTCGTCCACATGCAAGGAAGGAAGGGCATCTACATCAACGTGGACACGGTGCTCGAGGCGCTGAGGAAGAAGTCTGCCGAGGAGACTAAGAGGAGGAACCCGGACAAGAGCGAAGAATGGGCGGAACTGGTCGCGGAGACGCTGGCGGTGGCGGCCTTCAGGTTCGAGCTGGTGAAGCAGGACCCGGACAAGATGATAGCCTTCGACATGGAATCTTCCCTGAGGCTTGAGGGCGACACCGGGCC
>PLCG01000115.1 GCA_003135575.1 Nitrososphaerota archaeon
CTCGAAGACCGCGGCTCCCCTGTTCTTGAGGAGGTCCGCTCGGTCGGCCTCGGGAAGGCGCACCATGAGGTTGTCCCCGTATAGGCCCACCGACATGTTCCCGTTCACGAAAGCGGCGAGGTTTCCGAACATCGGGCGAACCGTGATCTCATCTCGCGCTGGGAGGAGCGAGCGGAGCAGCGCCTCTGACTCCCTGGTCGAATGTGGTATCTTCACTTGGTTTCGCTACCCTGCTTCCATTTCTTTTCGAGGATGGAATTCAGGACCGTTACGGCCTTGCTGATCTCTCGTTGCATGGCAAGGGGGTCGTAGTTCTTCGGCGGTGCGTACTCCAGGAACCTTGCGTTGGGGTCGAGGTTGAGGAAGCGCTTGCAAGACTCGAAGATCGCGAGCAGGGATGGGCCGTCGAGCTTCTCCAGGTCTGACCTCCACGAGTGGTGGAAGCCTTGGTCTGTGACGAAGGTCACCTTGACGTTCCCTTCTGCTTCCTCCTTGACGCTCCGCCAGAAGACGAGGTCTTCGGTCGTCTCGACCGCGTCGCCTCGATTGAGCTTCCCCTCGAATCTGGTCTTGTGCTTGAGCACGGTTGCGGCGGGAAGCTCGAAGCGCTCTGCGATGGCGTCGATGTCGAGGTCTAGCTTGGATAGGTAGTATGACCCCTCGTCGAGCACGCTCTCGTCTATCTCGTCCATGCTGGCGACCTTCTTCGCCTCCCCGTTGCCTCTCTTCGCCGAGCTGGCGGGCTCATGTTTCACCAAGACTGAATCTCGGGGAACGCATTGGATTTAGGCCTTCGGGTGGTGGTCAGCCCGATGGGATGAACGTGGCCGCGAAGGCGGTCTTGTTTGCCCTTAGCACGTCGTCTTTCTTGAGGATGTCATTCCTGAGCAAAAAGTCGAACTCATTCCTCAGGTTGGTGAGCAACATCTCCGGACCGTCGGTGTTTATCGTATACTTCACCTTGCTCCGGTTGAGCTGCCTGAAGACGCGCTTCATGTCCCCGACCCCCTTCAGGACGCGCGTGTTGAGGTTTGACGAAGGGCAGAGCTCCAGGACGACTCCCCTCTCGCGAAGGAGCTCGAGCGTCTCCTCGTCCTCGGTCGCCCTGACGCCGTGCCCTATCCTTTGAGGCTCGAGGTGCTCGAGCACGTCGCGGACCGAGTTGTGGCCCTCGTCCTCTCCGGCGTGGACCGTCAGCCCAAGGCCTTCCTTGCGCGCCCTGTTGTAGAGGGTCTTGCAATCGGAGTAGTGGAAGCCCTTCTTTGCGGAGCCTGCGATGTCTATCCCGACGACTCCCCTGTTCTTGTACTTCAAGGCCTTCTCGAGCAGTATCTCGTTGAGATGATAGTCGAAGGTCCGGTCGAGACAGATAATCATCCCTGCCCTTACCGGGTACTCCGCGGATACCCTGTCGAGGCCCCTGACGGCGGCCATCATTATCTGGTCCAGGTCCCTCTCCCCTCCGCGGTTCCTCTTCATCGGGTTGAACCTGAGCTCGAGGAGCGTAATGTTGTTCTTGCGGTATGCTCCGGCGACCGTGTGGTAGACAGAGGCCTCAATCGCTAGGGGGCTGGACTGGATGAGCTCCGTCCAATGAAAGAGAGCCAGGTAGTCCTCGAAGGACTTTACCTTGCGCGGGTTCACGGTGATCATGTCCACGAAGGTCCAGTAGTCCTTGGTGGGGAGCCTGATTCCTTGGGCGTGGGCGATCTCCCACATGACGGCCGGGTCGACCGAGCTGCCAAGATGGACGTGGAGCTCGGCGAGCTTCGTCTGGGGACCGAGGAACTCTGGCAACCTGCTCCACCCCTCACTGAGGCTCGATGGTGGCGGGAGGCTTGGAGGAGATGGAATAGACCACGCTTACCACCCCGTCGACCTCGTTGGTTATCCTGCTCGAGATGCGCTCCATGACGTCGTGGGGCAGGCGGTACCAGTCCGCGGTCATCGCGTCGACTGACTGGACGACCTTGACCGTGACCTGGGAGCCCACTCGCCTCGAGTCGCCGAGGACCCCCGTCACCTGGTCGTCGCCCACGTAGGCGAAGGCCTGCCACGCCTTGTCGTAGAGTTTCTCCTCCTGCATCACCTGCTCCACAATCGTGTTTGCCCCCCTGCAGATTCGCAGCTTTTCGGGTGTGACCTCCCCGATTATCCTTACCGCGAGCCCAGGTCCTGGGAAGGGGTGCCGTCTCAGCACCGCCGGTGGGAGACCAAGGAGAGAGCCCAGAGCCCTCACCTCGTCTTTGTAGAGCTCCCTGAGCGGCTCGATGAGCTCAAGCTTGAGGTCCTTCGGGAGCCCTCCGACGTTGTGATGGGTCTTGATGACCGACGCAGGAGCGCTGGTCTGGCCGCTCTCGATCACGTCGGGGTAGAGCGTCCCTTGTGCGAGGTACCTGAACGGCCCTTTCTTCGCTGCATACTCCACGAAGGTCTCTGCGAACACGCGCCCGATTATCTTCCGCTTCTCCTCCGGGTCAGAGACTCCCTTCAGCGAGTCGAGGAACCGCTTCGAGGCGTCGATGAACTCGAGCGGCACGCCGAGGTCGTCTCTCAGGAACCTGGAGACCTCGTCGCCTTCGCCTTCCCTGAGGAGGCCTGTGTCTATGAAGACGCACTGGAGCCTCTCGTGGATGGCCTTGTTTAGCAGGACGGATGCCACAGAGGAGTCGACCCCTCCCGAGACCGCGCAGAGCACCCTGCCCTCCGCGGTCTGCTTCAGCTCGCGCGTGGTCTCCTCGAGGAAGCCCTCCATGCTCCAGCGCCGCTCGGCGCGACACACCCCGAAGACAAAGTTCGAGAGTATCTCGCCTCCATGCTCGGTGTGCACGACCTCAGGGTGGAACTGGATCGCGTAGATNNCTCAGGGTGGAACTGGACGCCGAACTGCACGCCGTCCGCGGAGCGGATCGCTGCGTAGGGCGAGTTGTCGCTCGTGGCCATCGATGCGAGGTCGCCCGGGAGCTTGCTGGCCGAGTCTCCATGGCTCATCCAACAGGTGATGCTCTCGTTGGTGATGCCGCTGAAGATGCTCGCGCGGTCCGTGATCTTGAGCCTCGATTTGCCGTACTCCCTCCTCGATGCCCTGGTGATGTCGCCGCCGTGCGCCTGCACGAGGAGCTGGTAGCCATAGCAAATCCCTAGGACGGGGATGGCGCCCGAGAAGATCTCCCTGTCGGGGTGCGGCGCTCCCGAGTCATAGACGCTCGCGNNAGTCGGGATCGATTTGCGGCGCGCCTTTTTCATAGACGCTCGCCGGTCCGCCTGACAGGACGACTCCTTTGATCTCCATCTCCTTCAGCGAGCTGACCGACGTGTCGAACGGCAGGAGCGCAGCGTAGACCCCGAGCCCCCTGATCCTCCTCGCGATGAGATGAGAGTACTGGCCCCCGAAATCTAGGACCGCGATCCCGCCGCGGAGCAGGTGGAGGTCCTTCCTTGCGCTCTTCCTTTCAGCCGGCTGCGTGGCCTTCGGANNTCGGAGAGTCTGCCGTCGCCGTTGCTGTCATGCTGGACGCGGGCAAGCACTCTCACTTCAAGGTCAGCGAGTGGACTCCGAGCTCCGTGGTGCCCTGTGGGGAAACGTAACCGAATGACGCGACGCTCCAGAGGTCGCTTACGCTCTTCGCGCCCGAATATCCGAAGGAGGCCTTCAGGCCGTTCTCGATGTTGGATATCGTGTCCGCCGCCTTGCCCGTGTAATTGACGTACGCCTCGACTCCCTCCTCGAGGCCCTTTGCCGGCACGCTGTATCTGTCGAGGGCGAACCTGACGCTCCTGGCGGCCGCGCTGGCCATGCCCCTATGGATCTTCATCTTCCTTCCGTCCTTGACGACGACCTTCGTGGGCGACTCTTCGGCTCCTGCAAGCATCGAGCCGAGCATCACCGTGGATGCGCCTGCTGCGAGCGCGAGCGAGGCGTCGCCTGCCCCACGGATCCCGCCGTCGGCGATTATCGGCACGTCTGAGTTCAGCTCGTTCACGGCCGTGGCCACTTCGGAGACGGCGAAGAGGGTCGGCGCGCCCACGCGGGTGACCTCCGAGGTGATGCAGACGGAGCCGGAACCGATCCCGACCCTGAACCCGTCGACACGGGGCAGCTCTGCGAGGATGTCGCGGACCGCCCTCCTTGTCCCTATGTTACCGGCGATGAAGTCCTTGCTGAGGTTCGGGAGCAGCTTGGCCGCGACTTTCAGCAGGTTTGAGTTGTGAAAGTGGGCGACGTCTGCGACGAGAAAATCAGCGACCTTGTCGATTGCCTCGCATCGCTTCGTGTCGAGGGGCGAGACGGAAGCGCCCACAAGGGGCCTACCCTTCTCGTCGACGCTCTTCGCCTCCATCTTGACGGCCTTGGCCTTCTTCACCTGCTCGACCTGGCTTTCGATGGTCATGTTTCGGTGGATGACCCCAACCGCGCCTATCCTCGCGAGCTCTGCGGCCATCCTCCATTCTGTCACGGTGTCCATTGGAGAGGAGACGAAGGGGAGGCTCAGCTTGATGTGCTTGGTCAGGTTCGAGGAGAGGTCGATGTCCCTGGGCTCGACCTCGCTCCGGCCGGGCAACAGGATAAAGTCACGGAAGGTGTAAGCCTGGGACGCGTTTTTCAGCTTGCTTACAAAACTAAGTGGCAAGGCATCTATCGACCCTTACCAAAGGGCGCACCCCGGCGTGATATAATAAGGGTTTCGAACTGAGAGCCCGATGAAGCCGGGTCAGCCTTGTGAGGTAGCCCGCAACCCTAGCTCCTTCTCGACTTCCTGGATGTCCTTTATCGAGTCGATGAGCGACCAGAACCCCCGGTAGGGATAGGCCATTATCTCGCCCGAGCTTACGAGCTTTGGGAAGGTCTCCCGCTCGATGTCCCCCTTCTCAGGCAGATTCGGAGGGAGTCTCTTTGCGTTCGCGACGTAGACCCCGCCGTTGATCCAAGCGTCGGGGAACTCCGGCTTCTCCTCGAACTTCTTCACCCGGTTCTGCCCGTCGATGTGCACTATCCCGAACCTAGACTTGTAGGGCACCAGCAGCAAGGTGACTGTCGGCTTGCTCTTCGCAGAGGTGTGTGCGGCGACCATCTCGCCGAGGGGGAGGTCTGTGACGATGTCCCCGTTCATCATGGCCACGTCCTCGTCTCCCAACTTCGCGGCGACGATGGCCTTGCGAAAGGCCCCTCCGGTCCCGAGAGGGGTCTCCTCGACGCTGTACTCGATTCGGACGCCGCGGTAGCTGTCCCCGAAGTGCTCCTTCAGCCTCGTCCACTTGTAACCGCAGAGGAAAGTCGCCTGTTCTAGCTTCACGTTCTTGATGAGCCAATCGAGCTGCCATTCGGCGATCGGCTTGCCGCCCACCGCCACGAGCGGTTTGGGCTTGTCGTCGGTTAGGGGCCTGAGCCTCAGACCCTGCCCGCCCGCGAGGATGAGGGCCTTCAAGGAACGTCGTTGCGCGGCCTCCGGACGATATTTAGGTCTTCGCGGGGATTCTGCTAATCGAGGATGAAACGCGCAAGCTCTGGCTTGCCCCTCGTGGAGACGTAGACCCCGGGAAGGTGGTTCTCACGCATCTTCTCGACGACCATCTTGGACTCCTTGATCAGCCTCGCCTCTCCCCCTTCTTCTGCGAGCCGGTCGACGACATCGGGAATCTTCCATCCGAAGCGCGTACGGCAGGCATCGATGTCCTCCTTGTCCCGGAAGGGGAAGACGTTGAGCAGGACATTCCCTCTCAGGCCCTTCCCGTCGAGGAGGCGGAGGTGTTCGGGGAACGACACGGAGACGTCGGACGTGGGCGGCTGCGCGAGAAGGCAGTCGGCCCCGCTCTCGATGCGGGATGACGCGATAGACGCGCCCTTCTTTGTCTCGAGCGCCGCCACGTTGACGGGGGCGAGGATCGTCGCGCTGACGTTCGCCCTGTCTGCCAGCGCCCTCATCTCCTTGATCGCCTCTGAGAGAGAGGGATAGTCGTAGACGTTGGCCGAGCCTTCGCCGTCCATGTACTTGTCCCCCCAGACGAGCATCACAGAGTCGAGGCCGTATGATAGCGCTGAGAGGAAGAGCGTCCTCACGCCGGATCGGTTCGTGTCCCTCACCGCGATTACGGGGATGACCTCGGTGTCGAGCTCCTGCTTCAGCATGGCCGCGGTGTAGATGCTGGAGAGCTTCAGCCTGCCAAGGTCCTTCATGTCAGCGACCACGAAGCAGTCTGTGAGGTTCTCGACCTTCTTCACCCTCGAGACTATGTCCTGGGTCTTTTGCCTAAGGCCTAGGAGCGGCTCTTTCGCCGCCTCGGCGCTGAAGTTGGGCGGAAAGATCTCCACCACTGTGGTGAAGATCCCCCTCTTCAGGCGCTCCGCTAGCCTCAATCACTCTATCACTTTCTGCCGGTAGGACTGGGACCCGGCGGCGATGGACGCCTCGGCGCGTCCCAGCTCAAGAGTGAGGTAGGATAGGTGCCTTCGGCTGAGGCCCAGCGAGTCCGCCTCGTCGTTGAGGGTCTGGAAGAGGCGCTCTGCAGACTTTGAGCGGTACCTCTTCTTCGCGACGTGGTCGTAGGTGTAGTACGCCACGACGATCTCCTTCGTCTCCCTGCTGACGGACACGAGGAAGTAGCCTCCCGGGTCGTACTCCTTCGCGGTCAGGTGAGAAGCTGAGGCCTCCTCCGCGCCGCCGAAGCAGGCGTCGTCTCGCGCGAGGGCGAGGACTACGTTCTTCTCGTAGGCAACCTCGCGGTTCAGGTTGCGCTGCCCGCAGTGGGGGTGCACGAACTGGATTCGGTCCTTCCCGAGCCTCGCCTCCGCGAACGAGATGAGCCGCCGCGTCTCGTCGACGGTCTCGATCCTGAGGCTCTGGCTGTCGGTGCAACCCAGCCCTATCTTCTGGTCATAGCTCTTCTTGCTGGCTTCATCGAAGAGCTTCGGGTAGTGGTAAAAGTCCAGCGAAATTGTGTCGACCTTCAGCTTGGTGAGGAGAGGAGAGAAGATCCTGACCGCGTCGCCACAGGCGTGGACGACGATGGGGACCTTAGCGACCGCTGCTATCTCCTCGTATAGGCCTTGGATGTAGTCGGGCGTCGAGGACTCGGCCGCGATGGTCGGCGAGTCTAGCTGCAGCCAGGAGACAGCCCCCGTCTCTTGCAAGGCCTCGATCTCGGGTATGATGATCTTCTTGTTGATCTCCCGGGCGAGCTCTCTCGTGTCGGCGTAGCTGCTTGTGTTGATCTTTGCGAAGCGCGCGAGGGTGTATGCGTCGGTGATTGGCTCCTTCAGCTCGTAATGCGGGGGGAGCACGCTCCTTGCGTGAAGGACGTCGGAGACCCGGATGGACCCGGTCCTCTCGATCTTGCCGTTGACGAACGCCTCGGCGCCTTGCCACGTTATCCCCTTTACGAACTTCGGATCGAGGAAGAGCGAGTAGAGGTCGCCCCTCGACTGGCCGGTCGAAGGGACGTCGACTCCCGCTGAAGTGAAGTCCTTGAGCGCCTCCTCCATCGACCACAGATAGGGGTCGACGACCTCGCCTCCGAGGCCGTGCCGGGAGATGGTGTAGTAGTACTCGACGTCCTCGGCCCGAGGGAATGCCGGGTAGCTGCCGATGGTCGTTACCCGCGGGATCAACCGGACTTTCGCCTTGCGAGTTCGGCGCCGCCAACGACGAGGTCGAGCATCTTCTGCGCGACCTCTGGTCGCCTGGTGCGGAGGCCGCAGTCGGGGTTGACGTAGAGGTTCTCGGGCGGGAGGTCCGTCACCTTCGCTGAGTAGAGGACGCGGTCCCTCACAACTTCGACGCTAGGCAGGGTGTCGGTGTGGATGTGGATCACGCCGACTCCCAGTTGCTTCTTGTAGCCGTACTCCTTGAAGAGCTTCAGGTCCTCGAACCCGACTCTGGAGGCGGGGTCTAGTCCCCTCTCGAACGTGTCGCGGTTGCCATACTCTAGCGAGAACCGCTCGCACTGCTTCATCTCAAGGATGTGCGGGAAGAGGATGGCGTACCCGAGGCTTGGGGGGAAGCAGCTGTGGACGCTGAAGGTAGCGTTCAGGCCCTTCGTCGTCTCGTTGAAGGACTCGGCGACCAGCTTAATGTCGTCTTCCGACTGGTACTGGGTCGCGGCGGGGATGTCTATCTGCACCTCCTCGACGCCCTTCTCGATGAGCTCGCGGATTACCCTGCGGATTATCTTTGCGAGCTCGAGGGTGAACTCGCGCCTGGCGCTGAAGCTCCGCTTCGCCGGTGACAGCTTCGTCTTGTCCGACCATTTGCCGGTGTAGTAGTTGTTGTCGGACCACGCCATTATCGTGATGGCGTCGGTCACTGGCACCTTGATCTTGCGCTTTGAGTGCTCCTTTGTGAAGAGTAGCTCGTCCATATGGTAGTTCTCTTTGTACTTGGGTTGTGACCGTATCGAGGCCATCTTCCAGTATTTGTTGTCGAAGCTCCTGACCCTGCCTATGAACTCAAAGCCGGAGATGTTCGAGACGGGGGTCTCATACATCTCGGTCCTCGCTTGTTCGCCGCTCCACACTAGGTCGAGCCCTGGCGTGCGCGCGAGCCCTTCGCCAGCGGTCTCGCCCATCCTGATCGCGTAGAGGAGCGAGAAGTCGACTATCTGCTTCTTCTCTTCGTCTGTGAACGCGTAGCGTTTCGAAAGGGTCCGGTATAGGTCCTCCCTGCCCTCGACCTGGAGCCGCTCTCCCCACTGCTTTGCGCTCTCGAGGTCGTCATCGGTGAGGGCCATCAACCTGAAGGGCTTCGACCTCCACGCGAACTTGGGGAGGCTCCCAATCTCCTGCGTAGGGAAGGCCTTGGTCACTTTGATCCCCTCCGGGCTTCTGGCCTGGACTTGGGCGTGTCGCTCCCGTGCTTCAGCTTGGCCTTTAGGCGCCCGAGGAGCTCGAGCTTCTCGTCCGCGCTGACCCTAGGTATGTATCTCAGGTCCGCGGAGGGTGCGAGCGTCAGAGTCTTCGCGCCGGTCCGGTCCGCGACGTTCTCTGCTCGGGACTTTAGCGAGGCGAGGTTCTCTAGGTATGTGGTTCGTGAGTCGACTATCCCCGCGATGAACCCCTTGCTCGTCTTCGAGAGCGCCGAGTCGTCGGTCTGCGTCAAGTCCACGCCGATGTCGTCGGTCGGGATGACGTCGAAAAGATCCGGGAGGTAAGGGGAGGCGTCTCCAAAAGAGGCATAGAACCCGCTCCTCACGGAGGTNNTCAAGGCGTTCCTCAACGCCTCGCCGAGCTGCTTGAGCCCGGCGCGAGAGAACGGTTTCTGCTTGAGGCGGTAGGCGAGACTTGGCGCGGAGAACTGGACGTACTTCACCCCTGCGGAGTGAAGCCCTCTCAGCTCCTTCCTTAGCGCGTCGCTGTAGGCGAAGAGCACCTTCTCCTTGCTCCCGTAGTGCTTGTCTTCTGCGAGCTCCGCGAACGTGAGGGGGTCGGGCAGGACGATCTTCAGAGAGGAGCCGTGGTTTGCGAACCTCTTCTCGACGGCCCTCGAGAGGGCCTTGCCGTCGCTCGAGATGGGGCCCTTCACGACTGGGATGTAGAAGAAGGTGTTAGTGTTGAACCACCTCACCATGGGCCCTGGTTCCAGCCCCGCGAAGCCCGTGCTTACCGGGCGGAAGAGGTCCTGCCAAGCGAGCGTGATCTGGCCGTCGGTTATGTACTCTGCCCCGACGTGCTTCTGAAGCTCCACGATCGAGTCGCAGTCCTTGTCGAACGTCTCCTTCAGTTTCTCGTCGTTGATCCGGCTCCGCTCCCAGTCCTGGGTGGCCTGGATGGTCTTCTCGTTCCTCGCGTGAAGACCCGTCAATGAAACCTTGTAGTCTGTCAACTTCACGGGCACCCTGAAATGCGGGGTAAAAACTTCTCCAAGAGCCCTCGCGGATTATTCATATCTTATAAGTTATTCTGACGTGGTTATTCCTTGGCTCATTAATTCACGCAGGGATTGGGAGCCCGCACAGGGAAGAGAAGAGAGACCCTACTTTCGGGACTTGGCCACGACGAGGGGGACCGCAACCTGCACCGGCGCTTCGACGGCAGGGGCTGGCACCTTCTTGGACAGACTGGCCAGCATTATCTCAAAGTCCTCGAACTCGAGTTCTTCGCAGTCGCACATGGACGTTGTAGCGTCTCTGGCGATATATACGGGTATCTCGCGGGTCAGCCCTTGCTCGACAACTGCTCGATCGCGGTCACGAGCGCCTGGGTCCCGACGTCTCCTAGGCCTTCCTCCTCCACGTGCTTGTAGAGCTGGTGGACGAGCGCGGTTGCCGGCAGCGGCGCGTTCAGGTCGGTCGCTGTCGAGAGGACGTATCGCAAATCCTTCTGGAGGAGCTTGACCTTGAAGCCCGGCGCAAAGTCCCGCTTGACGATCTTCGGTCCGAGGTTGACCAGGCTCCACGAGGACGCGGCACCTGCGGAGAGAGAGTCGATGACCCTTGCGGGGTCCAGGCCAGCCTTCTTGGCGAAGTTGAGGCACTCGCTCACACCTATCATGTTGCAGGCGACCAAGATCTGGTTGGCGAGCTTCGTGAGCTGCCCTGCCCCTGTCGGACCCATGTAGACGACCTTCTTCCCCATCGCGTTCAACACCGGAAGGCAAGAGTCGAACACGGGTTGGGGCCCTCCGACCATTATCGTGAGAGTCCCGTCTCGGGCTCCGACGTCTCCTCCGCTGACGGGAGCGTCCAGCGCGCTCACTCCCTTCGCAGCAAGCGAATCCGAGACGCTCCGGGTCACGGTGGGCGAGATGGTGCTCATGTCGATGAGAGTGAGCCCCTCGTGGGCTCCCTCGAGCACGCCTCCTTGTCCAAGGACGAGCTCCTTCACCGCCTCCGAGTCCGTGACCATGGTGATGACGACGTCGCTGCGCTCGGCCACGGCTTTGGGAGAGGTTGCGGCCGTGGCGCCAGAAGAGACCAGGGCGTCGACCGGAGGCTTGCTTCTGTTGTAGACGATGAGCTCGAATCCGGCCTTGAGAAGGTTCTGGGCCATGGGCCTACCCATGATGCCGAGACCGATGAAACCGACCTTGGGGTTCCTCTTCATGGTGGCACCGCGCGGCGGGACGGCGATATATGTTGTGCAGGGCTGGCGCCCTTTTATGACCCGCGAAGCGGGAGAGCGCTCGCCTTTGGCCGCCAAGGTCCTCGTTGCCCAGAAATGCGCGATAGCCACAGAGCACCCGCTTGCGTCTCTTGCAGGAGCCGACGCGATGAAGGCAGGCGGGAACGCGTTCGACGCTGCAGTCGCTGCGAGCTTCGCGCTCTCGGTGGTGCTCCCCCACCTCAACGGCCTTGGAGGGGACTTCTTCGCGCTATTCTTTGAAGGCAAGACCGGGAAGGTGAGGTGCCTAAACAGCAGCGGCTGGGCGCCTTCCGGCCTCACGATCGGCTGGCTTCTCTCCCAGAAGATCTCAGAGATGCCTCTGTTCGGGCCGAGCAGCGTGGTCATCCCCGGGATGGTCAAAGGGGTCGAGGAGCTCCACCGCAAGTTCGGGAGCGCAGAGTTCGACGGCCTCCTGGCGAGGGCCGTGAGGCTGGCTGAGGAGGGGTTCCCAGTCTCGCCGGGCCTCGCGCGGGCGCTGGGGAGGTTCCGGGCCAACCTCAATCATGAGGCGCTGCTAGCTTTCGGGGCCGAGGGACTCGGTCCGGGGCCAGGAGAGGTGCTTCGCCAGCGAAGGCTGGCAGAGCGCCTACAGGAGATCGCAGACGGAGGCTCCGAGGAGTTCTACAAGGGGGCCGCCGCCGAGGACATCATCAGGGAGCTCGGGGTCGGCGGGGTCGAGGTCGAGCGGGAGGACCTATCCTTCAGCCCTGAATGGGTCGAGCCTCTCAGGATCGAGTACCGCGGGCACGAGGTCTTCGAGGTGCCGCCCAACAGCATGGGCGCAGCCACCCTGATGATACTCAAGGAGCTGGAGGGGAGAGACCCGCCCGCGCCCGACTCTCTCGAGAGGGTCACGCGCGTGACCGAGGCGACGAAGACGGCCCTCGCTGCCAAGGACGAATTCCTCGGTGACCCGAG
The DNA here is from genome assembly GCA_003135575.1 of Nitrososphaerota archaeon. GTDB lineage: Archaea > Thermoproteota > Nitrososphaeria > Nitrososphaerales > Gagatemarchaeaceae > Gagatemarchaeum. The sequence continues at coordinate 12,014 of PLCG01000115.1, forward strand.
GTTCGTCGACTTCGACCTCGAGACCTTCCTGAACGCCAGGCACCGCCCGGCGAACTCGGCCGTGCTCGATGGGGATACGACGTACTTTGCGGTCGCGGATGGCGACGGGAACCTGCTCTCGTGCATCCAGAGCCTCTTCCACCCGTTCGGCTCTCGGATCTTTCTAAAAGACTCGGGCTTCTTCCTCAACAACCGCGCATCCGCGTTCAAGTTCAAGGGCCCCAACTCGCTCGAACCGAGGAAGAGACCCGTCCACACTCTGTCGGCCCTTCTGCTCTCAAGGCGGAAGGGTGCCTCGCCGTTCCTCGCTATGGGGACCAGCGGCGGGGAACACCGCCCGCAGCTACACGCCCTCTTCGTCTCGAACGTCGTGGACTACTCCATGGACGTAGAGGCGGCGCTCGGATACCCTCGGTTTCTGTGGGACGGGGAGGAGACCTCGGTAGAGAGAGGCTACAAGGTCGAGAATGGGCGAGTGCCGGATATGAGAGTCGTGGACTATCCCTCCCGGCAGGGCGTGGCGCAGGGAATCGAGCTCACTCCCAAGGGAAAGAAGGCCGTGTGTGACGTGCGCGGGGAAGGCGCGCCTGCGGGATTCTAGAAGCCCTTCGAATGAGTTATATCAGGGAAGGAGGACTGGCTTCTCGATGAAGTCAGGGCGCATCAGCATTCTGCTCGTCGTTGCGGCAGTGGCCGGACTGGGCTTCCCCGCAGCGGTGTTCGCGTTCTCGCCCCAGAACTCTGCTCTGGCAATCAGTCCGCAAGTCACTATGATCAGCATCCCAAGCGGCTCTGGAATTACCCAGTCGTCCCAAGGCTACTCGCCCGCTTCGGTCGTCGTGGTGATTGGCGTCAACAACACAGTAACCTGGACCGACAACGACAATCAGATGGATGCCAACGGCTACACACCTAATCACACGGCGACGGCTAACGACAATTCCTTCACTAGTGTCTCGTTGTCGATTGGAGACCAATTTACCTACACGTTCAACTCCCCAGGGACGTACATGTATCATTGCAAGATTCATTCGTGGATGAACGGGGTCGTCATCGTCAAGGGGACAGCTACGCCCACGCCCGAGTTCCCGCTACCATTTGTGGTCCTCATCGTTGCGCTTGGAGTCGCGGCGGCCGCCTTCTCGTTGGCTAGGCGAGGATCGAGTCCTATCCTCCCAACTAGCGCTCCCTGAGCTGCGATAACGCGAACTATTGGTCTGCTGGAATCAGGCGACAATCTCGTTCTGCATGCACGCGACTTTCTTGTAAGAGCAGCAGGCGCAGCGCGTGCATGATACGTCGTTGAAGTGCTTGCAGACGTTGCAGATGCAGCTTGGCACGGGTCGCATTCTCTCTTTTGGAAAAAGTCAGATCTCTCGTCTGTCTCACATGGTCAGTTCCTTCGAAGGTCGGATCACGAAAATGACCCGCTTCTCATTGGGACTGTTGCGCCTGTATTTCTTCGCTCCCGTATACTTCTGGGATAGCTTGTCGATGTGATCGTCAGCCTCTTTGCCCGTGACCTGCTTCACGACCTTGCCGCTGATGGAGACGTATTCGTAGGGATTGGCGAGGTCGAAGACTCCGACGGCGACCCTAGAGTCCCTTGCGACATTCCTAGGCTTTTGCCTCCCGAGCGCGGTGTTGACCAGGACGTTCTTCCCATCGGTGTCAATCCAGGTCGGGGTGAGGTGGGGGCTGCCGTCCTTGTTCACGGTCACCACAAAGGCGAAGTTCTTGCCCTTCAGGAGCCGCTCCGCCTTTTTTGACAGCTCTGCCAAGATCAGAGAATTTCCTCGGAAAGGGAGAGATAACCCTTTCCTAACGATGATGTCGGGGCGAACTCTTCCCTTGATGCCAAGGCTTAAGGAGGAGAGGCATCGAAATCGTCAGGTCTTGCTGTTCCCCAGGACAGTCTCGCTCGGCGAATCGCAGGTGAAGATCGCGTGGAGCGATGGTCACTCGAGTGTCTTCTCGAACAAGAACCTTCGCGAGGCGTGTCCATGCGCCATGTGCGCGGGAGAGCCGGCGGCGATCGGAGTGAGTAGGATGATCCCGCTCATCCCGGCCGCTCCCGAGGGCGTCGCGGCGACGAAATACAGGATGATCGGCCGGTACGCGATATCCTTCTCGTGGTCGGACGGACACGAGACAGGCATCTACCCTTACGATTACCTCAGGCAGATGTGCGAGTGCGACGAATGCGCGTCTAAGGGTTCGGAGAGGAAGCAGGGCGGATTAATACCAACCGGATGATGAAGATGGGAGGTCTATACCATGGCTGGCGTTGAGATCTTCGACTCGCTCGCCGATCCCGTGAAGGCGCTCCTCGTGGAGAGCGGCATCACCTCCCCGACCCCTCCGCAGATAGAGGCGATCCCCCTTGTCACGACGGGCGTCAATGTGCTCATTGTCGCGCCCACCGGCTCGGGGAAGACAGAGGCCGCGATCCTGCCCCTGCTCAGCAACCTCGTCCGCCGCGGTCCAAGGCACGGGATATCGCTGCTCTACATCACACCTTTGCGCGCCCTGAACCGGGACATGCTTCGGAGGCTGCAGTTCTGGTGCGGGAAGCTCGACCTCACGCTCGACGTCAGGCACGGCGACACGCCGCAGGCCCAGAGGCAGCGCCAGTCGAGGAACCCTCCGGACGTCCTTGTGACCACCCCAGAGACGCTCCAGGCCATGCTCCCCGGGAGCAGGATGCGGCAGAGCCTCGCCGACGTGAAGGCCGTCGTGGTGGACGAGCTGCATAACCTCGTGGAGAGCAAGAGGGGCGTCCAGCTCACGGTAGGCCTGCAGCGGCTGCGGAAGGTGGCGGGCGACTTCCAGGTGGTGGCCCTCTCGGCGACGATAGGCAGCCCCGAGACCGCGGCCGCCTTCATCTTCGGGCCTTCCCGCCATGTGATAGTCAAGGCCCCTGCGCCAAAGCAAGTCGGCTACTTCGTGGAATACCCCACTCCCAAGCCCGAGGACGGCGCGGTCTCCAGGGAGGCCTTCACCACCATCGACCTGGCCGCCAGGCTGGCGAGGATGAGCGACCTCATCGAGACGCACAAGTCGACCCTAGTCTTCGTCAACAGCAGGACCACCGCGGAGATGCTGGGCGAGAAGCTCAACAGGATGCGGGGGGACGTCGGTGTCCATCACGGGTCACTGCCCCGCGAGGAGCGCGAGCGCGTCGAGACGGCATTCAGGACTGGAGAGACCAGGGCCTTGGTGTGCACTTCTACGCTTGAGCTAGGCATCGACATCGGCGCCGTAGACCTCGTGGTGCAGTACATGTCTCCCAGGCAGGTGACGTCCCTGATCCAGAGGGTCGGCAGGTCGGGGCACAGCCTCCAGCGCTTCTCAAAGGGCGTCCTCCTCACCGTTGCGGCGGACGACATCTTGGAGTCGACGGCCGCCGTCACGGAGGCCCTGAAGGGAAGGATGGAAGAGACGCAGCCCTACGAGAAGAGCCTTGACGTGCTCGCTCACCAAGTGGCAGGGTATCTCATGGACTTTGAGATCATAGACCAGTCGACGCTTTTCAAGGAGTTCAAGGCGTGCTACCCCTACAGGCATCTGGACGAGGAGACGCTCGAAAGGGTGGTCTCGTACCTCGGGGAGCTGCGGAAGCTCAGGAGGGACGGCACGAAGCTCGCGAGGACGAGGGGGACGAGGGAGTACTACTTCCAGAACCTCTCGACGATCCCAGACGAGACGAGGTACTTTGTCATCGACGTGACGAACAACCAGGGCGTGGGGATACTGGGAGAGGAGTTCGTCCTCCTACAGGCAAAGGTGGGACTCCACTTCATCCTGAAAGGGCGGATCTGGCAGATGGAGAAGATCGCGGACGACAGGAAGATCTACGTCACCTCGGTGGAGGACCCGCTCGCGGCGGTCCCTGGGTGGGACGGCGAGATGCTCCCGGTCCCGTACGCGCTGGCCCAGAAGAGCGGCGAGCTGAGGAGGAGGGTCGGGAGGCTGGTCTCAGGCTCGTCCCCGGAGGCAGCGGCGCGCACTCTGAGCGAGGAGCTGCCTGTGACGGAGGGCGCGATGAGGCGGGTCGCGGACGAGATAGACGAGCACATGAAGACGAAGGCCCCGCTGCCTTGCGACGACCTCATCTTGCTCGAGGGATGGCAAAAGTACCTTGTCATCCATTCATGCTTCGGGGAGAAGGTGAACCGCCTCCTCGCCTACACCTTCGAGGAGATCCTCTCGAGGAGGGGTCTCATTCGGCTCTGGTACATGGACGGATACAGGATACTCATCGAGCTGACCACCGACGCCTCCGAGCTCGACCTCAAGCAGCTCTCGAAGGACCTCTTCGGGATGTCGCCCAAGGAGTTCGAGGAGGCTTACGCGGTCGCCGCCCAGAGGAACTTCCCGTTCCCCGCGAGGGTGAAGCATGTTGCTGAGAGGTTCGGCGCGCTGCGCCGGGGCCAATTCATCGCCCACCCCAACCTCTGCTCGCTGCCCACAAGGTTCGAGAACACTCCCATCTTCGAGGAGGCCGTCCAGGAGACGGGAAGGGACCTCATCGACATGCCCCGCGCCAAGGAGCTTCTTCTCAAGGTCGCGGCAGGGAAGGTCACGGTGGAGACCTTCGTCTCCGAGGAAAGGCCCACCCCGATCGCCTACAACATCCTCTACAAGTACCTCGAGGTCCCCGAGCTTGTAGCCCCCGACTCGCTGGCCAAGTCGACCGTAGAGAAGATGAAGCTCAGCATCTACGGGACGTCCGTCGAGCTGCTCTGCATGAAGTGCGGCGAGGGGCAGGGGTATTCGACCATTGGCGAGCTCGCGGAGGAGCCCCAGTGCAAGAAATGCCGCTCCGGCCTCATGACGCCGAGCTTCTGGGACTCGGGCAAGATCTCGGAACTCCTTAGGAAGAAGCTCGCCCACAGCGGAGAAGCCTCTCTCAGGGAGGACGAAAGGTCGGAGCTCGCAAAGGCGCGCAGGGCTGCGGACCTTGTGCTCTCCTACGGGAGGCGGGCGGTAATCGCCCAGGCCGTCTATGGGATAGGTCCACAGACCGCTGCCAGGATCCTCGCGAAGATGCAAGAGGACGACGAGACATTCTACAAGGAGCTGCTGGAAGCGAAGCTCAAGTTCATCGAGACTCGGCCTTTCTGGTAGCCGAGAGCTACGGCCTCATCGCGTTGAGGAAGAACGAGGTGATGGCCTCTCCCTTCTTCTCTATGTCAACTGACTTTGAAAAGTGGATCTTCTGAAAGATCACGTGGTTCAGCATGCCGATGAGGCAGTCAGCCGCCTCCTCTACCTTGACAGCTCTGAACTCGCCANNCGCCTGACCTTATCCCTCTCTTGACGAGCGACGTCGCGATGGTCTCGACCTCGTCGAGCTGCTTGCTCACGACCTCTGCGCTCCTGTTGTCAAGCTTGGCGGTCTCCCTCATGTACAGGCCTGGGTCGAACGCGGCCTCGGGGAAGGCCCCAAGGTACACCTTGACGAACGCACGCACCGCCTTTGGGATGTCCTTCGTCTCGGACGTCTCGCGGAGACGGGAGATGAACTGGCGCAAGCTCAGCTTCTCGCTCACCGCGGCCCTGAAGAGGCTCTTCTTGTCCTTGAAGTAGTAGTAGATCATCGGGGCGCTGGTCTTCGCGTCCTTGCAGACGTCCCTTATCGAGACGTTCGAGTATCCTCTTTCAGCGAAGAGCCGCGCAGCCACGGCGAGTATTTCACTGGGCCCTGGCTTGCTCTTCTGCACCTGCATGTGAGTGCTCAAACATGAGCCGAACGTTATTAACGCTTGTGCAGGAATTCGAGATGAAGAGAGCCCGGAGATGCGGGATGTCTGGTGCCATCGCCTGGGTAGGCTCCACCCTAACGAGCGTTAGTTAATGCTTAAATCTGCTCGCAATGTCGCGTCGGCCGTTTGGCAGCAAGCACGAGAAGAATCGCCCTCGGAGCCCTCTTCGGGGTACTAATCCTCGTCATCAACGGCTTCATTCCTGCGCCCACCTCCGACTTTCTGATAGTGTTCCAGTCGCTCTTCCTCGCTCTGAGCTTTCTTGTTGTTGGGAGGGGAGGTTCGACGTACGTCGGGCTCGTCAGCGGCGCGCTGATCACCACCGTAAAGCTGGGTTTCTTTCCCGTCGACCTTGTTTTCGCGACGATGTTCGGAGTGCTTGTCGACATTCTCGCAACCGGGTTTCGCGTCCAGGAACAGGGCAGGGTGAGGACTCTAAGGCTAATGGCCTGCATGATGGTCAGCACAGGCGTGGTCGGCTTGGCCGCCTTCTACGTGAGCGTGGTGGCCTTCCCGAGCGCCTTCGTGGCGGTTCCGCACGACCCCATCACCGACTTGACCATCCTAATCTTCGGGGTCGTCAGCGGTGCGATTGCTGGAGGCATCGCGGCGCGCCTCTGGAACCGCAACCTGATGGCCAGGTTCTACAATAGGTACTGAGACATCGAATTGCTTTAATGATGCAAAGCTTCGGGCCAGCTCATCCTTGAGAATAAGGAGGATGTTCGACGACTTCGACGCTTACGGCTGGGAGACGCCCAGCCACGAGATCGCCGAGAAGGTCGGGCTGAAGACCGAGCAGATCGTCAGGCTCGACACCAACACCTCGCCCTTCGCGCCGACGGCTGAGTTGAGGGTTCTCGCCAAAGCAGCGCCAGCTCTGCAGGTCAACCAGTATCCGGATACGACCTACCTCGACCTGAGGAAAGGCCTCTCGGCATACTGTGGTCTCGGGGTCGACCGCTTCGTGGTGACGAACGGCGCCGACGAGGGGCTGGACATCATCTGCAAGACCCTTTTGGATAACGGCGACGAGGTCGTCGTGCCGGTACCCACCTATGCGATGTTCAGGGTCGCTTCGGAGGTCATGGGCGCTCGGATGAAGTACGTGAAGAGGGACGCCGAAGACTTCTCAGTGGGCGCAGATGATGTCATCGGCGCGGTCGGCCCCAAGACAAGGCTCATCTTCCTCTGCAACCCCAACAGCCCGACAGGCAACCCCATGCCGCTCTCTGAAGTGGAGAGGATCGTCAAGGAGGCGAAGGTCCCGGTCGCCGTAGACGAGGCCTACTACGAGTTCTGGGGAAAGACGGCGATAGGGTTGACGGAGAGGTACGAAAACCTCGTTGTTTGCAGGACGTTCTCCAAGGCCTTCTCGATGGCCGGCGTCAGGGTCGGGTACCTCGTCGCCCAAGGCAGGACCGTGGACAAGCTCAACATCGTGAGGCCCCCCAACAGCCTCAGCGTCATCTCCCTGATGCTCGCGGAGGCGGCGCTGCGCAACCTCGGCGAGATGCGGGGCAACGTTGGGAAGATTGTGACCGAGAGGGCGAGGGTATTCAAAGCCCTTCGAAAGATAGAGCCGGTCCGGCCCTTCCCAAGCGAGACGAACTTCATCCTCTTCAAGGTGAGAGGTGGCGCGGAGCGGGCGGCGAGGTTTCACAAAGCCCTGATGAAGAGAGGGTTCGTCCTCCGCAGCTACTCAAAGCCCTCAGGCGTGGGCGACTGCCTCCGGTTGACGATAGGCACGAGCAAGGTGAACGAACTCTTCCTCTCCGCGCTCCGCGAGGCATCGGCTTAGCGCCGCATACTCACAGCAACCTATATTCGCCCGGCGGCTAAGGGAGAAGGTTGACCTGAGACTTTTGGAACGCGGAGAGATAGCGATCGTCATCGTGCAGTTCGCCTTGCTGGCCGCTGTGGTCCTGCTCCTTTCCAGCTTCACGCCCGGCCAGAGCGCCCAGTCGAACCCTGTGATCAGCTCGGTATACTGGGGGACGCCCGCTCAGGGTATCGCTCTTCACAGCGGACAGGTGACCAAGGCTAGCCTGAACGCGAGCGTCGTCACAGCTGACTTCAGCGTGGCCTTCTCGACCCAGGTCTCCGCTGTGTCTGGCTCGCGCCTCTGCGTCGGCCCGAACTCGACAGCCGGGGAGTCGACCATCTACACCACGATCCCTTTCATTACGGCACCGGGCTCCTTGGTGCTCTCGCCGACCGTCCAGCAGCCAGGATGGGTGTGCACATACACGATCAAAGTGACCGACGGCCTCTCACAGACCACGACGTGGCTCGGGTCGGTCGAGCTGAAACCGTAGGCCTCTCCTCAGCCTCCCCGCAGCTCGATCCTGCATTCTGGGCACGCCGGTTTTTTGAAGAGGAGGCCGACCCTGTCCTTCGCGCACTTTTCGCAGTAGAGATGGAGGCAGGAAGGGCACTTCCACGCGGGCGGTTTGAAGAGTCCCCCGATCTCCTTCCGGCACTTGAAGCAGAACCCTCTGGCCAAGGCGCTTTTTTCCGTCTCAGAAGGGGCTCTGCGCATTTAAGCGACAACGTGCATGAGGCAACCTGAGCGCGGGGGCAAAGAGGATAAAGGGCTGATGAGGAACCGAGGTTCGCTATGCGGCAAAGAAGTCTGCAAGAGAGATACGCTCCCTTCGGGGTCTGCTTCGGCTGCGGACCCGCCAACACACATGGTCTGAAGATACGGAGCATGGTCAAGGAGGATTTGGTAGTGGCGGATTGGACGCCAAAACCCTACCACCGCGCGTTCGGCAAATTCCTCAACGGCGGAATAATCTCGACGGTGCTGGACTGCCACAGCAACTGGACCGGCGCATATTCCCTCATGGTCGAGGCGGGAGCCAGCTCTCTTCCCCCGACAGTTTCTTCATCCATCCAAGTGGATTTCCTGAAGCCCACCCCGATTGGCCCGCTCCACCTTGAGGCGAGGGCGAAAGAGATCTTGGGCCGCAGGGTCGTCGTCGAGTCGAGCCTCAAGGTTGGCGAAGAGGTGACCGCTACGTTTCAGGGGACGTTCGTCGCAGTCAGGCCCGACCACCCGGCCGCGAAAAGGTGGTTCGGGGACGCTTAGCGCGGCAGCGGCCTACCTCGCACATCAGCTGGGACTCTTGGAGAAGCTACGATAAGCAATCAGGAAGACAGCCTCCGCCGCCGCCAGCACGACAAGGCCCAACACGACCGAGACAGCCATCAGCAACACGCCGATGACGCCCAAGACCCCGAATAGCATCAGCCTCTTTCTGACGACCTTTCGGTCGCGAGAAGCTGAGGATGCCGGGGAGCCCATCTCACTTTTCGGCAGGTGCGGTTCCCGATATATCCGTTCCCCTCGAGATTGGGGAAAGGTTTAGAAAAATGCGGCGGGGGCGATGAAAACTGCCCTTGAAGACTCCCGCAAAGCGGATTTACAACTCGGCGAGCGTCCCCCAAGAGGACTGTGTCTTCTGCAAGATCGTGTCGGGAAAGCTGCCTTCCTACAAGGTCTACGAGGACGACCGCCACATCGCGTTCCTCGACATCAACCCGTTCTCCGTCGGCCACACGCTTGTCACACCAAAGCGGCATGGCGAGACCCTCTGGGACATGGACGACCACGAGATAGCGGAGATCTTCAAGGTCGCCTCGAAGGTCTCCATGGGCGTGGTAGCCGCCATGAACGCTGATGGATTCAGGCTAATGCAAAACAACGGGGAGGCAGCGAACCAGGCGGTCGCCCACATCCATGTCCACGTGATTCCGAACAAGATGGAGGACAAGGGGAAGTTCATGAACAGGCTCAAGCTCAGCGGGGACGAGATGGCCAAGGTCGCGGACTCCATCAAGTCCGAAATCGCCAAGATCGAGTGACCTGCGGGCAGTCTTCCGCATGCGAGCTGAGAAGCTAGGCGTGTAGCAGCGTGAAGAAGAAGAAGTAGAGCGGAAGCAATATCAGCGGAATCAGGAGGACCAGCGTGAACGCAAGCTTCAGCAGTTTCTGGATGAGCTGCTCCAAGTTCGAGACCTTGAATATCTTGAAGACCGGCTTCAGGACGGGAGAGAGCTTCTGCTCAAGCATCACGGCACACGACTTTCCTGGATGGGCCTATTTCTATTTTGCTCGGAGCGTTTCAGAGGGTCGACCTCCTCGGACGAGTGGCGGGGACCCTAGATTCAACTTTAAACCAGCCGGCGGAGACGCCGAGGAGCAGGCCAACTTGAGCTTCGGCAGCGAAACCGGCAGGACGCGCTCCGGGACGAAGGGCGTCTCGGGCAAGGCGAAGAAGAAGGAAAAGCGGAAGAAGCAAGAGTATCACCTGCATAGAGGCCACTTCCACGAGGAAGAACAGTTCAACCCGGAACAGGTCAGGGCGAGGACGGTGCTGAGCCTTGACCGCTTGGGGCACCAAGTCCTTTCAACCGAGCCGGGCGGCTACGACTTGGACGCTTGGCTCAGGAGTCTGAATTCTCTCCTAGACGATTTCGAGGAGAAGATAGGGGAAGACAAAGTGACCGGCGAGTTCCGGCAGCGACGACAGCAGGCACTTGTCCCCCTTGCATCTCCGTCCGCCTCGGGCGACGTGGACTCTGAGATCCGGAAGCTCATTGAAGAGGAGGAGGCAGCGAGGACGGTGCTCTCAGACCTCGATAAGCAGGCGGGTGGGAAGCTCGCTTCGCTCAGAGAGCAGCGTGATGCCTGTGGAAAGGAACTAAAGGTCGAAAGGGAGAAGCTGGCCGAGATCACGGCGGCTAAGCAGTCGCGCCAGTTCTTCTCCCGCCTAGTCAGGTCAGGGCCTTCGACCGCGGAAGCGGAGGAGAAGGTCGCGGAACTCGAGTCCAAGCTGAAGGGCCTCGAGGATGAGATAGAGCGGTTGAGAAAGGCCCGAAAGGGGAAGGTCGACGCCTCTCCAAGCGAGACGGATTCTGCACGCCTAGAGGCGCAAGAGAGGCGAGAGTCAACGGAGAAGCGGCTCTTGGAGCTTCAATCGGTCAAACAGGGCAGGCTCCAGCTCGCGCTCGAACGGGAGGTCGCCACCAAGGCGATAGCGGAGGCCGTCTCGTCGATGGACCTCAATCAGCCCACGACGAGCGAAGGCGAGAGTCGAGGGCCGTAGTCTTTGGGACACCGAGCCCGTCTCGGAATCTCCAAGATCGCGCTGGCAGTTGGCCTCGTTGCGGTCGTCGCTGTCGCGGGGATCGCAATCTACATGACCTCGGCACCCTCGGGCTCAACGACAGCGCAGCAATCCACCACCAGCCTTTCTTCCACTGGCGCGGGTTTGGTGATGGGAATCAGCCCGGCAATGCCGCTCGTTGCGCCAGGACAGACGCAGAACTACTCCTTGATCCAGCTCTCCAGCCTGGCGGGCGCGGTCATTCAGGAGACGCTGTCAATGAGAGCGTCCGCGCCTACTGGGATCTCCATCGTGCTCAACAAGACATCTGTCTCTCTTGCGGACAACCCGCAATCGGTCGAGTTCCAAGTGAAGGCCGACCCGGGCGTCTCGCCCGGGAACTACCGGGTCGCCATATCGGTGAGCTCCCCGAGCATCCGACCCCTGAACCAGACCTTCAACGTGGAGGTGGTGCCCGTCCTTGTCATCATCCAAGGCCTGGCATTCCACCCCCAGAACATCACGGTCTCCAGAGGGACGCCGATATCTTGGATCAACCTGGACTCTAACATCGGCTGCTGCGACCCGGGCAGCCACAACGTCGTGTTCCTGTCCGGAGCGGACGGCTCCTCTCCCACGCTGAAGAGGCTCGACAGCTGGAGCTACACGTTCGGGGCAGCGGGCACAGTGGAATATTATTGCTCGATCCATCCATACATGAAAGGCCAGGTCACCGTGACCGGCTGACCAAGTCTGCGGAAAGAGCGCATGTCTGACGCAGGTCGGGGAAGACGCTCTAGTATTTCCAGGCGGCTTTTCCGCCGCGGATTACGTAGACGCCGAGTATTATTCCGACAACCGCGATGGCCAGCGCGATGTAGATCAGGTAGGTCAGCGTGCCGATGGTCTGGTTAGCGGTTGCGAGGTGGCTCTGCAGGGAGGCGATGTTGCCGTTCGCCGTGTTGAGCGTCCCATTGATGGTGTGGATGGTATTGTTGGCTGCGGCCAGGTGGTTGGTGAGGGCATCAAGCTGGTTGTGCGTGACGAACGAGACGCTGGAAGTCGAGCTGAGCTGGTCGGACTGGGTTGCGACCACCGTCATGGTATGCGTCCCGTCCGGCATCGCTGCAGTATTGATCGGGTATGTGATCTGCGGACCTGTGTTGTTTCCAGAGGGCGGGGGGAGAGCCTTGCCGTCAAGGAAGAATGCGACGCCTGACAGGCTCGTCCCCTTTATCGCAACTTGCGCGTTCAAGCTTCCGGTATAGGATTGGTTGGCGACGGGGGAGGAGATCGTGAGCACTGGCAGGGCGGGCGTGAAGCTCTGAATCGACGAGGACGCGTCGATCGACGCCGTGGCACCCGCGTTGAGCTGGAGCGAGGAGAGGGCGCTGTGCTGGATGACGACCTTGTCGCTCGCCACTATGTTGCCGCCAGTCACCCCGCTCAGGGTGGTCTGCCCGTCCTTCAGGTTCAGGGTGCCGGTCACGGTTGATGAGAGTATCGTGACATTCGAGCCGCTTATCGTGTTGGTCCCGACGAAGTAATCGTTGCTCAGCGTGAGGGGTGAGGAACCTGCGTTGATAGTGACGTTCGAGAGCGCCATCCTCGACGTCTGGAGGACGTTCGTTATCACGGTGTTCGCAGTGTAGACATAGGGCTGGACGAAGAAGTCTTGTTGGGACGAGAGCGTTGCCGCGGTTGGGACCCCGTCAGACGACAGCCCAGAGACGTAGACGTCGTATGGGCCTCCGTAGTACTCGGCGTTGCCGTTGATGGTGGACAGGATCGAGGGGTTGTAAGGAGACGGCATTGTCGCGTTGCCGACCCAGAGATTGAGCTTCGGGTTGAAGGTGAGAGGTATGAGCGAGAAGGCCGAGTACGACGAGTGCATTACCGATGAGTAGGAGTTCTGGTCGGTCTTCGGGTAGACCAGCGCCGTGTAGAGGCCCTTGGTGATCTCTCTCCCGTTCGGGGCGGTGATGCTGGCCGTGATGGTGGCGTTCTGACCTTCGAAGAGAGTGGACGGCGAGACCGAGACCTTGGGGACCGACATGCCGGCAGCCACGTAGACCTGCCCGAAGTAGCTCCCGGTGTAATTGTGACCCGTCGTCTCGTCGTTGTAGGCCGCGTTGAGGAGAACGGTGTAGAGCCCAGGAGCGGCGTTTGAGGGGATCGGCATGTAGCCATTCATCAGCTTGAGGCCTGCTCCGCAGACCCTCACGGCTTGCGCGCAGGTCGAATATGGTAGCGAGACCGTCTCTAGCTTGAGGCCCGCCGGACTGACAAGGGTCGCGGTGACGTTCGCTCCCTCCGCTATGGTCGCACCTAGCGTGGTCCCAGTAGCAAAGGACAACGTGAGATAGATGTTCTCGGGCGCGGTAAGAGTCGCCACTATCGTGAGCGATTGCCCGGGCGCTACCGAACCAGGTTCAGCGACGACTTGAGGATAGATGTCCGACCCTAGCAGGCTTATCCCGCTCACGAAGGGAAGATACCCAGCGACCCCTCCCTGAGTTACCAGAGCCATGACGCCGTCGGGGAACGTTGCCTGTATGTTCCCGATGTAGTAGCCACTGATATCAGAGTAATTGAGCACTGACGTTCCTACCTGCTTGTAGGTATTGCCGAGAATCGAGTAAGACTGGAAGGCGATCGGAGTTGAGAGGAACGCGGGGTTCTTCCCGAAGNNCTCAAGCCCGGTCAGGTAGGTCCACGGATACGGGGCGAGAGGCTGGACAAAGTTAGCGAGGTAACCCAAGAAGGTCGGTGCGAACCCATCTCCAGTCACCCCCGAGGCAGCATTGCCGCCGACGTGCACGTATGCGATGCCCGATTGGTTCCCGACGGTTATCGTCCCCGTCCAACCGCTCAGGGCCGGACTATAGGTGAGTGGGATGCCGGGCGAATTGCCTTGGAGCGTCTGCAGAGTCGCTGTGAATGTGCCCGTCGTGACGGGAGCGTTGCTAGGCGTGGTGATCTTGGCCACGACGGTCATCTTCTGGCCGTTGGTGAAGTCCGTGAAGTTGATCTTCGTGGGGTTCACGATAGCTACGTTNNAGAGGCTGGCAATCTCGCCGATGTTGGGCGCTCCCCAGCCAGTGGCCAGGTTGTAGCCGAAGGTCGAGACCCAGGGGATCGTATAGCCGAAAGGAATCGGAGTGAAGGCCGTCGTGTAGGTCTTGGAATTCTCAGCGAGCTGATAGATGGCGGGGTTGACTAACCCGAGCGGGCCGCTCGCGGCCCCCATCTCCAAGGTCAGAAGGCCCGCGAAGAGCGGGCTCGCCTCACTGGTGCCGCCTGTCGGCATAGGGTTGCCTTGGTAGATGATGAAGGTCCCAGGGGTGCCGCTCGAGTCGAGCGAGATGTCGGGGATCATCCGTCCATTAGGGAACGAGGCGGGCACGGGCAGAGAAGACTGGTACCACGGCGTCGGCTCCATGATGCTGACTCCTCCACCGCTCCCTCCCTGGTTCACAAGGTACGGCACGAATCCGAGGTTGGACCAGGCCGTCTGGTTGACCGACAGTGCGCCTCCTGCCGTCTTCGAAACGTAGGTGGCGGTCCCTCCCAGCGTCGTCACAAACGGCGAGGTGGCGGGATACTCCGCGCCTCCTATCGGGCCGGCGCTGTAGCCGCTTCCTCCCGCGTCCCCAGAGGAGGAGAGGAAGCTCATCCCCATCGCTGAGCCGAGCATGTAGTAATCGTCAGGAAAGACGGCGTTGAAGAGGAAGGGAAGCGGTCCTGCCTCGTAGTATTCCCACTCCGGGATGCCGAAGCTCTGGGAGACGACATTGGCCTTTCTGTCTTGGACTATCTGCGCTATGGGGATGGAGAGAGGCAGGGCGCCGTTTGCCGCGTAAAGGATGATGTTGGCTCCGGGAGCCATCGCGTGCGAGACCTGGACGTCTAGGTCTATCTCGCCGTCCCACCCGAAAGCGGTCCCGAGGTTCGGGTTATATGGCCCGATGGGGGCGATAGTGAAGCTCTGGGGAGCGGGGAACCCATACGTCTTGTCGTAGAGCGCCAGGTCCTGCCCGACCCCAGAATAGCCGTAAAAGTCCAGCAGCCCGATCGTGAAGCCCTTCCCGTTGATGCCCCTTGAGAGAAGGCCCGTCGAGTTGTAGACCGTCTGCAGCAGCTTGGTGCTCTGCCCGCCTTCGGTGAACGTGACATTGGCCGATGGAAGGGCGCCGGAGCCCACGCCCGCCGCCTTCATGAAGTTGGGGCGCGCGAAGAGGCCGCTCGAGTTCGAGGCGTAAGAGTATGCGCCCGATAGCGTCGAGGCGCCCGTCGTCTCGTAGTAGGAATAGGTCCCGTTGGTCATCATCTCGACCTTCTGCCCGAGATACTGGTTCACCATTGACGTGGTCCCGCGGACGACTATCATCGAGTTTAGAGCCGAGAGCTGGACGGTGAATCCGCTCGAGGTGAGGTAGTTCACTACCGAATCGAATTGTCCTTGGGTCGGCAGGAACATCTGGGTCACCTGGCTATAGTTCAAAAAGTGCCTGAAGTTCGTGGAGCTCGGGTCGGAGTACTGCTTGACGAGCGAGCTCAGCGTCGCGAGGTTCCGGAGCGGGATCACGACGGAGACGAGCACCGACAGGTTCGGGTCGGCCGGCCCTGCTGGCTTGTAGGTCGAGAGCGAACTCGGCTTCGAGGGGCTCGGGATCTGCGGAGAGGCGGTGGAAGCGTTAGCAGCGTGGGTCCCTGTGCTCGCGACGTTTGTCTGGCCGACGACGAAGAATGACGGAAGGAGCAGGAGCGCCGCTACGAGGAAAACGAGCGTTGCCGTAGGTGAACTACGAGCGAAAAATCGCAAATACTTCACTCTAACTCCTTTCGGGACCAATTAAAGGTTTGTGAGGGTCTCGGGACGAGAGAACCAAAGGAAAGGAAGCGTGCTTCGGGCGAGCGCTCTTTCTCATGATTGATTGAATGGTAGCCTTCCAGGCGGCATGATACTTAATGGGTTTTGGTTCAAGCATCTAAACGAAGCCTGTCAGGGCGTGACGAACTCGTGGGCGTTCGCATAGATCGTCGTCCCGTTCGTCGTCAGCGACTGGAAGGCCAGCGGCCGCTGGAAGTCTATGCCCTGATATCCCGTCCCGAAGACGCAGCACTGTCGGGTGTCGCTCGAGTTGAAGCGCTGTGAGGCGGAGATCCCTGTGAGATTCCATTCGTCGATGCGCAGCCATGCCGTGTCGAGGGCCACAGAGTTGTTAGAATAGACGACGGGCCCTCCGGAGCAGAAGTAGGGGAGGGCATGATACCACTCGGTCAGCAGCGAAGTAGGGAAGTTGGTGACCTTGTCCTTGAAGCCCATGAACTGGGTGGCTCCGAAGGCACCATACGATGCAGCCGCATGCGCCGACGTGTTCCAGTCCTGCGCCGTCATCGAGACCTGCCCGGCCAGTGTCAAGTCCAGACTCAATTGGACGGTGTCACCGTCCCCGGCCAGAAACCTCGTGGCTATCGTCCCGCCCGTCCGCGGATAGACTGCCAAGCTGGTGTTGGTGTTCCAGACCTCGTATACGAACCTGAATCCCTGCGTGACCCCCGCGCTTTCACCGGTGGGGAGGTTCCACGCTATCCCGACCTGATACCAGTATCCTGTGTCTGTGAGCCCGTTTAGAAGGTAAGCAGGCCCGAACCCAGAGCTGTCGTTTTGGGCCCGGATGGTGACGTTGTAAGCGATGGACGACGTGAAGTTCCGCTCGAACCCCATCAAGAGCTGCTCGTCGTAGCTTGGGTTACCCGCGGCTGACCCGTTGGCCACCCTGGCGTTGCTCAACACTTGGGCAGGCGTGAGCCCGGCGCAGAGGATAGGCGGGCCGCTCGAGGCGTCATTGGAGGTTGACTGGCTCGAGGAGGTGGGAGAACTCGAGGTGCTCGATGAGGAGCTTGATGTCCTTGGAGACGGAAGCACCCCGAATCCGATGGAAGCGACGAGGATGACAATTATGATCGCCACCGCGAACACTCCCCCCAGGAGCCGTGAGTTCCGAGACTTGCGGCCCGGCGCCTCATCTGGTACCGCCAAGGCCATAGCTAGCGGGCTTGTGTAGGCTCTAGTTTAATAAATCACCGAAAGTCGGCCTGACTGACAACAATGACCGAGGGGTTCTCGCTCTCCCACTGCACGTCATGCAACAGGCCCATCCTTCCCGGCACAAAGGCGGTCAGGTTCAACTGCCCCAATTGCCACCAGGTGCTCATCTGGCGAGACGAGCTGTGCCGGAAGTTCTCACGAAGATACAAGTGCGTCAACTGCGGCTTCGAAGGCCCCTGAGACAACCCGGACACTCGAGACGCGGGGAAGACGTCTGCTCCTCACCTACGGCGACAGTCACGCGAACCCTACGTGTCTTACTTCGTTGGAGTTGATTATGTCAGTAAGCCTTGAGTTCGCTCTGAAGCTCACGATGGAGAACGGGATCGAGATCGCGAGGAAGACGAGGTAGAGGTATGGAGAGGTGGTCTTCGGGTAGACGAACGNNTCGAAGGTGGAGATGCTGAACCTCCTCTTCATGGCCACGTACTGGGAGAGGGTGTCCTTCTCCTTGAACTCGAGCCCGTCGTATACCAATTCATTCGTGCCGGTCAAAGCTAGCTCGAGCTGGAGGGTGACGACTCACGTTATACGTCTTCGCCATCGTGTCATTGCAGATACTGAGATTGGATAATAAGACCAATCCTCCGTCCGTCACGGTCGGCAGTTGCCTGCGCTCGAATCGAAAGCCGCTTCCAGAATCGCGCTAAACACTAGTCTTCTCTCGGTCGCGGTAGGGATATTCTTTCTGGTCGTCAGCCTGAGGTCGCAGCTCCTTGTCCCCAAGGTCGTCGCCGCCCAAATGGTCCTCCCGATACCTCTTCTGCTCACTTCGATCCTTTCCTATTCGAAGGTCGGGTACAAGGATCGCATTGAAAGGTGGGACACCCTCGGTTGGATAACCTTCATCCTTGGGTATGCGCTGATACTAAACGTGATCGGGATCCTGCTGGCAGGGTACGTCAGCTTGAGGGTGAGCCTCATCTTCTTCGGCGGCTCCTGGATCATGACGGTGGTCTATTCCCTCGTGGACATCAGTTACGAAAGGACTCACCTTCGGGAACGAGCGGTCAAAGACGCGCTTTTCATCGTGGCCCAGCTGGTATTTGGGGTGATGGTCGTCCTGGGCGTCCTTTGAAGGCTCGGCTCTGGCCTCAGGAGAACGAGCGAGAGGAAGAGGGCTTTGAGTCCCTCGCGGAGGCGAAGAATCCGCTGCTCCCTTTTTGCCGCTTCCATATGATTGCCATGAGCCCCGCGAGGATGAGGAACAAGGAGATGCTATTGCCGACGACGGTCAGTCCTCCGCAATTCGACTTTGGAGGCGAGGAGTACGCGCATTGGTAGGCCTGCGCGATGCCGTAGGCCTGGACACCGAGACCAACGACCAGAAATATCGCGCCGGCCGTTAGGATAGGGTTCACGGTCACCCTCGTGCGACCAGACTATCTGAAAGTTTGGTTGCCGCCGCTTGCTTGGGAGACCGTCTACAGCACAGGCTAAGTGGCGGAGAAAATGCCTGGGAGGAGCAGTCTACTGCTTCGCGACTGCCTTCTCTACTTGGCCCTTGACCGTCACTTCACGAACGATTCCTGCGGCAACTGTCGAGCCCATATCCCGGAGGGCGAACCTTCCGAGCTCAGGAAACTCCTTGAACGTCTCGAGCACGATCGGCCTCAGCGGTGTGATCTTGACGATCGCAGAGTCGCCCGTCTTGATCGTCTTCGGCTTTTCCTCGGTGGTCTGGCCCGTCCTCGGGTCGATCTTCCCGACTATCTCGGTGATCGTCGCCGCGACCTGGGCAGTGTGCGCATGGAGCACCGGGGTGTATCCTGCCGCGATTGCGGTCGGATGGAATACCACGATGATCTGCGCGAGGAACTCCTTGGCGATCGTCGGGGGGCTGCTTGGAGGACCTAGTACCGAGCCTCTGTGGAAGTCGGTCTTCGACACGCCCCTGAGGTTGAACCCGATGTTGTCGCCTGCGAATGCCTCTTGCATCGGAGTGTGGTGAGTCTCGATGGACTTGATCTCAGCTGGAAGGCCCTCGGGCATGATGATGACGGGGTCGCCTACCTTCATCTTCCCGGTCTCGACTCGCCCTACAGGGACCGTGCCTACTCCCGTGATCGTGTAGACGTCCTGGATCGGGACGCGTAGAGGCTTCTCAATCGGCTTTGGAGGCTCCGTGAACTCGTCGAGCGCCTGGAGGAGTATCGGCCCCTTGTACCAGGGCATGTTCGTGCTGGGCTTTGCGAGGTTCTCACCCGTCCAGCCAGACGTCGGGATGAACCGGATCTTGGTGAGGTTGTAGCCGGAGGCCTTTAGCAGGTTCTCGACGTCTTGCTTCGCGTCGTTGAACATCTTCTCGCTGTACTTGACAGTCTGGTCGTCCATCTTGTTGATGCAGACGACGAGCTGGTTTACCCCGAGGGTCTTTAGGAGGAACGCGTGCTCCCTCGCCTGGCCGCCAGGGCCCAGCGCGGTGTCCTTCTCTCCGGTCTTTGCGGATACCACTAGGACGGCTGCGTCAGCCTCGGAGGCGCCGGTGATCATGTTCTTGATGAAGTCGCGGTGCCCTGGTGCGTCGATCAGGGTGTAGAAGTACTTCTGAGTCTCGAACTTTTGGAACGCAAGGTCGATGGTGACTCCTCTTTCTCTCTCGTCTTTCAGCTGGTCAAGGACCCATGCATACTTGAAAGAGTCCCCAGCGCCGGTCTTCTCGCTCTCCTTCGCGTACTCTTGAATCGTCCTATCATCTACTGCTCCTAGGTCGAACAGGAAGTGACCCATGCTAGTGCTCTTGCCGTGGTCTACGTGACCAGTAACAATCAGGTTCAGGTGTGGTTTGTCTGCCATTACACATTAACTCGGTATACGAAAAGACCCCGGCGAGATATTATTTAAGGTTTAGCCGCGGCAAACCGAGTTTGAAAGCTCCCGGAAAGGAAGAACTCACCCTCAGATGGTCATTTGCCCCAATAAACTCACCCTTTCAGGGCTTTCGGGTGTTTTTTCCGCTCTAATCTTTAGAGAGAATTCAGCGTCAGACTAGAGGAAGGTGAGCCCGATGACAAATCCCCACAAGATGACGAAGAGCCCGAGGGTAACTCTGAAGGCGACCTTCGGGAATCGCCCTCCGTTCTTCAGCTTCGCGATCCCGGCGACCAACAAGACGAGGAAGCCGGCCGTCACGGTCAGATGTGGCGGGGTCCAAGCGACCACGTCGACGAAGCCGTAGGTCGAATGCCACCAGAAATCCCAAAGTCCACCGAGGGCCACTGTGGCTCCTGCGACGCGAAGGACGAGCTTTACGTTCCTGCTGACGTCGAGGAAGAACGTGCTCACGAGCATTATCGTCACTCCGCTGTAGATCGTCCCGTGCGCAGGAGTGAAGAAGCCTTCTTTCGCCGCAAGCCCGGTCAAGTGCCAATACGCGTCCGCGAACGCACCGACCACAGTGACCAGCATGCCGAAGCTGAAAAGGGTCGTCGGGTTCAGGCCGCGTTCCTCCACTACGCGGCCCGCCCTCTGGACTCCGAGCACCGCGAACGAGAAGATGGCCAGGGAGACGAAGAACGCAGCGTGCGCCGCGAGTGGTGTCGCTCCCATCAACATTGAGAACAAGGGGGAGAGCGTATTCGTGAGGAGAACCAGCGGAAAGGCAAGCACCCACAACGCGTCCTGTATCGCGAGGCCGGTCGCGGTAGGCATCAAGGTAGGCACGTAGGAGGTGAAGGCCAGAATCCCGAGGACCTCGTCGATGATGAGGGCCCAGACCACCCATCTGACCCACCCGCCGAATCTATCGCTCAAGGCCGGTTTCACCGACTTCTTGCATGCCCCGCCACGCTCGGCAATAAGCCATATGGACGCGAGACGCTTGTCTAGTATGCCGGCGCAACCTTATACTCAAGTGACTGGCGAGCCGTCGAGCGAATCATCTTGGACCCGAGTCCACGGGGACGAGAGGCTTGACTTCGGCCCTCGACACTCTGAAGATAATCGTAGGGAAGCGTTGGCCCCTCATATTGGGACTCTTCGTGCTCGAGATAGCCCTCATACTCGGGGTCTCCAGCCTTCCGTTCTTCCCCTCCGAGCTCAACACGTACGAGAACCAATACAGCAACCTCGCGCCAGTCCTGAACGCCTCAGCGCCGAACCAGGTCGGCGCCATCTTCTCGAACAACCTCAGGGTGTCAGTCGTCGAGCTGGTTCCGGCCCTCGGGTTGGGGATATTCGGGCTATCCCTCTACGAGACCGCACGGGTCCTGGAGGCGATCGCGGCGATCAAAGGATTCAGCGTCGCGTTTGCCCTGGCCAACCTCTTCTTGCTGCCTAGCACGTGGTTGGAGCTGCCCGCATACTCGGTGGCTGCCGCGGAGAGCATCTACCTCACCTACAACATCTACCTCGGGCTCAAGCGAGGCAGGGCGTGGTTCGTGCGGGAGCTCAGGTTCCTCCTCGTAAACATAGGGTTGGTTGCAGGGATGCTGATCGTCGCCGCGGTCTTCGAGGTGGCCGAGATTCAGATTGGTTCGGGGCCTCCTGAGACTCAGGGTCTCGCTATTCTGACGTGGCTGCCGTTCGCGCTGGTGCTCATCGTCGCGATCAGGTTCTGGCGAAAAGCGAGGCAGGAGGCACCGATATTGGAGCACCAGGATGAGCCCGTCGCTCAATTCGCGAGCCCGTAGAATCGGGTTAGATTCCAGCGCGGGAGGCCGGAGGCCGCAGCTTCAAGATAATGAAAAAGATGCGGCGGGTAGCCCAGCCTCTTCCCCTAGGGGATGAGGGCGGAGCTACTGCCTAGAGAGGAAGCTCCAGAGAAGGACGCCGACGAGCATCATGATGGAACTCGCGAGCCCTCTGATCATTGCTCCAGCGACGTCAGAGCTGATCCCGAGGGTCATGATCCAACTGATGACCGGTGTCCTAACCAGCCAGGCGAAGAAGCCCAGGCTGTATCCGAGCAGCCAGAATCCGAACAGCACGATTTTTCGTCCCATGATTGGATTACTGAAACATGATACGGCGAATGGCTGGTAAATGGGGGGAGAATAGTATTTCTCGACACACAGGTCGAATTCATTAGACGAAGTCTGCTCGTCTAGATGAGATGATACAAGCCTGCTAGGTAGAGGGTGATGCCGCTGGCCGCCATGCCCGACGCGAAGACTGCGACTTCGGACAGCATTCGGCCTGAGAGACTCGACCTATCGTCGCTGACGCAGCAGTTCATGAGCCAGCCGAAGAAGTTCATCGGTTCCTGAGGCATCTTCTCTGGGTTTTCGAGGCTTTGGCGGTATATTAACGGTATGAATTAGTTCTGTCCAACCCACTTGGGATGACGCATGGATTGTGACTTCGAGGCTTCTGCTCGGAGGATTACCTGCTGTCTCCGGCCTTCAGGATTCCCCTTCATAGCTTCACGAACCTCGCGCTCCTGGGTGAACCCCACCCAGACATGGTATCGCTACGCGACCAGAGATGTCGCGTGAGAACTCGGCACCCGATGGGCATAGCCGGTTCGTGCTCGCGGAATGACTCTGCCTTCCGACGAGAGCATTCATAGCCGTATACGTGGGACCCGATATTTAGTCGCCCATCTGAGAACGCGAGGAGAAGAGGAGGGCCTCCAGTCTGGAGCACCTCTGATTCCATATTTCCAGGGCGGAAACCCGGGCGGTTTCGTCGTTAGAAGGGATATTACCCGGAGAAAAATGGAGGTCGAATCATGAGCGCGGGCAAGAGAGCAGCCGCTCCGGCGGTCGAGGAGAGGAAAGTCGAGGTTGGAGAGTACAAGGTCAACGTCGCCACATTGGGTACCGGGCCTGCGATCGTGATGTTTCACGGTGAGGAGAAACAGCCGAGCTGGAAGGACTGGGAAGGCCTACTTGGACTGGCGGACAGCTATCGGCTCATCATCCCTGACCTGGTCGGCTTCGGCAAGTCATCGCGCCCAAGCGAGACTCCCGAATACAAGGCCCAGGCCCGCATCGTGCACGAGCTTCTGGAGGTCATGAAGGTCGAAAAGGCGACGCTCGCCGGGTACTCCTGGGGAGGGCAGGTCGCGCTCGAGGTTGCGATAAACTGGCCTCAGACGGTGGAGAACATCCTCCTCGTGGCCAGCACATACGACAAAGGCCAGCTATCGAAGCTCCCCAAGGTCCGCAAGCCCGCGCTTGTCATTTGGGCAGAGGACGACCTGGTCACTCAGCTGAAGGCGGGGTACCTGCTAAGGGACTCGATTAGGACTTCGAGGCTCGAGGTGCTCCCTCCCGTGGCGAAGGACCCGAAACACGACTTCACCATAGCCCACCGTCTCCTCAAATCGAGGAGCGATGAGGTCGCAACGCTCTTCCGTGATTTCCTGGCATCACCCTCACGCGCGATCGCCGAGCCTCCGGAGCTGGAGAAGGAGCTCAAAGGAATGGCGCTGAAGCAAGAGACTGAAGACGCTTAGGGAAAGGTCAGGCCGTCTACCTAGAGGCCATCGCGATTCTTTCTTGCTCGTTCTTCCGCTTGACTGCGAAGCTGTTCGAGTCGCCTGCCGCAGCCGCGATTAGCTCGTCCGCGAGGACCTCTTCCACAGAGCGCGCCGTGCCGAAGGTCGCCTCGCGCACCAGCAGCGGCTTGTCGATCGCCANNGTGCCGAAGGTCGCCTCGCGCACGCCCTCTGATATCGACCTCAGTGCAAGGTCCATCCTCCGGGTGGGAGAGATGTCGACTGATATGTGGTAGACGACTCCGCCGTAGCTCATGCGCGTGGTGTCCTCGTTGGGCGAAGAGTTCTCGATCGCCTTCACTAGGGTTTGGACCGGGTTGCTGCCAGTCTTGATAGCGATGATCTCGAAAGCAGTCCGCACGANNTTCTTGGCGTGCTTCTTGCCAAAGTGCATGAGCTGGTTGACCAGCCTCTCCACCACGTTGACCTTTGTCTTTGAGAACTTCTGGTGCTCGTGCCTACCTCCAGAGTGAGGGATGAGCATCGGCCTGAGGTCTATCACGCTCGCGAGCCCCTGGTCCTCTACTTTGACGTGGGTCATGTCCCACTTGTTCCAGAGGAGGAGGTTCGGATATTCCAGCTTGGTGCTCATGCCCGTCTATCTCCTTGGCTTTTCCTTCCTGCCGTAGACCATCTCGTTAAGCGATACTCCGTTGACCTTCGATACCTGCCATCTTACGCCGGGGATGTCGCCCATCGCTCTGCCCATAGACCCGCCTATCCCTTCGAGCGTGACCTCGTCGTGCTCGTCGACGAAGTTCAGCGCGCCGTCTCCGGGGAGGAATGCTGTGACCTGTTTACCGTTCTTCACGATCTGGACTCTCACGCATTTCCGGATGGCCGAGTTCGGCTGCTTCGACTCGATGCCTACCTTCTCGAGCACGATGCCTCTTGCCTGCGGAGAGCCTTCAAAGGGGTCGGCCTTGATGTCGAGCCCGAGGACTTTCCTCTTGTAATATTTGTTGCTCCAGCGAAGCTTCTGCCTGTGCAGGCTGATCTGACGTGCCGCGAATTCTCCGCTGGGCATTGGTTCGACCTCGTGCTCCGAGTTGTCTATAAAAGGATTGACAGGTTAGAACGCCGTAATTATCTGCACGTTTGTGATGTTGAAGTATTTCTTCGCGATCAGCCTGACCTTCTCAGCGTTCTTCCCTCCCCGTCCCAATACCGCTCCCTTCCTCCGAGGGTCCACGATGACAGTCATGCTCTTCGAGCCGTCGAGCTTGTCCGTGAGCCTGACCTCTTGGATTGCCCTCGGGTCCAGCGCGTTGCGTATCATCTCAGAGGGGTCGTCAGACCACTCGACGACCTCAACCGGTTTCTTGATCACCCTCTCGATGTTCTGGATGGTCGCGCCCTTCTTTCCTATGGCGAGCCCCATCTGACCGTTGTTGACGATGAATATCAGGCGCGCTCCCTTTTCGTCCACGATGCAGTCTCTGACCGTCGCGCCGCTCATATTCTGGAAGATAGAGATGAGGCCGAGCTGGTCGGACGAGAGTTTGATCTCTGGCAAGATATCACTCTGCTGTCTTGGCCGATTGTGACGGAGAGCCCACGAGCTGTCTGAAGTCTCCCTCGGCCACTACACGCAGAGATATCGCAGAGACCCTGAACGGCCTCCCGATCATCCTTCCTAGCTCGGCAGACGACTTGTCGATTCTCACGACCGGGACCTTGTTCTTCTCGGCCTGCATGACGAGGCCGTCCTCCGCGGCGTTCTCGCTGGAGATGGTGCTCGCCGCGATGACCATCTTCGAGCTCTTCAGCTCGGAGATGACCTCCTTGGTGCCGATGGTGTACTTGCCGGTCTTCATCGCTTCCTTGAGGACTCGGGCGATGACCTGCTGGTCTCCCATCGCGGCGGCCGGTTTTGTCTTTGTTACCATGTCTCTATGCAACTCCAAGACTTAGCCCATGTAGAGGTCGACGATGCCCGTGCCAACAGGTATCGGCAGGCCTACTATCACGTTCTCGGTGACGCCCTTCAGCTCCTCGGTCTCGCCATAGATGGCCGCCTCTGCGAGCGTCGGGACGGTGATCTCGAACGCAGCCCTTGCGAGCACTGAGGTCTTGGTCCCGGCGATGCCGTGCCTTCCAATCTGCTGGAGATAGCCCTTGGAAGTCATCAGGTCGGCGACGAGGAAGATGTGCCTCACGTCGACCTCGAGCCCCTGCTCGTCGAGCGTGCTCATGACCTCCCTGATGAGGGTGGCGCGCGCCGCCTCGATGCCTAGCACCTGGGCGACCTCGTGGATGTTGTTGGTGGTGATCCGCTTCGTGTCGACTCCGGGGACGGCGATGACCTTCGCGAGGTTCGAGCCGGCCGTCTGGATGACCCACTCTTCGTTCTCCTGCACGACGGTTACCCGCGTTATGCCGGGGATGCCCTTTAGCTTCATGTTCATCAGCTTGTTCCTGAGCGTGAACAGGGTCGAGAGGTCGGCGTTCTCCAGGTTGACCCGGATGACCTTCCCTCCCCTCTCGAGCTGGGCGTTCCTCTTGCCGGTCTCCATCGCTTCCGCGACGTCTTCGGCCTTCACGTCCCGCTCCGCAAGCATGGCCTCGTTCAGGTGCAGCTTGATGCCCTCCGTCGGGTCGACCTCGCTGTAGTCTACAACATTCCCTATCCTAGTGAAGAGGATCTCGTTGGCGACCTTCACGGCCTTTTCCTTCGAGTTCTTGTAGCTCTCGTCGAGATACACGTCCATGGACGGCTTGGCGGGAATCTTCCTCGCATCGACCAGCTCCATGAGCCTCGGTAGACCAAGCGTGACGTCCCGCTCCTTCACTCCTGCGAAGTGGAAGGTCCTGAGTGTCATCTGGGTGCCGGGCTCGCCTATGGATTGGGCCGCGACTATCCCTGATGCCTCTCCCGGCTCTACGGTCGCGTAGTCTATTGACTCCATGACCTTGTCGA
>PLCG01000048.1 GCA_003135575.1 Nitrososphaerota archaeon
TCCGAAGTATGGAATCATTACGTTGTCGCCCTTTGTGACGGGGACGCTCTCCAGAGTGTCCGCAAGGTACCTCTCGTCGATTGGCGGGACGGCCTCTAGGGGCGCGACCACGACCTTCTCAGCAGGCGGCGCCTTTACCTTCCGGACGATGACCATGTCGCCTATCGCTACGCCGGCGTTGTTTCGGATGAGCCCGTCTATCCTGACTATCCCTCTTCCCTCGTCAGATGGGTAGAGCGGCAAGCACTTTGCGACTGTGCGTCTCTTTCCCCGGATCTCGATTACGTCGCCCGTCGAAGCGTCGAGCGCGTCCATAGCGTCGTAGTCGATCCTGGCAACTCCTCGACCGACGTCCCTGGTGTACGCCTCCAATACCTTAAGCTGGACTTGTTGCTGGCTCATTCCTCGACTAACTCTCGGATAATGCTGACCCTCGTGTATCCCTTATTAGGCTTGTGCCTAAGTTTTAAACAGATATCGAAAATTGTTCTGCGATTCGGCACGTATCTCGTGAAGGAGAAGCTTATCTCTTCTTCACGCGAGAAGGGAGAAGCTTGGACCAAGATCACCTCATAATGGTCACGAACGACGACGGAGTGACCAGCCCCGGCATAATAGCGCTCGCGGACGCCGCGTCCTCCCTGGGGAGCGTCATGATCATAGGCCCCGACGGCGAGCAGAGCGCAGCCGGGATGAGCCTTACCTTCAACAAGCCGCTGCGCGTGACGAAGGTGCACGTAGGCCACCGCGTCTGCTACGCGGTCTCGGGGAGCCCAGCCGATTCCACGATGATCGGCGTGCACAGCATCCTGCCAAGGAGGCCCGACGCGGTGATCTCCGGCATCAACCTGGGAGAGAACCTCACGATCCAGGACATCTTTGCCTCCGGTACCGTCGCGGCCGCCCTCTCCGCTGCGCTGCTCGGCATCCCGGCGATCGCCTTCTCGATGGAGGTCCCCCAGAACAAGATCTTGATGCACGGGAGGAAGGACCCCCACTTCGCCGTCCCCGCGAGGATCGCCGCAGAGATCCTGAGGGAGGTCCTAGACCGAGGGATGCCGAAGGGCGCAGACATGCTAAACGTGAACTTCCCCTGGGGGACGAACTGGAAGACCCGTGTCAAGATAACTTCACTCGAGGCGAGGAAGTGGAGGGACTCTGTTTTGCAGCGAGAGGACCCGCGAGGAAGGCCCTATTACTGGCTCTGGGGTTCGAGGATGCCGAACTTCAGAAGGGATTCGGACNNCCACAAGCTAAAGGCCATCTCTATCTCACCGCTCTCGCTGGACTTTACCCCCAACGCAGCCCACGAATTCAAGAGCTTCGAGTCGAGGGTCGCCTCCAGGCTAAGGAAGATTACCCACAGCTTGACTAGCACGCATAAATAGCGCGCGGGGAAGGTAACCAACGCAGCGGATTCCATGGACAACACGGAGGGCGATGGGCCTGCGGTCACCCTCAAAGGCGCCCACGCCAAGAACCTCAGCAGGCCATCTTCCCTGACGCGGGCGTTTGGCCTCTCGGGCGGAGTCACAACCATAGGGGATGTGACGATCCTGCCCCTCTCGTACGTGTTCAAGCTGGCGTTTCCTCCGCTGTTACTGTCGTCGCTGCCCAGGAGGGCCATCGGGTTCTCGTTCCCGAGGGGAAAGGAGGGAAAGTTGCTCGGGCTGGCGCTCCTCGGGGCCACGACAGCCCTCGCGTACCTACTTTTGCACGCCTTCGGGATGGTCACTGCCGTGGCGATCGTCTGGCTGATGGGCGGGACCGGCGCTCTCATCTTGTTCAACTCGACGCTCCACGGCGTCGCCTTTGTGAAGCAGATGTGCTCGACCTGCCGCCTGAGGCCGATAATCGAGGAGCACGAGATGATGCACCTGAGGGGAGAGCCATCGGAGGAGGCGGTCTGGCTCGAGGCGAGGAAGAAGTACTCATACGATGGCCTTGGGCTTGGGACCGACCCGAAGATCCACAGTTTCTGCCCGATAGCCAAAAGACTCCGTCCTGTTGATGCTCCGACTAGTCGTCAAAGCTAACTTTCTTCCATCCACTCTGAGGATTACCCGCATTCTCCTGCCTTCGGGATTCCCCCTCACCGCTTCCCTTGGAAGACCGATCCGCATAGACTGATGCGGCCATCATTATGTTCCTCGAGGCAATAACATCCCTATCCTCGGTCTGATTGCATGAAACGCACTTCAGATTGCGTTCTCCCACACGAACTAGAGAGGAGCCACAGTTAGGGCATTTTCGGGATGTTTTGTTTGCTTTAATGTCATAGACAGGTACGCCCGACCATGTTGCCTTGTACTCTATCTGCCTCTGAATCTCTCGGAACGACCACGAGTTCATCCTGCCCCTGAATGACCTTCCTTGGCCACTGCGTTTGCGATACAGCTTTCTTATCCCCTTCAAATCTTCCAAGACAATTCCGAACTTCGTTCTCCTAGCATGAGCGACGATTCGTGAACTGATGGCGTGTAGCCTCTGGATCGCTCTATTGCGTTCTCTTCTTCCGTACTTGACTTGGAGGAGCTTGTTCGTTCGCATATCCTGCCTCGTCCTTTCGGCGATTCTCGCTCTCAAGAACTTGTACCGGNNTCGTACCGCTCCTTGATATCTGCGACATCCGAGAGATCTTCTTTCTTGGTCAGGCCCGATGAATCACTCCACGTGAGATTCTTTTCGTTTACGTCGATTCCGATGTTTCCGAACGTTGGTTGCTCGTCAGCCTCTCTGGAGAACGCGAGGTTCAGGCTATCCGGAGTAATTGTGACTGAGCCTCGCTTGAGAGACGGGTCCTCCATAAACGACGAGAGATACTCGGAGCCTCGCAATATGATGTATACGAATTGCCTCGGACGCACAGGAATTCTTAGGATGAGATGATTGAGCGAATAAGTCTGAGGATAGAGTC
>PLCG01000071.1 GCA_003135575.1 Nitrososphaerota archaeon
GAAGAGAGAGACTCCCTCCACGCGGATCAAGTGATCGAGGAGACGGGCGATGACCTCGCTGTCCGTCCCTACGTGGCTGCGGAGGCCCCAGGAGTTGAGCTGCTCGAGGTTGGCCCCGAAGGAGCTGATGTCGCCGTTGTGCGCGATCGCGCAGTCCATCGAGGCGAACGGGTGCGACCAGATCGGGTAGCGTCCAGGGGAGTTGGTCGGCTGCCTCGTGTGAGCGATCCAAGCGTCGGCGTGCTTGGTGTCCTTGTCAAGGTGGTATTCCTTTGCTACCTCCAGCGGGTACCCGACCTCCTTGAAGACGTCGACGTATCTTCCATAGGAGAAGACGCGGCCGTCGATCTTGCCGTCGGAGAGGAGCTCGCCGTTGATGCTGTCGATGGTCTTCTCCAGTGCGGGGTCGTCGGAGGTGTTGACGTTGCCCTCCCAGACCGCGAAGCGCTCCCTTCCGACGACAGCGTCGGGCATGAGCATCTGGACGTCCCGCGGCGAGCTGACCGCGGCGGCGAGCTGGTTCTCGAGGTTGTCGGCGATCTTCTGGTTCCTGACGAAGGCCTTGATCTTGTGGGTCTGGCCTCCGTTGCTCAAGGAGGGGTCGAAGAGGGCGAACCCTGCGCCGAGGTCGCTGCCGCGGTACTTTATGCACGCGATCCCTGTGAGGGTGTCCAGGTTGGAGACCTTCGAAGCGCCGTCCTTTCTGATGATCCCGAAGATGCCGCAGCCGTCCTTGTAGATTGGCTGCCCGTACCTCGTGTCGTACGTTGGGTAATCGCTCAAAGTGTGACTCACGCAGCTCCGGCCGGTTTGATGCCCAGCTCCTTCCTGATGCTCGGGTCGAGCCCGACCGTTCGCAGGATCTCCCTGTTCCCCACCAGCGAGGACGCGACGCTGCTCATCCCGGCTGCGCCCGCGAGCAGCTTGATGTCCTTCATGAACGCGACGACGAGGTTCTCCAAGTGGTCGGTGAGCTTCTGGAGCTCGACGACGATCTCCCGGTCATCCTCGAACCCGACCGCGAGCAGCGCGGCCTTCCCGAACCCCACGCAGTCGGCTCCCATCGCCACGAGCTTCACGATGTCCTCTGAGCCCCTCACCATGTTGCCCTCTGCCAGGATGTCGAACTTCCACCTCACGTCCGTCTCGATCAGGATCCGGTCGAGCTTGGAGACCGATAGCTCGAGCTGGAGGTCGCTCTCCTCTTCGTCCTCGTCGACAACGAAACCCTGGTAGGCCTCGAGGCCCTGGATGTTCGTGCGAACCCACTCTAGCGCCTTGGTGGATGACGGGATCCTCAGGAAGGACGTGCCCTGCTTGCCGTTGCCTTCCTTGACCGGGGAGCCTTCCGAGAGGTGCCTCTTGAGGTCGACCGCGCGGATCAAGGAGCCTTGGGAGGTGCCCTCGTCGGAGGCGATCACACGCCCCGGATAGCGCCCTCCGCCCAGCCGGCCCGAGGAGTCGTCGTAGAGAAGCCCCATCGAGGAGGCGGTCCTCGCGAAGATCGTTCGGACGTCGTCCGGCACGTTCTCTGGGAGGTGCGTGAAGAAGAAAGGCGCGGCCAGCCTGATCCGTCCCTGCGCAAGGTAGTTCACGATCTCTATCTCTTCCCGATACGGGTCGATGCTGGGGCGCGTGACCTGAGCCCCGTCGGTGACGACCCAGTCCGAGAGCCTCGTGGGAGCCTCGACGAAGGGCGGACCAATCGACCCCATGCTCGAAATCTGCGCCTCCCCTGGGGACTTGCCCGTGGTCCCCGCAAGCTCCCATAGCGCCGTGGAACGCGCGAAGTCCCATAGGTTGGCCCCGCGCGGAGGAGCCCTTGAGGGCGCGACGGGAGCTGTCGAGGAAGAAGAACCCCCCTGCTGCTTCGCGTCGATGCCGAGTATCTGGAGGGTCTCCGGGTTTAGGGAGCCGTTGTGGAGGAGAAGGTCCCGCCGAGACCTCAGCTCTTTGAAGTTCGAGACACCCATCAGCTCCATGATCAGCTTCATCTCTTCCGTCCATCCCCTCACCATGTTAGAGAGCCAGATCACCGACTGGTCCATCGATAGGGTCCTGACCGGGCTGTCCGAGATCTTGTTCGTGAGGATCGCAGGGCAGAAGCCGAGGTGGCACTTGTGCACCATGAGGCATCCGATCGCGAGGAGCGCGCCCGTGCCCACGCTCGTGAGGTCCGCGCCCAGCGCGATCAGCTTCAGGGAGTCCTCCGGACAGCTGACCCGGCCGGCGGCGATGACCGTGAAGTTGTCCCGCAGCCCTTCTTTCCTGAGTATCGAGTCCACGGAGGCCACCGCCAGCTCGATGGGGACGCCGACGTTGTTCTTCACGATGGACGGGGCGGCACCCGTCCCAGCGCCGGCTCCGTCGATGATTATCCCTGCGGCACCCATCCTCGCCACGCCTGAGGCGATGTATGGGATGTAGTTCGTGGCGCCGACCTTCACGAAGACCGGCTTCCTCGTCGCTTCTTTGAGGCCCAGGATGCGCTGGCCCAAGTCCTCGATCGAGTAAATGTCATGGTGCGGGGCTGGCGAGATCGCGTCCGTGCCCACGGGGATGCGCCGCGTCTCGGAGATAGGCGTCGTGACCTTCACACCCGGTAGGTGACCGCCAATCCCCGGTTTCGCCCCCTGGCCGATCTTGATCACAACGGCCTGGCCCTTGGTAAGCGAGTTCGAGTCGACTCCGAACCTCGCAGAAGCCCATTGGACCGTGATCCGGCTGCACTCCGCCACCTCCTTCAGGAGACCGCCTTCTCCGGTGCCTGCCATTATGCCCGTGAGGTCGGCGGCCTTTGCGATCGCGGCGTTGGGCACCCCGGAAAGGGCGCCGAAGGACATGTCGCCCAGATACATCGGCGACGCGAGCATCAAGGGAGAGCCTGCAGCGAATCGGGTTGAGGTGTCGACTGCGATGTCATGCCTCGGCGAATCGTTGTGCTTGAGATAGAGCTGGTCGAGCGCCCTTCCAGTCCTCTCCGCTTCAGGGAGCCAGAGCTCCTCGGTGGCGCGTCCCGTCTCAGAGAGTTGCCTTATGTGGAGGATCTTCCATCTGGTCCAGAATTCCCTAGCCTTCGAAGAAGGAAGGGGCATGTAGCTCTTGAGTTCGAGTGTCTTTCTTTGCGCCAGGCTGGAGATTCCTAATCACCTGATACCTATAAGATGGAACGAGTGGTGCCAACCCGATAAAAACATTGCCCAGACCAAGCTAAAATCGACCTTTTACAGCAATTTTCCCCGCCGGAACAGGTCGCAAAGGGGGCAATTCCGGGGCATACTTGCGCATTGGCGATTAAATATCTGATGTGACTTTTAGCATGTGAGAGCAGTCAAGGGAGTAAAGTTCGGTTATGAACCGACTCCCCAGACCCGAGAACTCCTCTCCACTTTCAGAGACATGGTGAACGACGCACTTCGCATTTGTCTGGCCGAGAAAATCAAAGGGAGACTAAATCTCAGGAACAGAATCTACAAGGAATTCCAAAAGAGATATGGCGTCGTTTCTCACTTTCCCTACTCGGTCGCTGAGGTCGCGTGGTCAATCGTAAGGAAGCACAAGCGTTGGCATCGAAGACCGTATGCGAAGAGATTGATGTTCAAGATGGATTCGGCGAACTTCTCGCTCAACTACTCTGTCTTGTCTCTTCCCTTCAAGAAGGGAGAACGGGTGCTCATCCCTTTACGGTATGGCGACTACCAACGCTCATTCCTGATGGACAACACCCTAAAGCGAGGGTCGGTCACGATAACTGAGTCATGCATCGTCATCGCTTTCTCCAAGGAGGAGCCGACTAGAGAGCCATCAAGGAAGGTCGGCTATGACCTCAATGAGAAATCAATCGTTGGGAGTGACGGCACTATACATGACCTCTCTGAGGTAGCTCGCCTTCATACCCTTTATGGGATTCGTCGCTCGAAGTTCTACGAGAGGCACCCAAAGGACCGGCGTCTCAAGAAGAAGTTCGCANNACTCCAGAAGGGAGAAGGAACGCGCGAGTCAGGAGCTACACAGAATTTCCACCCTAATCGTAGAAAAGGCAAGGGCGAACAACGAGGCAATAGTGCTGGAGAGCCTCAAAGGGATTAGGTACGCCCACCGGAGAGGGAACGGAGAAGGGAAGGCGAGGAGACGTAGGATTGCCCTATGGTCATTCCGTCAGCTGCAATCCTACATCGACTACAAGGCAGGGTGGGCCGGAGTCCCGGTAGAGTACGTCTCTCCAGCATTCACGTCGAAGACATGTCATGTCTGTGGATACGTCAACCGGAAGCTGAAACTGACTGAAAGGAGCTGGCTATGCCCTAGTTGTGGTGCCAAGCTCGAACGCGATCCTAACGCAGCGATAAACATCGAGCGTCGCGGGAAGATAAGATGTCTGGGTGAGGTTCACTCAGGAGCGCGGGGCACATATGAAGCCGTGAAGGGGAACGAGATAGGATGACTCCAATCCTCCGAGCAGAAGCCCCGAAGTCCATTCTACGGAATTCCCCGTAGAGTGGACAGAACCCCCAGAGCGCGTTAAGATCATCGTTTTCCGACATAACATCTGCGCTCAGGGAGGCCACGGAAGCAGGGCAATTTCTTGTCACACGAACGGGGGGAGCTCGGGGCTTGAGAGGAGGCCCAAGAGATAGAGGCCGGAAAGGATCGCCTCCTCTGACCTCGCGGTGACCACGTTCTGGTCGGGAAAGAGGTTCACGACGTAGTTCACCTTGCTCCTCAGGTCCTTCCCGATGGATTCGAAAAGTCCTCTGGAGGGGGAGCCGAAGAGCAGCATGATTCCTTTTGAGCCCTGGATGTTGATCCGCAGGCCTCTGGCGACGCGGGCGACCGGGTCGCCGTGGCGCGATGTCGCGACCTTCAGGGGGAATGCTTGGTCCGAGAGGAGGGAGCCCGAGCCGGAGACCTCCACCGAGTAGCCCCAGTAGGTCGGGATGTCACGGCGGTCCACGGGTTGGCCCTCGACCCGAGACACGGAGGCGGAGGTGAGCTTCAAAGAGATGCGCCTCTGGGGTGGCTCCTTCTTCCTCAAGGTGACCGGGATGTCTAGGCCCGCGTCAACGGAGAAACCGTCCGCGAGCACGACGCCCTCCCTGTACTCGCCGGCCTGCAACTTTGAGATAGGGACCTTCGCCTTGTGTGATGGTATGCGGAGCGGAGGCAGGAGCCCAGCGAACTTCAGTTCCTCGCTCAAAGGGAAGAGGCGCCTCCGAAGGTATTGCGGCGTCTCCAGATACTCGAGGACGCGCTTGATGAAGGCGGACTCGCCCCTCCCACGTGGGTCATGGAAGACCCGAATCGAGTCGACGCCGAATATCGCGCAATACCTGGCGATCTGGCCGAGCTTCGCGGTCTTCTCACGGAGGGAGTCTTGCTCCTCGAGGATGGTGTCCGGGATCGCCACGCAGATCCTCTTTCCCGCGAGTGTCATGGGGCGACGAGTCTTGGGTGACCGCCATAAGAGTATGTTTTATGTCCGGGGCGCGTAGCGCATAGGCGATGGCTGCCCCTGCCCCAGCGCCTTCGGAGGCGGACAAGAAGGCCCAGATCGAGTACGAGCTTCGAGGCAAGACCCTCAAGGTCTACCTCTACGTCGTGAAGCAGGGCAAGCCGGTAGGGGTAAGGGAGGTCCAGCGCGAGCTGGGGTTCTCGAGCCCCAGCGTGGCTTTCCACCACATCGAGAAGCTCACCCGCTTGGGGATAATCGAGCAAGACAACATGGGGAACTACTTCCTGACGAAGAAGGTCGACCCGGGGATACTGCAGGCCTTTGTCAATGTGGGGAAGTTCAGCCTCCCGAGGCTAGGCTTCTACGCGGTTTTCTTTACCTCGGTGGCGGCTGCCTACGTGATCGAGGACTATAACTTCCTAGACCTCTACGCCCTCGTCGGGACCGTCGGGGGGGTTGCCGCCTTCTGGTTCGAAACGGTCAGATTGTGGAGGAGGAAGCCGTTCTAGATGTTAGAACTAAGTAGCCCCGTGGACATTGAAGGGTCCATATGACCGGCGGAGCGAGAGGAGGGGGTTTCTTCGTGGGGGCTGTCGGAGGCCTGGCCCTGGCGCTCCTTCTGGTCGGCGTTGCAACGTACTTGCCCCAATCGAACCCCGCTTCGCAGGGCGGGGCTATTTTGGCCTTGAACGCGGACCAGGGATCGAGCAGTTACGCGGCGACCACGCAAACGGTTAGTGCGTCTACGACAACAGCTGCACCTCAAGCAGGCGGAGCGGCGGCGACCGCCACCTCCTGTTCCTCATCCCAGACGCCATGCAAGGCCAGCTCGGCTTCTTCAGCTAACCAAGGCGCGGGGCAAAGCGCTGCCTCGAACCCGGCGCAGCCCGCCCCTGGCGTCACCAGCGCAGTTACCACGACGGCGACGATGACAGCGAGCTCATCTACGGTGCCCTCGACTCTCACCACAGCAACAATCGCGAATCAAGCCGGGGCGCCCACTTCGCCTAGCCCACATTCGCAACCACGCCCGAACTCGCTTCTCACGGTGCTCCCCGGAGAGAGCGTGGGGAGCCTCATAGCGACGCTCTCGCCGCTGATAATCGGGCTACTTGTCGCCGCGTTGATCTACGGGGCCTACAGCAGGCGCCAAGATTCCTCGTCCTAAGGCAGGACGGGCTACGAGACGACGGTCTGCGACTGCTCTCTCAGGAAGGTGAGCAGGTAGCTCGGCCCCCCTATGCCCTTCCCGGTCGAGCCGCTGGCTTTCCAGCCGACAAAACTCTGGGGACCCGGCCACGCGCCCGTGGTGGCGCCGCCGCTCCTGTTTGCGTAGACGACTCCGAACTGGATCTTGTCCATGAACTTCGCGACCTCCTTCTTGTCCTCGCTGAAGATGCCCGCGGTGAGGCCATAGTCGGTGTCGTTCGCCTCGTCTATGGCCTTGTCTAGGTCAGCGAACTCAGCGACGACCAGGAACGGGACGAAGAGCTCCCTCTTGAAGAGCTCGTGGCTGGCGGGAAGGCCTGTGACGACCGTGGGCTGGACGTAGTAGCCCCTGCTGAAGTCTCCTTTGGAGATCACGTTCCCTCCGAAGATGACCTTCCCTCCGTCCTTCTTCGCCTCCTTCACGGCCCTGACGAACGTCTCCATCGCCGAGTCGTTGATGATTGGCCCCATGAAGGCGCTCTTCTCCCTCGGGTCCTGGACTTTCAGGGACTCCAGCCTCGCCTTCAGCATGTCTAGGAACTCGTCCTTCACCGCGCTCTGGACGTAGACGCGCGAGTTGGCGCTGCATTTCTGCCCGCTATATCCATAGGCCGCCCTGACGATCCCTTCGACGGCCTTCTTCAGGTCCGCCTTCGCTGTGATGATGGCAGGGTTCTTGCTGCCCAGCTCAAGCAGGATGGGCTTCACGTAGGGCTGGTGGGTGAGGAACTCGCGATAGAGGCCCAACCCGACGACCCTCGATCCGGTGAAAGTGATGCCGGCTACGTCGGGGTTCTCCGTGAACTCGACCGAGAAATTTGGCCCTGGGCCTGTCACGAAGTTGACCGCTCCCGCGGGCACGCCTGCGTCCCTGTAGACCTTGTAGAGCATCAGGCCCGTGAGCGGGGCTTCGCTCGTGGGCTTCAGGACGACCGTGTTCCCAGTGAGCAAGGCGCCCGTCGCCATACCGTTGGCGAGCATGAATGGGAAGTTGAAAGGGGAGATGACGGGCCAGACCCCGAGCGGCCTCGCGATTATCTTGCCGTGCTCGCCGGGGCCTCCCTCCGTCTCCTTCGCGTATCCCTTGTTATCCTCCATGACCTTGGCGTAGAGGTTGATGGCGTCGATCGCCTCCCAGGCTTCCGCGAGCGCCTCCAGCCTGTTCTTCCCGACCTCGTAGGTGATGGTGGCGGCGATCTCGAACTTCCTCTCGTCTATTATCTCGGCTGCGCGCCTTAGGATCTTTACCCTCTCGCGCCAGGGCGTCCCGCTCCAGGCGGGAAACGCGCGCTTTGCGGCGTCTATGGCCTGCTTCGCGTGCTCCCTCTGGCCGACAGGGAAGTAGCTGACTACTATCGAAGTGTCGATCGGGCTCCGGTGCTCGAACTCGCCCGCTGCCGAGCGCACCTCCTTTGCGCCGATGTGCATCGCGTAGTGCTTGCCCAGGTGCGTAGAGGCGAACTTCTTCAGGGCCGCCTCGTACTTGGGGTGGATGCTCTCGTCAGCGAAGAGGGTCGTGTAGGTGATCTTCGGGGCCTTTGGCAAGAAATTTTCCGCGCGCGAGCTGGGCTTCTTAATCTTTCCTCAGGCCTGCGGCAGAGATGGGCTCTGGTCCATAGGAGTCGGTTGGAGGGGGCATTCGAAGACCTCTGTGAAATCTTCCACCACGGCCCTCTTGACGCTCTCGAACGGAATCTCTTTTCCCAGCAAGTCCTTCATCGAAGTGATCTTGTCCGGGTCGAGCCCGCATGGTTTGATGAGATGGAAGTAGCTAAGGTCCGTGTTGACATTGAGTGCGAATCCATGGAAGGTTACCCAATTTGTCACGGCGACGCCGATTGAGGCGACCTTCCTGCCTCCCACCCACACTCCCGGGTGACCCTCGACGCGGGCCGAGTCGATCCCGAAGCTCCGGGTGGCGCGGATGAGCACCTCTTCGAGATTACGGACGAACGCCTGGACGTTGGGCGTCGCGAGGCGGATAATCGGATACCCCACGAGTTGTCCGGGCCCATGAAATGTAGCATCGCCTCCTCTCTCGACTTTGAAAACCGGAATATCCTGCGGCTTGAAATTCTCGGACGTGGTCTTTCTGCCGAGTGTTATCACGGGCTCGTGCTCGACCAGGATGAGCGTGTCCTCGACCTTGCCTGCGGCCCTCGCCGCCACGAGTTGTTGCTGAAGCTCCCATACCTGCCCGTACTCCTTTCTGCCCAAGTCTAGCAGAGTCGCGCTCACAGTTTCACCTGGTGGATCGGCCTACCCGCTGCCACCTCTGCGGCCTCCATGATGGCCTCCGGTAGGGTTGGGTGTGGATGGATCGTTAGAGCGATGTCCTCGACGGTGGCCCCCATCTCTATAGCAAGGGCCGCTTCGCTGATGAGGTTCGAGGCTTCTGGCCCGACGATCTGGACGCCGAGGACCAGACCGGTCTTCGCGTCCGAGATTATCCTAGCGAACCCTTCCGCCTCGCCTGAGGCGAGAGCGCGACCCAAGGCGGCAAACGAGAATCTGCTCCTCTTGACCTGGAGGCCAGCCTCAACCGCAGCCTTCTCCGTCAGCCCGACTCCCGCGATCTCCGGGTCTGAGAAGACTGCCCAGGGGATGGTCTTCCAGTCGGCGGCGCTCGGCTGACCAGCGATGACCTCCGCTGCCACGGCACCTTCCTTCATGGCCTTGTGGGCGAGCAGCGGCTGGCCCCGCACGTCCCCGATGGCATAGACGCCCTCGACGTTCGTCTTCATCCGCTGGTCGGTGACGATGTAGCCCTTGGCGTCGGTCTTGACCCCCATCCCCTCGAGGTTCATCTCGGCCGTCAGCGGCGCCCTCCCGACGCTCACGAGCGCGATGCTGGACTCCACGACGACCTCTCCGCTCGGGGTGGACACGCGGGCCTTGACCTTGCCGCCGCCCTTCTCGAGCGAGAGGACTTTGGACTTTAGCAGTATCTGCGCCCCCCTCTTCTCGAGGTTCTTCTGGGGGAGCCTCACTAGGTCGGGCTCGGTCCCCGGAAGGAGTTGCTCCGTCACCTCGACTATGGTGATCTTGCTGCCGAGCTTCTGGTAGACTCCGCAAATCTCGAGGCCGATGTAGCCCCCTCCCACCACCAGGATGCTTTCGGGGACCTTTTCGAGGGCGAGCGCTTCCGTTGAGCTGAGCACGAGCGTGCCGTCGAACTCCAGGCCGGGCAGGGATATTGCTCGTGAGCCTGTCGCGATGACGATGTTCTTCGTGACGATCTCCTCGGTCCCGCCGCTGGTCATGACCTTGACCCTCTTCGCGTTGATGACCTCAGCCGTCCCTTCGATAACCTCGACCTTGTTGCCGCGACAGAGGGCAGCGACTCCGTTCTCGAGCGTCGAGACGACCTCTGACTTCCACTTTTGGAGTGCCGCCAGGTCGACTCTGATGCCGTCAGCCACTATCCCGAACTTCGCGCCGTCCTTCGCCCTCTCGTATAGCTTGGCCATTGAGATGAGGGCCTTGGACGGGATGCACCCATAGGCGACGCATATCCCGCCGAGCTGGTCTCTCTCGACGAGGACGGTTCTCAGCCCGAGTTGCGCTGACCTGATGGCGCATACGTAGCCCCCCGGGCCTCCGCCGATGACGACCACGTCGGCTTCCCTGGTCAACTAGTTTCCGGAGGCCGCGCGTAAAATCTTCTGCTTAAACCTTCTCGGATGCGGTGTTGTATATGGCGGGCGCGCTGGCGTAGGACAGCCAAGGCTCGTATTTCGCCGTCTTGCCGTGGATGGCGTTCATGTAGGCGTCCTGGATCTTGCGCGTGATCGGGAAGGTCCCGTTCCCTATCATCCGGTTGTCCACCTCCCTGATGGGCGTCACGTTCGCCGCGGTCCCGCAGAGGAAGAGCTCGTCGGCCGCGAAGACGTCCTCGCGGATGAAATCCTCCTCCTTGAACGGGATGCCGTTGTCCTTTGCTATCTGGATCACAGAGTCCCTCGTTATGCCTTCGAGGACTCCCGCAGACTTTGTGGGCGTCGACAGGACCCCGTCCTTGATGCGGAAGATGTTCTCTCCCGATCCCTCGGCCACTAGGCCGTTCGTGGTGAGCAGTATCGCCTCGTCGAAGCCGGCTGAGAGCGCGTCCATCTTTGCAAGGATGGAGTTGGCGTAGTTCGCGGAGCACTTTGCGTGCGGCGGCATCGTCCTCGGGTCAATCCTCGACCAGCTCGAGATCGTGCAGCGTATCCCCTTCTCCATGCCCTCGTTGCCCAGGTAGGCGCCCCATTCCCACGCCGCAATGGCGCCCGAGATCTTGTTCTTCAGCGGGTTCACCCCCATCTCCCCGTAGGAGCTGAAGACGATCGGGCGGATGTAGCAGTCGTTGAGGCCGTTGACCTTTACGAGTTCGAGGCAGCCCTGGACGAGCTCGTCCTCTGTGAAGGGCATCTTCATCCTGTAGACCTTTGTGCCGTTCATGAGGCGCTTGATGTGCTCCCTGAGGCGGAAGATTGCCGGGCCTTTGGGTGTCGAGTTTGCCCTGATGCCCTCGAAGATCGCGTAGCCGTAGTGTAGCGCGTGCGTGAGTACGTGAACGTTTGCCTCCTCCCAGGGCACGAAGGCCCCGTCAAACCAAATCTTCTTCGTGGGCTGCAACGTCATATTCTCTAATTACGCTCGAAGACGACCTCATTGTCCCTACTTGGCTATTAGCTTATCGCCGTTGCGACGGCCTTTGCGACCTGCATTGTGGTAGCCTTCCCGCCCAGGTCGGGCGTCCTCGTGCCGGCCTCGAGAACATGATTCACTGCGGCGCGGATTGCTGAGGCCGCCTCTGAGCAAGCCTCATCCTTCTTCGTCTTCGATAGCCAGTCCAGCATCATGGCGACGGTGAGGATCATCGCAATGGGGTTAGCGATGCCCCTCCCCGCGATGTCGGGGGCGGCTCCGTGCACCGGCTCGAAGAGTGCAAAGTCCGCCCCGATGTTTGCCGATGGCGTCATCCCCAGCCCGCCGACGAGCTGGGCCGCCTCGTCGGAGAGGATGTCCCCGTAGAGGTTCGTAGTGACTATCACGTCGAAGGAGAGCGGGTCGCGGATGAGGTTCATCGCGGCGGAGTCGACAAGCATCTCGCCGAACGAGACCTTGGGATGAGACTTTGAAACCTCCCTGCAAACCTGCGCAAACAGGCCGTCGCTCTTCCTGAGCACGTTGGACTTGTGGACCGCGAGCACCTTGCGCCCTTCGCCCCTCTGCTCGGCGAGCTCGAACGCGTACTTGGCGATCCTCTCGGAGGCGGACCGCGTGATTGTCCTCAGCGCGACGACGCCCCCGTCGAACTCGAACTCCTGCCCCTTGTAGAGGTCTTCGGTGTTCTCCCTCACGATGACCATATCGATGCCAGGTTTCAGAGAAGGCACGTTGGGGAGGCTCTTCGCAGGCCTGATGTTCGCGTAGAGGTCGAGCATCTGCCGCAGTTTCACTATCACGTCAGCTGCCGTCTCGCCGACCGGACCTTTGAGGCACGCGTCGGATTCGCGGATCGTCTTGATGGACGACTCCGGGAGCGCTACGCCCGTCCTCTTCTTGCAGTTGTCGCCCGCCGGCGCTTGGTTGATCGAGAAGCTCAGTCCGAGCTTCTCTTGCAGGGCGTCGATGACGACCAGCGAGGCCTTGGAGATCTCAGGGCCTACGCCGTCCCCTTCTATGAGCGCGATAGAGTATTGCGTGGCCTTTGAAGTGCGCCGCTGTCGTGCCAACTTCTACGAGTTCCCAATCGGCGCTGTTTTTAGCTTCTGCCGGAGCCTTTCCCTGACAAAGCCAAGGAAGCCGCCCTTCTTCATCAGCTCTATAACCGCGTCGGTCGCGATGATGGGATACTCGCTTCCCGCAGTGAGGTCCTTCAGGGTCTTTCCGTCGAGGTCGACGACCAGCTCGTCACCGACCGCGATCTTGCTCGTGTCGTTGACTTGGATGGGCAGTAGGCCGTTGTTTAGGCAGTTGCGGTAGAAGATGTCAGGGAAGCTCTGGGCGACCACGGCCACCACGTTGTTGTACTTGATCGCGTAGACAGCCTGCTCCCTCGAGCTGCCGCAGCCGAAGTTGTTCGAGGCCACGACGATGCTCTCCTTGTTCGCCCTGCAGGCAGGCCCGAAGGAGGGGTCGTATCCCTCGAACGCGTGGTCCGCGAAGAACTGTTTGTCCCAGCTCTCCTGAAGCAAAAAGGCGGGGATGATGTAATCGGTGTTGATGTCGTCGCCGAACTTCTTTGCGACCTTGCCCCTCATCTGCATCTCTAATTCTCACCTGCGGGCAGGTACTTCCGGGGGTCTGCCACCCTTCCCTCGATGGCGGTCGCTGCGGCGACCGCGGGAGATCCCAGGTAGATGAAGGCCTCAGGCGAGCCCATCCTCCCCTTGTAGTTGCGGTTGCTCGTGCTAAGGCAGCGGTCGCCGGGGGCGAGGATGCCCATGTGCTTGCCGAAGCAGGGCCCGCAGTTCGAGGACTCGATGTTCGCGCCGGCGTCCGCGAATATCTTCAGGAGGCCGTTGTCCATGGCCCAGTTGTAGACGCGCCTGCTCGCCGGGATGACGAGGAGGTTGGTGTTGGGGCTGACCTTCCTCCCCTTGAGTATCTTGGCGGCGATGGTGAGGTCGGCCTCGCGCGCGTTCGCGCACGAGCCGAGGAAGACGGTGTCGATGTGGTCGCTCACCTGGCTGACCGGCTTTGCGTTCGCCGGCGAGTGGGGGAGTGAGACTGTGGGCTCGACGGTCGAGGCGTCCACGTCGACCGACCTCGAGTAGCTCGCGTCGGGGTCGCTCTTCGCGAACATCCCGCTGATCTCGTCCGTCATCGTCATGTTCCTCCGAGCAAGGGCCTCGTTGACGTAGGCGAGGGTCTTGGCGTCAGGGTTGATGATTGCGGTCCTCGCGCTCATCTCGACGGATAGGTTGCAGATCGTGAACCTTCCCTCCATGTCCAGGGAGTCGATGGTCGGCCCGCCGTACTCGGCGACGCGCTTGGACGCGCCACCCTCCCCCATCGTACCCAGGACGTGCAAGACCAGGTCCTTCGCGTAGACTCCCCTCTGGAACTTTCCGCTGACGTTGAACTTTATCGACTCTGGGACGGTGAACGAGTAGAGCTCGCCCGTCGCGAGGAGGTTCTCTCCCTCCGTAGTGCCGATGCCGAACGCGAGCGCCCCGAACGCGCCATG
>PLCG01000109.1 GCA_003135575.1 Nitrososphaerota archaeon
CCCTTGAGCAATCTCCCACGCGCTGCCGACGAGATCGGTAGGTAAGCTTTTGCTAGATCTTGTCTCTAGCGAAGAGGATGAGGATTGCCAGGCCCGCAAGAGCAATTGCGATCGCGAGAATCACGAGGGGCTGCGACAGGTCGGATTGTGAGAGAAGGGGAGCTAATAGACGAAGCGAGACCATGCGGCCACTGGGACTGAAGGTTCGCAAGCGGCGACTTAAATATTTGCGGGCATTCGTCGGCCCGTGGCGCGGGTTTCGGTCCTCGGCGGCGTGGGCGAGATAGGCGGGAACAAGATCCTTGTCGAGGACAAGGACGTGAGGATCATGCTCGATTTCGGCATGTCGATAACCCAGCGGGCGAGGTTCTTCTCCGACCCGTACGTCTCACCCAGGCGGCCTGAGAGCCTCCTCAGCCTCGGGATAATCCCAAGAGTGGAGGGAGTATACAGTTGGGACGTGGGGGAGAAGAAGGTCGATGCCATCTTCCTCAGCCACGCCCACCTTGACCACTACGGCTACCTTTCGATGGTCCATCGGGACGTCCCCGTATACTGCGGCGAGACAACCGAGAGGCTCATGGCGGCGATAACAGACACGAAGCGATCATCCTTCGAGACGGACTACCGGGGGCTCGGCTACAAGACGTTCAGGACAGGCGCCACGGTGAAGATCGGCAGCATCGCGGTCCGGCCCGTCCATGTGGACCACAGCATCCCGGGGGCCTACGGGCTCATGGTCGAGACGTCGACAGGCTCGTTCGTCTACACCGGGGACTTGAGGGCCCACGGGAGGGCTTCGCACCTGACCCAGGATTTCGCACGGGCGGCGGCGGAGAGCGACGCGAACCTCCTGCTCACGGAGGCGACCAACATGGTCGGCGGCGGGGTCTCGAGCGAGGAGGAGGTCGCCCGAAAGCTGGAGACGGTGATCCGAGACGCCAAGGGGCTGGTGATGGCGAGCTTCTCGGGCATGGACACCGACCGGCTCACCTCCTTCCACATGGCGGCCGAGGGCACCGACCGCAAGCTGGCGATATCCATGCGCCAGGCCTACCTCATCTCGGTCCTCGAAGGCGACGGTCACATCGAAGGCCTGCCTAGGCTGGGAAAGGGGAACGTCGTGATCTACAGGCGCAACAAGAAGAGGTACGAGAAGTGGGAGGAGGAGGTCTCGGCCAAGGCAGACGTGATAACCTCTGAGGACCTCTCGGCGACCCCGAAGCGATACGTCGTGGCCACGTCCCTCTCGGACATGGAGGGGATGGTCGGTGTCAAGGCGACCTCTGGGAGCGTCTACATCCAGTCTACCTCTGAGCCTTACAACGAGGAGATGGAGCTGGACATGCAGAGGCTCATCGAATGGCTGGACTTCTACGGGATGCCCCTCTACCACATCCACGTCTCCGGGCACATCATGCCCCAGCAGCTGCGCGGGCTGGTGAGCGGGATAGGGGCGAAGCGGGTCGCGCCCATCCACACGGAGCACCCGGAGCTGTTCCTGAAGTACGCCATGGAGAAG
This sequence comes from Nitrososphaerota archaeon, assembly GCA_003135575.1. Classification (GTDB taxonomy): domain Archaea; phylum Thermoproteota; class Nitrososphaeria; order Nitrososphaerales; family Gagatemarchaeaceae; genus Gagatemarchaeum. The sequence continues at coordinate 1,523 of PLCG01000109.1, forward strand.
CCGGACTCGGGTTTCCTGCCCGTCCGGAACGAATGGATCGACGTGTAGGCCACTACAGCAAGGTAGAAATAACGAACGGCCGGCCTTGCCCGCCGGTTGATTGGGAGATTGGCAGCTTGTTACATGAAGAATACAAAGACCTAGCCGACTATTGTGTCCGCGAGGCCCGAAGGCTGGGCGCTGACTACGCAGAGGCTCGGATACACGGCGGGACTGGAACTGGTTTCCTCCTGAAGAACGGCGAGCCCCAGCCCGCGATCATAGACGACAGCTTCGGGATCGCCATGAGGGTGATCGTCGGCGGGGCGTTGGGGTTCAGCGCGACGAACCTCATCTCCAGGGAACGCGTGAAGGACCTTACCGCGAAGACGCTCAAGATGGCAAAGTCCTCGGCCCGGCTGGTCAAAGAGCCCATAGGCATGGACGCGTCCAAGCCCGTGAAGAGGAAGGTCAAGGTCCCTGAGAAGGAGGCGGTGGAGAACGCGGACCCGAACTGGCTGAAATCGCTGCTCCTTGAGATCGACGGCAAGGTCGTGAAGCTAGAGAAGAGCGTNNAGGGTCAAGATACCCAACAGGATCATGGTGGCCTCGGCAGGGGCCGAGGAGAAGTACGTAGTCACGAGCGACGGAGGGAGGGTCGAGAGCAGGGTGCCCCGCTTCCACTTCTTCGCCATCCTCACCGCTCTCAAGGGCGGCGACGCGGCCCAGAGGATGATCCAGCAGGGAGAGAGCGGCGGCCTTGAGATAGTCAAGAGGATAGGCCTGGTGGACCTCGTCGAGACGGAGGCGAGTACCGTGATGCGGGTGCTCAAGGAGGCGGAGAAAGCGCCTACTGGGATAATGGACGTCGTCTTGGGGCCTGAGCTCTCGGGGATAGCCGCCCACGAGTCGGTTGGGCACCCCCAGGAGGCCGACAGGATACTCGGCAGGGAGGGAGCGCAGGCGGGCGAGTCTTACCTTTCCAAGGACAGCCTCGGGATGAAGGTCGGCAGCGAGGAGGCGAACGTGAGCGACGACCCCACGATACCGCACTCGAACGGCTACAGCCCCGTCGACGACGAGGGCGTGGCGTCGAGGAAGAGGCGGCTCATCGTCGACGGCAAGATCACGGAGTTCCTCCAGAACAGGAGCACGTCTTCCTACCTCGGGGTGAAGAACAACGGCTCCTCGAGGGCGACCGCTTTCGACAGGGAGCCGATCATCAGGATGTCGAACACATTCGTCGAGCCGGGGGACTACGCGACCACGGAGGAGCTTGTGAAGGAGGTGAAGGACGGGGTCTACCTAAAGTCGTTCACAGAGTGGAACATCGACGACAAGCGCCTGAACCAGAGATACACTGGTCTGGAGGCTTACCTCATCAAGAACGGGGAGATGACGAGGCTGGTCAAGGCGCCCGTCCTCGAGATAACCACCCCCGCACTGTGGGGAAGCGTCAGAGGCCGGAGCAAGAGGCTCGAGTTCGAGGCCGCGAACTGCGGGAAGGGCGACCCGATGCAGGGGATCCCCGTCTGGACGGGCGGTCCGGATACCTGGCTCGGGGGAGTCAGGATAGTGGGTGGTAGCTAGCAAGATGGCGAAGACGATGGGTCCGGCCGAGTCGAACAGGTTCGGCGTCTCGGTCGCCAAGAAGCTCGGCGCGGACGAGGCGGTCCTGATAACGGTCGTCTCGAACGAGCGGATGGCAAGGTTCGCGAACAGCTCGGTCACGGTCACCAAGAACGTCAACGAGAGCGGACAGGTGGTCTACCTCGCCAAGGGCGGGAGGCGGATAATCGGGAGCTCGTCCAACCCGGAGAAGGGGAGCCTCGAGCGCTTCATCGGACTGCTCTACAAGAGCATGATGAGCTTGCCGAAGGACGCGGCGTACGTCCCGCTCCCCTCGCGCGGGCGCGCGTACAAGCCGAGGCCAGACCACGACAAGAAGCTGGAGAACGCGGAGGGGCTCCTCTCGGGCTACGTGCAGGAGGCCATCTCCTCCGCCGAGGCGGCCGGGGCGAAGAGGACGGCAGGGAGCCTCGAGGCCGGGACAGTGTCGCACCACCTCATGTCCTCTAACGGGACCGTCGGGAGCGACACGAACTCAAGGATACTCCTGAACATCAGGGCGTTCACGGACAGGGATGCTAGCGGGCACGGGTTGTCCTGCTCCGCCAACGTGCGCGACTTCCAACCAGGGATGGCGGGGGCCAGGGCGGGCTCGCACTCCAAGAGGATGCGCAACGCCAAGCAGCTCCCAGAAGAGGGGAAGGACTACCAGGTCCTCATGAGCCCTACAGTGGCCTCCAACCTGCTCAGCCTCATCGGCGACTTTGCCTCGGCGTTCTCTGTCGAGGCCGGGACATCGTACCTTGTTGGCAAGATGGGCAAGAAGGTAGCCTCGGAGAAGCTTGACCTGACCGACCACGGCAAGTGGGACGGCTGCCTCGGGGCGCGCACCTTCGACGACGAGGGCCTGCCCACGCAGTCGACGAAGCTCGTCGAGGGAGGCGTGCTGAGGAGCTACCTCCACAACCTTTCCACTGCGAAGAGGTTCAAGACCAAGAGCACGGGGAACGCCGGCCTCATAGAGCCGGGGCCGTGGAACCTCGAGGTCGGCGCAGGGGACTCGAGCTACGAGGAGATGGTGAAGGAGATGAGGCACGGCCTCATCCTCACCAGCAACTGGTACACGCGCTTCAAGAACTACAGGACGGGCGAGTTCTCGACGGTCCCGCGCGATGGAACTTACCTGGTCGAGTCGGGCAAGGTGAAGGCGCCGATAAAGGGGATAAGGATCAGCGACAGCCTCGAGAGGATGTTCTCCTCGGTCAGGCTGCTCTCCAAGGACAGAGAGTGGGTGCAGTGGTGGGAGGTCGACACGCCCACGCTCTGCCCGTGGGTCCTCGTGGACGGCGTCACCGTCACGAAGGCCTACGGAGAGAGCCCCCCGAAGTAGAACTGGGCCGTGCGTAAGCGTGGGTGTGGCGCGGGACGAGGGGCAACAGGAACCAGCTGAAGGGCCTCTGGCCGTCCATCGAGCGGGAGTTCGCAAGGCAGGGCTCCAGGCTCCTCGTCGTGAGGAAGATGCTCGAGTATGGCATAAGGGTCTCCAACGACGGCAAGCTCTTCGTCGGCGGCCTCGAGGTCGACTACTCCGCCCTCGCAAGGGACGCGGGCACCGACAGGCGCGTGGTGAAGCAGACCGCGGCCAAGATAAGGACGCACCCGTTCCTTTACTCGATCTTCGGGGGGCTGACCCCGGCCGGGGCGAGTCTGCTGGGCGTGGTCTCGAGCATCGGCTGCTCGGCGATCATCATCGAGGCTGACCCGAGGGCTGCGGGCGTCATCTCGAGGGTGACGGGTGTCCTCGCGAAGCACGGGATAATCGTGAGGCAGGCGCTGGCGGACGACCCCGACATGGTGAGGGACGCGAACCTCACGCTCATCGTCGAGGGCGCGGTCGGCGGAGGCGTCATCGGCGAGCTTGAGGCCCTCGAGATGGTGAGGGGAATCACGGTGAGGAAGTGAGGGCCGCCATCTCAGGGATTCGTTTTTATCGCCCGCGCGAAGCAAGAGGCAGAAATCGTTGATGCCTCCAGCGAGGGCTCACCCAGAGTACGAACGGGAGCCGACCATCGAGAGAGGGAAGGACNNGGTACGTCGCTTCCGTCAGCTACCAGACGAACCCCTACACCGTGAGCGTGAGCGGCACGTATACCTCCTCAGAGGGAGGAAGGGCCACGATAGTCGGCCTGCCCGCGTGCAACGCCTGGGTCTACCAGCACTGCTCTGACCCAGGGCAGACGCCGTCATACGACTGCCACGCGCCGCCCCAGATGAACCTGGGCGGCCAGTGCAATACCTTCGACTTGGAGGCCAATCCTGCGCACTACAGCGTGAGGCTCAGGAATGGCGAGAACTACACGCTGACCGGATATCTCGAGTTCCAGAACGGGACGTTCGACAAGGTCTGCTTCGCGCCCATAGTGCTCACGCCACCGACGCACCAGCAGAACGTGACGCAGGACCTTAGGTGCTAGGCTACTTCTCGAGCATCCTTGAGAAAGTCCAAGACACAGTGTTGAGTATCTCGGTCAGCCTCTCCTTGTCCCGGTAGTTCTCGATCACCAGGGAGGAGATCTTCCCGCTCCTTTCTGCGAGAGAGTATCGCAGCTCCTCGCCCTTCTTGAGGCGGCCCTTTGCGATGGAGTCCTCGTCGGTAGACTTCATCCCCGAAAGGATCTTTCCCAGGAGGAACGACTTGAAGGGCGGAGTGTCCGCCTTTAGGCTGACCTCGGCGACCGGCTCTATCTTGAGCTTCTGACTGGTGACCTGTGCGACGGCGATGGTCTCGCCTCCCCTGTCCTTCCTCAGCTCGCGGATCTCGGGTATCGGCTCCCCCAGGGGTTCCGTCGGCTCTCCTGCGGGAGCGCGGGGACTGCTCGAAGCCAGCTCCGCGGCAGGCTTGAAGCTCGAGGCGCGAAGGACGGAGTCTATCACAGCGAGCGCCTCCTTCAGCCGGTCGATCTCCTCCTGGAGCTCGCCTATCCTCGTCTCCATCCAGAGCTTCAGCTCGGCGTTGCGCCTGAGCTGGTCCTCGCTTGTCGCCATTCCGTGAGCACAGATTGGGAAGGACTCTTAAAACTTTAGCAGGACGACCGGCCATTTCGGGGCGCAAGAAGAGGCAAAATAATCGCCGATGTGTCAAGGGACGGCCCAAAGACTTTAAGCCGATTGGAATCGGCACGGGTCCAGCGCATTGCAATCACGGATCGGGACGCGAAAGCTCGCGACAGTCGCGATCTTCGCGGCGCTTTACGCCGTGCTGAACCTCATCCCAGTCTCGAGGCTGGTCGGGAGCGTCAGCTTCCTCTCGATGGCGAACGTCTTTAGCCCGCTCGCAGGCATGATCCTCGGCCCCTTCACTGGGGGCCTGTCCGTCCTCGTCGGCACCTTCGTGTCGTTCGCCCTCGGGAAGACCGTGGCCTTCGACGGGCTGGACTTCATCCCCGGCGTGGTCGCTGCGGTGACCGCGGGCTACGCGATACAGGGCAAGTTCGGCAGGGTCGCCGGCCTCTCCGTCTTGCTCTTCGCGATCTACCTGCTGGACCCTCTCTCGGCGGTCGTAATCCAGGTCGGCTCGGTCCCGGTCCCCTATCTCTGGATGCACTTTCTGGCCACCGCCGTGTTCGTGCTCGTCTCGCTCGCGAACAAGAGGTGGGTCGGGTTCGTCTCTTTCGCGATCCTCGTCGTCTCGATAGTCTTCGTCTCGACGATGAACGCCCACGTCGCCGGGGGGATAATGTCGGAGAACGTATTGGTCAGGATAAACAACTTTACGCCCAAGGGGGGCATGATGGTCTACTGGACGGCGATCTTCTACGCATATCCCCTCGAGCGGGTCTTCTTCACGGCGGTCGGGAGCATCTTGGCAATCGGCGTACTCAGGGCGGTGCCCGGCGACACCCTGAAGCGACTGCGGCACCGATGAAGGGCCCGGTCAGCGTACCTGCTTCGCGATGGCTTTGGCCATCGCTTTTGTGCCCGACCTCCCGCCAAGGTCGTAGGTCACGTCCTTTCCAGCTGAGACGACCTTCATCNNCTTCATCGTCGCGTCGAATATCGCCCTCCCCGCGCTCCTCTCGCCGATGTACTCGAGCATCCAGGCGGCGGAGAGGATTGTGGCGGTTGGGTTCACCTTGTCCTTTCCGGCATACTTCGGGGTGCTCCCGTGTGCGGGTTCGAACATGGCGTACTTGTCTCCGAAGTTCCCAGAGTAGATCATCCCGATGCTCCCCACGAGGCCCGACGCCTCCTCGGAGAGTATGTCCATGAAGAGGTTCGTCCCCACGATGACGTTGCGCTCGAAGCGCTCCGGGTTCTTCACGAGCTGCTGGGAGAAGTTGTCGACGAAGAGCTCCTCGAGCTCGATCCCGGGGTAGGCCTTGGCGTTCTGCCTTGCGGCGTCGAGGAAGATCCCGTCCGTCAGCTTCAGGATGTTCGCCTTGCAGATGACGACGACCTTCTTCCAGCGGCGCTTCCTCGCCTCCTCGAGCGCGAACCTCGTGACCTTGGAGGACTTGTTCCTCGTTATCAGCCTGACCGCGATGGCGACGTCCTCGCTCAGCTTGTACTCGATCCCGGAGTAGAGGCCTTCCGTGCCCTCGCGGACCATCAGAAAGTCTACCTTGCCCAGAGGACCGACGTGGTTGGCGAAGGTCTTGATGGGCCTCACGTTGGCGTAGAGGTCGAACCTCTGCCTGATGCTGACCGCGACGCTCCGGGGCGTGCCCGGGGCAGTAAGCGTGGTGGTTGGACCCTTGAAGCAGCAGTCCGCTTCCTGGAGAACCTTCCAGGTCTCTTCGGGGATCATGCTCGGGCCTCCGTGCTTCTCCCACCACTCGGCGCCCGCCTCGCATGTCACGAACCGGGCCTTCGTGCCGCTGGCTTTCAGGACGAGGAGCATCGCATCGACGAGCTCAGGTCCGGTGCCGTCGCCCTTGATCAGCGCGACCGTCTTCAAGTTTCTTGTTCCCTTCTTCGTCACGGGATTTAACGGTTGGCCGGGCGCCTGCTCGCCGAGCCCTGTATGATGATGTGGAAACCCGTCTGCGGCGGGCAGTCATCCAATCTGCTCTTGTCCACCGAGAGGACCGCCGCTCCTGGGGGGCCGACCCGTGCCCATGCAAGAAGCTCCTCCACGTGCGCCTCCTCTCCCTGGAGCAAAGCCTCCACGGCCCCGTCATCCCTGTTCCTTACCCATCCGTCCACGTGGTGACGAATCGCAGCGTCCTTCAGCGAGGCCCTGAAGCTCACGCCTTGGACGACTCCTGAGATGACGACCTTGTAGCTTGCGCGCGACATCCTAGGTCGCCACGCCCCCGGACGCCTGGATGATGCCGAGGATGCCTTCCCTGATGAACGCGATCCCTATCGCGGCGATCAGGAGGCCCACAATCCTCGTGAACACCTGGGTGCCGTTGTTGCCCAGCGCCCTCTGCACCCAAGAGGCTCGCTCCAGGATGAGATAGGTGACGAACGAGTTCAGCAAGATCACGAGGAATATCTCGAGGAGGCCGTAGGGAGGGTTCGCGTAGATCATGACCGTCGAGATCGCACCCGGCCCCGCCATGAGGGGGGTTGCCAGAGGGAAGGCAGCAATCTCTCCAGCGGCGATGGTCCTCGTCTGGGAGATCTTGCCCCTGAGGTTGTCGAGCGCGATGATGAAGAGGATGATACCTCCCGCGATCTTAAAGTCGTTGATGGTGATGCCGAGAACCTGGAAGATTATCGGGCCCACGGTCGCGAAGACGAGGAGGATGACCGTGGCGATTATGACGGACTCCCTTACGATCTGCGCGCGCTGGTCACGGTATTCATGCGTGAGGGCGAGGAAGACCGGGACCGTGCCGACGACGTCGAACACCGAGAAGAGCAGGATGAACGATGCGGCGAACGAGGCTAGGTCGAAGGCTACGAAGGATGCGAGGTCCAAGGCCAACCGCGATTTTTCTGGCGCGCGGTCGCGCGTATAAAGAATTGCGAGCCGCCTGCGGCGATTCCTGCAGGGCGCATGCTTGAAATACGAACCTCCGTCCGGCTGCTTTGTGGCAACCCTCGAGAAGCTGATCTCTTGGCTGGTCTACGCCTCGGTCGTGCTCGGCGTGCTCTTCTTGTACGTGCTCTACGGGACCCCCGGAATACCGAGCTTCCTCTTCCCCTCGATACTCGCAGGAGAGGTCATCTGGATCGTCTGCGCGGTGGCGGTTTCACGCAAGGCGAGGTGGGGGCCCTACATGGCGCTCATCCTTGCCCTGATTACGCTCGCGATCTCCCTCTCCCAGCCCACTCATTACTCCTTCGCAGAGACAGGCCAGATCGTCGCGTTCCTGATCTTCTCGGGAGGGTCTGTCCTCCAGTTTGCCCTGATAGGCGCCGTCTCGGTCTTCTTGGTTAAGTCGAGGAGACGCTAGCTCTTCTCGTAGTGCGAGGGCTCTTCGCCCTTGACTATGAAGATCACAGAGTTGCCGATGTATGTGGCATGGTCTGCTATCCTCTCCAGATAGCGCAAGATCAGTGTCTCTGAGAGCGCGCAGCGGAGGTCGACGTGCTTCGCCTTCATGAGCTTCCTGATGTAGTCGCTGTAGGCGNNCAAGTCGTCCATGGTAGTAATCTTTTGCGCAAGCTCCACGTCCTTGTTCGCGAAAGCCTCGACGCTGAGCTTGATCATCTCTTTTGTCTTCTCGGCAGAGGCCTCGACCACGGTGTGGTCGCACTTGGTGAGGTCTCCGAAGGTCTCGAGGACCTCCATTATGTCGTGCGCATAACGCCCGTATCGGTAGAAGCCGTATGAGATCTCCATGCTGGCCTTGATGTATCGCAGGTCGGAGGCGAGCGGCTGGAACCTCGCGATGAGCTCTATCGAAAGCTCGCTCACCTGGTCGTCGAGCTGTTTGAGCTTGTTTGACCACCTGTTGACCTCCTGAATATTCTTGCCTAGGTTGTAGGCCTCTATCGCTGTGGAGACGGTCTGTTCGGAGAGCTTCCCCATCTCAAGGACGAGGTTTCTGAGCCTGTCCATCCCCAGATCCATTAGTCGTGCCATTCGTATCTCACCCGAACTTCCCCGTGATGTATCGCTCTGTCAGCTCCTGCCTCGGATTCTCAAAGAGCGGCGCGGTCTCTCCGAATTCGACCAGCTCTCCGAGGTAGAAGAACGCGGTGTAGTCGGCCACCCGGGCTGCCTGCTGCATGTTGTGNNGGCTCGTCCATGAGAAGGACCTCCGGTTCCACAGCGATAGCCCGCGCTATACAGAGCCTCTGCTGCTGTCCCCCCGAGATGGCGACACCGGACTTGTTGAGGTTGTCCTTTACCTCGTCCCAAAGGAACGCCATCTTGAGGCTTCGTTCCACCACCCCGTCCAGCACTTTCCTGTTCTTGACGCCGTTTAGCTTCAGCCCCACGGCGACGTTGTCGTAGATCGACATTGTGGGAAACGGGTTTGGTTTTTGGAACACCATCCCAATCCTGCGACGTATTGCCACGGGATCCACTTTTGGCGCATAGATGTTGTCGCCGTCGAGCGATACCTCTCCTGAGACCGTCGCGCCGGCAGTAAGCTCATGAATCCTATTGAGACACCGAATGAACGTGGTCTTTCCGCAACCGGATGGCCCCATAATCGCCGTGACGCAGTTTTGCGGGATGTCGAGGTTGATTCCCTTCAGAACCTCCAACTTTCCGAATCCAGCCTTCAATCCTCTTACCTTCATCTTGGAAGCGAGGACCGTGTTGTTGTTCGCTCCAGACATGTTGGCGCTTTCATCGAGGCCCTTCTTTTCGTTCTCTTTCTGCATTTCTATCGTCATGACCACCTAATTTTCTGCCCTCACGTTTGCGAACCTCCTCCCGACCGTCAGCTTGACGAGGAGGTTGAGAGCCAGCATGATGAATACGAGTACGAGCGCGGCGCCCCACGCCTTCGCCTGCCAGT